>JAIRNR010000007.1 GCA_031257915.1 Bacteroidales bacterium
TTTAAACAATTGATTATAAGGCATTTATGAAGATTATTTTTGATGAAAATTTATAAAAATTTACGCCTATAATCCATTCATTATCAGCGAATTATCTCATTTAAATGCGTTGACCCTGCTTGGCAATAAAATAAACTTGCTTTTACTAAGATTTAATCGTATATTTGCACCCCCAATTACTCATATACCAAGAGATAATGCGTCTTTTTTTATTCTTTTGTACATCAAATCTAACAGTTGTGCATTCTGCAAACAATGCGGAGAGGGTGATGAATAATAGGCAATTCCATGCCACTTTAACCAAAAAAAATATATATTCGTATGAAGAAGTCAATTATTATTCTCGTATCGTTCATGGCTCTGGGTTTAGCAGTAAACGCACAGAGGATGCCGTCATTCAAAACTATTAAAAACGACCACACGACCCGTGTAAAGGCAGGTGCTGCCAACAGTCAACTTGAACAGAAAGCACGCTCTCTTAAAAAGGAACCTTTTTTTAGTGCGGCAAAACAGTCAAAATCAATATCGGATTTAAAATCCGCACATCAGGCTTACGTGGAAAGGTCCGAATCTATTAAAGCAAATAAAAACGTTACGGTGCCGAAATTAAGCGTGAGAAAGTCTGCAACGCCTGACGCCGCAACTGTCACACTTACCGTTGTGGGCGATCCTTATGCCGATAGCAGCGGATTTCAAATGTTTCTTGATCCGGATTGTGAGTTTAACTGGCAAAATGTATGGTACTATGACCAATTTTTCCAGACATGTGAATACCATATACCTGAGGATGCTACTTCAGAGGAGGATCTGTCCCTTACGAGCGTAGTTTTAGATGGTTCAGGCAGCATAACCGTTCCGCAGGGACCTTATAATTTTGTCATTCTTAATATTCTCACAAGTGAGAACAGAGCTGTATTAGAATCTTGGGCAGGAACATGGAATTATGCAGTGGCGGATAATTTTTACTTTAAAAATGGATATGAATACATTTTCACCATGGATTTTGATCATGTTAGCTACAGTCCCGAACACGACGCGGCACTTGTAGGTTTAACTGTGCCTGAACCCTCGCCGGATCTTACGGGTAACGAATCAATCACCGTTAAGGTCACTAATCGCGGTGCGGCAGATTTCTCGTCAGTTGATTTATCATATCAGCTCAACGACGGCAATATCGTTACGGAGACTTACAATCAGTTAATTCAAGTCGGAGAGGAAAAGGAATACACATTTAACACCAAAGCCGATTTTTCCGCAGGAGGTATTTACAATGTGAAAGCATGGGTAACGTATGAAAACGATTTGGATTCAAGAAATGACTTAATTACCGCATCAACCAAGCATACGTCAACAATAAAACTGCCGTTTATCAGTCAGTTCAATAACCCCGCCGAGTATTTATACTGGACGGAAGTAAACTCAGACGGGAATGTCAGCAGGTGGATATACGACCGCGACAATACCGGTGTTGACGGTAATATAGGTAGTGTACAGGTATATTCTTTACAGCATAATGCGGCGGCAAACAATTATTTTGTGAGTGATCCGCTGAACTTCGCGAATGCAGGTAACTACAATATTCGATTTCAATTTAGAGTATTTGGTGACGAATCTCTCCGTATCCTGTGCGGAACAACGCCGGATCCGTTAGAAATGGATACTGTTGCCTATTATCCGCTTTTACGGGGGCATTTGTGGGATTTTCGCCCGATTAATTTCACTGTGAGTGAATCGGGTACTCATTATGTCGCTTTTCAGTATTGTTCTCAGCCGGCTTTTGATCCTGACCCCAGCCAGTATGGAGAAGAAGGAGAAACAGTTGGTGGTACAGGCATGAATATAGATAATATTATTGTAGATACCGGCATCTTTATTGGTATTCCTGATTTGGAAGTTGTAAAAGTTATGTATCCGGCTTCTGCCTGTGATATGGTTGACAGTACTTCAATTCGTGTGAGATTAAAAAATATCGGCACAGAGCCGATTTCAAATATAACATTAAAGTACCAGATAAACGGCGGCGATGTTGTTAAGGAGGTTATACCGTATTCCGAGTGGTACTTAAGTCCAATTGGTATCAATGATGAAGTAACAGTTGCATTTGACGGGAAATACGATTTTTCGGAACTTGGCGAATATACTGTCAGGATTATAGGAGAAACAGACGATGACAAAAATAATGAAAACGATACCTTCACCACGACAGTTATTCACTATGAGCCTTTAACTGCGGCGGATCTTCCGTTTGTAAGTGATTTTATGAATCCCGAAGACCGTAAAGAATGGAGTTCCAATCAGATGGACGGGTGGTTGCCTAATGCGGATTTGGGCTGCCTGTGGCCCGAAACAGTACGTATTCCATTACTTTCCAGATGTATTACACTTGAGCCGGGAACATATCGTTTCGATTATGGTTATTCTGCGGGATGGGAGATTTTGGGAATGTTGTTTATTGACAATTTTTATATCGCTTATGGTAAAGCAGGAGAAGATCCTTTAAGATGGACACCTGTGAAATCATACGAAAATATGGCAACGTACGGCACAGTAATAGATGATGATATAATTTTGAATATTACTGAGGCAGGTGACTATGTGGTAGCAGTGGTTCCCACTGTTTTGGGCGATTTGGCAATTTGGCATACATCTATTTCCGAAGTTAAAGCACACGATGTAAAAACGAAAAATATTTATCTTACCGAAAGTCTTCCCCGCATTATTCCTAAGGCGCAGTTTACGGAAAATAAAATTATTCCGGTGACAGTTGCCAATAGAGGATTAAACACTGAAAGCGGCAGTCTTACCGCATCTGTAAATTCAGTGTCTATAGGACAAACCGACTTTTATGTAGAACCATATAAAGATACCGTTGTATTGCTTACAGTTAATCTTGCCGAACTTCCTGTTGGTGAAGTAAACATATCAATTACGGCTGATATTGAGGATGACGGTGCTATTTCCGACAATACCGTTTCAGTTACAAAGATTATTTCCGATTCGGTTTTTGCATTTGATAATGCTAATAATCTTTCATGGGGATTTGGCACGACGAGCGCGGTAAAGGTAGGACTTGTTTACGAACTTTCCGCACCGGACACGCTCACATCTATCAGTGTAGCATTCCTCGAATCTAATTACGATGTTAATTTTGGTTTGGCTGTTTATCCCGTTACGAACGATTCTATCGGCGAGGCTTATTTTTCCATACAGCAGCATAATATCAGCGGGGTTTCTCATGCCTACGACGTTCCTGATACGATTTTGCAACCGGGTAAATACTTTTTTGAAATCAAAGATTTATCCGTAAGCAGTTTTTATCTTGTTTCCGATATGGACGCGTATGGATATTTTTATGCGAGGAATGGCGAATCGCCGCAATTGGAAAGAGTAAGCGGGATAGGATTAGGGTATGTTCATGTTCGTCCTAATTTTGCCTCTGCATCTATATCAAACAGTAATGAACATGCACGGGCGTTTAACGATAATGTTTTCATCTATCCGAATCCCAGCACAGGTGAATTTACTGTTGCTGTTTCCAAAACATCAACAGTGGATATTTTCAATACAGTCGGCAAAAAAATTATCACGAAATCAGTTTCCGGAAATGCGAATTTCTCATTGAAACAAAGTGGTGTTTATATGGTAAGAGTTACTGCCAAAGACGGTAAAAATATTGTTACGAAAAAGATTATTGTGAAATGATGAGACTATACGTTTTTTTTATTGCAGGCTGCTTTTTAATCGGCAGCCCGCTTTTTGGTGTGCCGGCAAATCCGCGACCCATTGAAAAAATACAGCCGGACGGTACGAAAATAACCGTATTGTCTAAAGGTGACGAAAAAGTTCACTGGATGGAGACACTCGACGGCTATACACTAATGTATAATTCCGAAAAGTCTGTTGTGTTTGCAACCACAGATGACGCCGGCAATATGGTACCGTCGCAAATCATATATAGAAACCAAAAACCGGAAAGCAATATTGTCAAAAATATTCGTTACAGTACCGCACAGAAGGACGCTTTGAAATCCATTTGGAAAACTGTTGATAATATTGAAAAATCTAAAAAATCAAAAGCAGTTACAGGTGAAAAAAAAGCACTCTGCATTTTAATAAATTTTCAAGATAAAGCAATGATAAAAACAAAAGCGGAATTTGAGAATTTATTTAATCAAATCGGTTATTCGGCTAATGGTGCATACGGCAGTATTCGCGATTTTTACAGAGAAAACTCTTACGGAAAAATGGATTATGTTACTACTTTTGCCGGACCTTACACTACAAGCGGAAATACGGCGGAGTATGTAAACGAGAGTAATTATGCCGATTTTGCCAGGGAGGCTTTGGAACTTGCGGATGCAGATATTAATTATGCCGATTTTGCAAATGATGAAAATAAATTGGAATCGTTTCATATAATTTTTGCGGGATACGGTGACGAATCCATAAATAACGGTCAGCAAATATGGTCACATAAATCCGCATTGCCGTGGCCTGTTACATTAGACGGTGTTGCTGTTCAGATCTATTCCTGTTCACCTGAATTAAGAGGCAGTTCGGGTACGGACATCACGCATATCGGTGCTCCCTGTCACGAACTTTGTCATGTATTCGGAGCACCCGACTACTACGATATTGATTACAATGAAAGCGGAGGAAACTATCAAGGTACCGGTGAATGGGATTTGATGGCAGCCGGCAGTTGGAACGCAGAGGGTGCAAGACCTGCCCATATAAATATTTTTCAAAAATTTCTGTTTGGATGGGTCAACTTTGTAGAATTATCATCAGGCAAAACAGTTACCGATATGCCTAACTCTGTGGACAGTGCATTAGCATACAAAATAGAAGTCAATGAAGACGGTGAAATGTACATACTTGAAAATGTACAGCAAAAAGGTTTTAATGGAGGTGTCCCCGGACATGGATTGCTTATTTATCATCTTCATTCGGATGCGTTGTCCAAATATGTTGATAATTCCTCGCATCCGCAGCAGTTATACCCTGTGTGTGCGGGAGTGATAACGGCAATACCAACATCTGACCCGTCTTCTTATGGCCACCTTAACACTATTTCCCGGGAAAATGACATTAACACTCAAAAATGTCCGTTTCCGGGCAGTGAGAATAAAACTTCTTTTTCCGGTACTACCGTCCCTGCAATGTTTTCATGGAAAACGAACGATGTCTTTATGGATAAGCCGATTGACAATATTTCGGAAAATGTTTCCAAACAGACAGTGTCTTTCAAATTTATGGGTGGCGACCCAAGAGTTGCTACACCTGTATTTTCACCCGATGGCGATTCGTACCCCGATTCTGTTCTTGTGAGTATTCTTTGCGCAACAAATGGTGCATCTGTTTATTATACAACTGATGGCAGTACTCCCGACAGGACCTCAACTCTTTATGTTTCGCCTTTTGTATTGAAAGCACCGACAACACTGAAAGCGATTGCATATAAGGATGGACTTGATAACAGCAATGTAGGTACTGCTTCCTATTCATTTTGTGCGATGTCGGATCTTTCAACGGAATCTCACGTACAGAATTTTGAAGAAGAATCGGGGCTTGGCTGTTGGAGTGCTGTTGCTGCTGAGCCTGCCGGCGATAATGCAAATACGGCGCATAATAACGGTTGGGGTATCAGAGATTATGAGGGGTCAAAAGTATGGCGATTTTCCTCGTGGAGACCGGCAACCGACTATACTCAGTATTTGATTAGTCCCAGATTAGTTATTGACGGTTACGACAGAAAATGTGGCTTTTACTATAAAAAGTCAAATAAAAGTCCTGAAACATTTGTTGCAGGTTATTCTACGATGAGCAATGATGTAAGCAAATTTATTTGGGGTACACCTGTTACGGCAAACAGTGATGAATGGAATTTTTACAGCGATA
The DNA here is from genome assembly GCA_031257915.1 of Bacteroidales bacterium. Lineage (GTDB taxonomy): Bacteria > Bacteroidota > Bacteroidia > Bacteroidales > P3 > JAIRNR01. The sequence goes on from JAIRNR010000007.1 coordinate 5,902, forward strand.
CAACCATACCGTTTAACGCAAAGTACATTGCTGTAAAATATTTATCCGAAAATAAATATTATCTGTATATTGACAGTTTTACAATAGATAAGACGTCTGTTTTTACTGAGTTACCGCCGGTATCTAACGAGGAATTGAAAGAAGATAATGTGAAAATTTATCCTAATCCTAATAACGGAAGATTTGTGATAGATGTTTCCGAAACGTCGGTAGTAAGGATTTGGAATATGGCGGGCTTAAAAGTAACGGAAAAGCGAATAGCAGGGTCCGGCACTTTTTTTCTGAAGCAAAACGGAGTTTACACAGTGCAAATAATTTCGGAAAAAAGCGGAAAAGTTTTGACGAAAAAAGTAATAAAAAGCAGCAATTAGCGTTTGCGCAAATGACTGTGCTTTATTCCGTACGTAAAATAAATTATTAAACCCGTAACTGTCCATATCGCAAGCCGTGTCCACGTAGTGGCGGGCAGTGAGAGCATTTGGATAATGCAGATAGTTGCGCCCAGCAGCGGTACAAACGGCACCCATGGAGTTCTAAACGGACGAGGTATAAGCGGCTGTGTTTTGCGTAAAACTACTACTGAAATACATACTATCGTAAAAGCGAGCATTGTTCCGATAGAAACTAATTCCACCAGTACGTGTAGCGGCAGGATACCGGCGATAATTCCTGTTACAATACCTCCTAAAAGCGTAGAGTTAACCGGTACGCCGCGTCTGTTTACTTTTGAAAATATTTTAGGCAGTAATCCGTCTCGCGAAATTGCGTAATAAATTCTGCTTTGTCCCAAACTCATAACGAGGATTACAGATGTAATTCCCGCAATGGCACCTGTTTTTATAAACGGACTTAACCATGCTAATCCTTTTCCTGCGCTGTCAATCGCAAATGCGATCGGAGCTTCGGTGTTCAATTCCGTGTAAGGGACAATTCCCGTAAGTACAAGTGTTACCGAAGCGTAGAGTAAAGCACAAATTAAAAGCGAAATAAGAATACCGCGAGGCATATCTTTTTGTGGATTTTTTACTTCCTGTGCCGCCGTTGAAAGAGCGTCAAAACCTAAATAAGCGTAAAAAACAACCGCCGCTCCGCGTAATATGCCGCTCCATCCGAAAGAACCGAATTTGCCTGTATTCTCAGGTATAAAGGGTGTAAGATTATCAACATTAACATAAGACAGTCCGAATCCGACAAAAAGTAAAATAACAGTAACTTTAACAACAACAATTATGTTGTTAATCCACGTTGACTGTTTTGTTCCGCCAATTAGAAATGCAGTAATAACAGCAACAATAAAAACAGCAGGAAAGTCTATCAGCGATCCTGTAAAATACCATCCTCTATCCGCTGTGTGGTCAAGTGTTGATAATGAAAGGTGACTCGGAATACTCATACCCCAACCATCAAGCAAATTTGTCACATATTCACTCCAACCGACAGCAACGGACGAGCATGCAAACAAATATTCCATCACAAGTGCCCAACCGACGAACCATGCGGGCAGTTCGCCAAGTGCGGTATAGCAGTAAGAATAGACGCTGCCCGAAACAGGCATCATTGCCGCAAATTCTGCATAGCAAAGCCCTGCAAGCACACAGGCTAACGCTGAAATCAAAAATGATATGCTTAAAGCGGGACCGGCGTACATTGCCGCCGCCTGTCCTGTAATAATAAAAATACCTGTACCGACAATCGCACCGACACCGAGCATTACTAAATGTGTAGCATTAAGACTGCGCTTCAGACCGCTACTCTCGGCACTTTTAAGAATTGAGGCTATATCCTTTTTAACGAGCAAGTTCTTCATATATTTCAAGCACGTTTGCACTGTAATTTCGCAAAGGTACGGATTTTTCGTATTTTTGCCTGTATGCAGAAATTGATTTTTCTTGGTACAGGTACTTCGCAGGGTGTACCTGTTGTCGGCTGCGATTGTGAAGTATGCCGCTCGACTGACCCGCGTGACAGGCGATTGCGTACATCCGCGCTGATTTGCACGCACAGTACGCAAATTGTCATTGACGCAGGACCCGATTTTCGTTACCAAATGTTGCGTGAACGTTTGAAAGGTAATGCAAAGGACAGGTTAGACGGAGTTGTACTGACACATTCTCACCATGACCATATTGGCGGACTTGACGATGTGCGTCCGTATTTGCATATTATGCAAAAGCCTGTCGCACTCTACGGCAATGAGGAAACATTACGCCACGTCAGGGAAGAAGCATTTAGCTATGCGTTTAAAGAAAATCCGTATCCGGGTGCGCCGCAGTTTGAATTGCATACGGTTGGTTTCGGCAGTACTAATGGCATAAACGATGCGGAAGATACGGCAGATATGGAATCCTTTACGATTGGCGACATCGTTTTGCAACCTGTTAAAATACTGCATAAAGCCGATTTTCCGATTCTTGGCTATCGGACAAGTGACTTAGCGTATTTAACAGACGTAAAATTTATCCCTGATGAGAGTATAAAAAAAATACGCGGAGTTCGCATACTTGTTATTAACGCTTTGCGCGGATGGCAACATCCGTCGCATTTGTCATTGCCCGAAGCGTTGGAAATAATTGCGGATATTAAGCCGCAGATGGCATATCTTACCCACATAAGCCATCGTTTTGGGCGTTATGAGGAAGTAATAAAGCAACTTCCGAAAAACGTGCAACCCGCCTGTGACGGACTGACGGTGGATTTTTAAATTATAATTGTATTTCCTCGCCGTCTTTATTCAGGAAACGATACTCAAGAAATCCTAAACTCTGCGATTCGTAAAGGCGAGTTATCCATCCGTATTTGAAAAACCATCTCCATTTGTATTTAAACGGATAACGGTGAAAATAAGAATAAATATACGGATGAAGCATGATTGAAAAATGCTTTTCGTTTTGGTCCTTAATAAGGTATTCTATATTCTTTTGAATTTCATCAATAATAAGTATGGACGGTTTAACTTCACCGCTACCGCCGCAGGTGGGACATGTTTCAACAACAGTAACTTCTGTTTGCGGGCGTACCCTTTGGCGAGTTATTTGTATCAGTCCGAACTTTGAGGGCGGAAGAACAGTATGTTTTGCAGGGTCGTTTTTCATCGCATCAAGCATTGCCATAAAAAGTTGTTTGCGGTTTGCCTGAGTTTTCTGGTCAATGAAATCAACAATAATAATACCGCCTATATCGCGCAGGCGGAGTTGATGTGCGACTTCAAGAGCTGCTTCTTTATTTACTCCGAGTGCGTTTTCCTCCTGTGATTGCTCGGAATTAACTCTGTGTCCGCTATTTACGTCTATTACATGCAGTGCTTCCGTATGCTCTATAACAAGATACGCACCGCTGCGGGCAACAGGCACAATACGTCCGAACGATTGTTTTATCTGGCGGGTAATTCCGTAAACGTCAAAAATATGTTCCTTGCTTTTATGAAGTTTTACTATATCTTTTTTATCTATGGCGATTTGGGAAATGTAATTTTTTATTTCCTCATAAAGTTTTACGTCATTTGTTACAACTTGTGAAAAATCGTCATTGAGTATGTCCCTCAAAATACCGACACTTTTTATATCCTCGCTGTAAACCTTCATTGGTGCGGCTGCGGTATGAAGATTTTTACCAATCTGTTCCCATTTTGCAAACAGGTGTTTCAAATCGCTGTCCAAATCGGCAACACTTTGCCCCTGAGCGACAGTACGGATAATAACACCGAAATTTTTCGGACGGATGCTTGTAATTAAATTGCGTAACCGCCGCCGTTCCTCGCTGCTTTTAATTTTTTGAGATACCGAAATTTTATTTGAGAATGGGATAAGCACAAGAAAACGTCCGGGAAAAGACAATTCCGAATTTATTCTGGGACCTTTTGTTGAAATTGATTCTTTGACAACTTGAACAAGAATTTGCTGATTTTGTTTTAAAAAAGAAGTAATTTTTTCCGTTTTAGAGGATTCCGCAGTAATTTTGTAATTAGATATGTCAAGCTGTTGCTTGTCGCCGTTGATTGCACAATTTGTAAACTTATTGAGAGCCTTAAATTGTTGTCCCAAATCAAGACAATGAATAAATCCCTCTTTATCCGCGCCTACATCTACGAATGCAGCATTAAGTCCCGGCATAATCTTCTTGACCCTGCCAAGAAAAATATCACCCACCAAATGTTGGGCACCTGTTTTTTCTCTATGCAGTTCAACCAATTGCTTGTTTTCAACAAGCGCAATAACCACTTCCGATGGAGTGGAATCGATAACCAATTCCTTCACGAGGTAATACGACTACTTCTTCTTATGGCGATTCTTACGCAAGCGTTTTTTCCGCTTGTGCGTTGCCATTTTGTGTCTTTTACGTTTTTTTCCGCTTGGCATGGTTATTATTTTACTTTGGTTTTTACGTCGTTGACGAACGGTTTTGCCGGTTTGAACGCAGGAATATTGTGAGCCGGAATAATGATAGACGTGTTCTTGGAGATATTCCTGCCTGTTTTCTGCTTACGGTTTTTAATGATAAACGAACCGAAACCTCTTAAATAGATGTGTTCCCCACGTGTCATGTGCTCTTTCACAACATCCATAAATGTTTCTACCGTAGCCCAAACTGTAACTTTTTCAATGCCTGTTTTGTCGGCGATAGCTGATACTATTTCTGCTTTTGTCATAATGTTATTATTGTGTTGTTAAACAACTGTGTTTATAATTCTTTTTCTTTAAGGGTGCAAAGATAATAATTTTTTGGAAATTTCCATATCTTTTATTTTTATGTGGGGGACAATACATTAAAATTTTAAAAGGTCGTCATTGCGGTTCTAAGGACGTCATTGCGGGCTTGACCCGCAATCCCCCCGGGCTTAAGAACACCATTGCAGGCTTAAGGAAGCCATTGCGGTTCTAAGAACGTCATTGCGGGCCTGACCCGCAATCCCCCCGGGCTTAGGAACACCATTGCGTGCTTAAGAACACCATTGCGGTTCTAAGAACACCATTGCAGGCTTGACCCGCAATCCCCAAATTTCAAGCCAAACCCGCTTCATAATACAATTTGGATTTATAAATTTTAACAAATAAGCATACCTGATTTTCAGAAAATTACAACTTTTTTTCCTTAAAAACACTCATTTTTCTGTATTTTCAACTTACAATACGTTTTAATATATGAATAACGTTCACAAGGATACCGGCTCTGTTGTCCGGATACAGTGAACGTATATATAAAACTTATTAAATTTATTATTTATGAATGGCGTAAACAAAGTTATTCTATTGGGGAATCTTGGTAAAGATCCCGACGTTTTCATCTTTGAAAATGGAAACAAAAAAGTTCGTCTTGCTGTCGCTACAAGCGAAATATGGCGGACAAAAAACAATGAAAGAGTTGAGCATACCGAATGGCATTCGGTTGTATTTTACCGCGGACTTGCGGAAGTTGCGGAAAAGTACCTTAGAAAAGGCAATGCCGTTTACATTGAGGGTTTGCTGCGCACTCGCTCATGGGAAGACGAAAAAGGCGTTAAAAAGTATTTTACGGAAGTAGAAGCGCAAAAAATGTCTATGATCGGCGGTGGTGCGGGTAACGGCAAAAAGGAAGAGGCAATGCTTAAAGGAGAGCCTGTATCGCCGTCTATTCCTGCTAAATTGGAGGAAGAACCGGAGTACGACCCGTCGCTTGATTCTGTGCCGTTTTAATTTTAACGGCTTGTATGTTGCGGCTGCCTTCTCGTGTAGAGGAGGTGGCCGTTTTTTTTATTCAAATTGAGCTTATCCCCTAAAATTTAACCTCCAACTTAATATTAAGTTGCAAAGGCGTTAAACGGTTAGGAATACTGTACGAGCCTCCATTAAGTGTTTGTATCCATGAGTAGGATATGGTATTATTCATTTGGAAAATATTCAACGCTTCAATTCCGAGCCAAATATCTTTGAGATAATGTAACGGATTTCGGGGATTTTTAAAACGTTCCTCACGCATCAACAAAAATGACATGCCAATATCAACACGTTTATATGATGGTAAGCGCAACCGTCCGCGGTACTGGAGCAGAGACGGATCTTTAAGACGGTCTTTTGAACCCGATGGCAAACCTGTTGCAAAGACAAGATTTAAATAAACTTTGAAATTCTTTTTGCGGGTAATATAATCCTGAAAAAAAACATTTATTGCAAACAGTTGGTCCGTCGGGCGCGGCACCCAGCCGGACGACATAACATTATTATCTAAAGTATAGGTGATATTTTCGCTGGCTTTCATAAACGACAGCGACAACCATGACTCCGCCCCCTCAACAAATTCTCCGCTGAAACGAAAGTCAAGTCCTCCCGTATGTCCGTGTGAAGAGTTCAATGCCATATATCGCACACTTATATTATCTATTTCGTAGGGATTTAAATCCCAAAGATATTTATAATAAATATCGGTAGTGAGTTTAAATTGCCGTCCCCATATACTTACAAAAACATCGTTTCCCGCGAGTATATGAAGCGATTTTTGTGATTTTACTCCCTCACTGATTTCCCCATAAACATTTCTGTATTCTTTATATAGCGGAGGTTGTGCATAAATCCCCGTAGCAAAACGAAAGACAGTTTCATGTTTTAATGTCGGACTGTATGTAAAATTTATTCTCGGACTAAGAAAAAATTCACCATTAAATTTACTGTTGGAAAAAGAATAAAAATAAAAAGTCCGTAACCCGACACATAAATCATATTTTTTTCCGCTGTTAAAATTAAACCGTGCCTGTGCGTACGTTTGAAAAAAATGTGCATAGTAATTATTGTCGGAACGAAAAACATCCTGTAACATCGGCGGATAAACAGTAAATGAATTGTTTGTGTCGCCGATTGTCGAATTAGGACCGGACGGCACGGAATAATCGGAAGAATCAACAAGCGACCATTCGTTTAATCTGTCAATAATATCCTGATACTGGTAACGCATACCCCATTGCCAAACTATGGACGGCGAAGAATATTCTCCCTGATAATCAAGTGAAGTAAAAATACCGTCAAGTGCATTGCGGGTGTGATTCAAATTATGCCCGATTCCCAATATTTCACCCTCTATAACAGTACCGTCGGCAACAGATGCATCACTCAATCGATAATAACTGTCAATATCAAAATTTTCACTTTCTTTCGTATTAAAGAAGCTTAAAATCAATTTATGCGAATAGTTTCCTTTTGGTTTATACAGATATGAAAGTGAAGCCATGTACGTTTCAAATTTATCCTGCTCTCTGCCGTCAAAATAAACGGTAAATATTTTTGTATCTCCTGTGGAGCCAAACGTTGTGGAACGTGTTGTGGGAATAAAATTGTAGATGTTATATGCGATATTACCAAAAAGTTCAAGCGTGTGCCGGCTATTGATATTCCATCTTAGAAGTCCCTGAAAATCGGTAAAAGACGGTTTATAATTGCCTTTTTTTTCCATTGATTTTAAGACGTATGAAGTTGCTTTATGGCGCAGTCCGAGCAGATAAGAAAACTTTTTCTCACGAGTGATTCCTTCCAAATGCAGCGAGCCTCCCATAAAATTTCCACTTATTGAACCTGCAAAAAGTTCGGTAGGTTCCCTGTATTTAATATCAAGAACAGAACTCATTTTATCGCCGAATTTTGCGTCAAAACCGCCGCTTGAAAATTGTACGGAACTGACCATATTGGGATTTATAAAACTAAGTCCTTCCTGATTTCCCGAGCGCGTAAGAAAAGGGCGATATACTTCAATGCCGTTTACATAAACAAGATTTTCATCTATATTGCCGCCGCGTACCGAATATTGCGAGGACAGTTCATTGTTGGAGCGTACACCGGGAAGTGTCATAAGTGTCGCTTCCACGCCTCCCATAATGCCCGGCATTGCCTGTGTTACTATGGGGTCTATATGCACCAAAGAACCGCGTTCCTGTGCAGTAACAGTTACGGCATCAATAAAACTTTCCTTTGATGTAAGTATAATATTCAGTGTTTTTATCTCATCATTTTTCAGATTGACACTAATGCTCTTTGTTTCGTATCCGATATGTGAAACACGTATTATAAACGGTCTTCCCGACGGGAGTGAAAATTTAAAATATCCGTTGTCGTCTGTTTGTGTGCCGTATTGTTTTACTGTACCGATAGTTCCGATTGATACGAGCGGAACAGGATTGTAATTTTCATCATATATGGTGCCTTCAATTGCGGCTTGCGCCAGTACCGTGCCTGATACCGCACCTGTAATGATTAGGACCGCCATTGAAAATCGTATGACAAAGTTAAAAATCCTCATCCTCCTGCGTATTTTTGCCGCCCGCGTTAGATGGCGGTGGTGGCGGAACATAGTCGTCATCCTCTCCGTACATTTCGTATTCTTTTGCCTTTTTAGTACTTCTCTGCCTTTTCCAGTCTCTGATGAATGCTGCCCATGCGAATGGATTAAGCAGGTTATTCGGTGGAGAAAGTTGTCCCCTGTAATATAACTTGTCTGTAATTTCACGTGTCATTGCGCGATAATTCTGTCCCGCGTCCATAGGTGTCTTACGAGCCATTTCACGCATTTGTGCGAGAGATAAATTGCGTCGTAGAATATCATCCTGTGTTTCGGGCAATTTAAGATTTATAAGCGCGTCACGAAAATTCTCTCGTGAGGGCCACGGATATACAACTGTCGCAGGCAACATATAAGTATCTTGCGCCATAGATTGCACGATTGAATAAGCATCTGCCGAAACAGTATCGGGTATTGTATATGAAGCAGGAACATATCCGAGAGATGAAAAAAGGAGTGTTTGTCCGGCAGTAGCTACGAGAGAGAAAAAACCGTTCAAATCGGCAACGGCTCCGCGCGAACTGCCTTTAATGAGAACTGTTGCAAACGGAACAGGGAGGGTATCGGTCGCTCCGACAATAATACCTGAAAGTTGAACTACTTTTGGGGGATTTTGTGGGTGATTTTGGGAATAAACACTACCGCCGACAGCAATAAATACCACAAGGGCAACAGTAAGCCGACGAATATGGTGTTTCATTTCATATTATTATAAACTGTTATATCAATGTCATATCAATAACATACGCTATTTACGTCTGTATATGGCAATACATGCGCAAAACAGTCCGATTACAAGCGGATCAAACCGTTTTTTTCAGATTCAACAAGACAGGCATAAATACCTTTTTTGTTGATATTACGAATACCGTGTGCCGAAACTCTTAATGTGATCCATGCATCCTCTTCGGGGACGTAAAATTTCTTGGTTTGCAAGTTGGGATAAAATTTACGGCGTGTTTTAATATTGGAGTGTGATACACGGTTGCCGCTCATCACCTTTTTACCTGTAATTTCGCAAATTTTAGACATATTTATACCTTATTTTAAATTTCACAAAGGGTTGCAAAGATACATAAAATTTGTAAATTTTACAATACACTGTAATACACAATAAAGAATTTCGTAACTTCGCCCGATTTTGAAACGGGAGCATGAAAAAATATCAGGAATATAAAAAGTTAGATTTAGTTGCTTTAGGCGAGCAGATACGTGAATTTTGGAAAACGCAAAATATTTTTGCTCAAAGTATGAAATCACGTGAGGGTGCGGAAAATTTCGTTTTTTATGAAGGACCGCCGTCGGCGAACGGCATACCCGGCATACACCACGTTATGGCGCGGAGTATAAAAGACATTTTTTGCAGATACAAAACTCTTAAAGGGTATTACGTTGAACGCAAAGCAGGGTGGGACACGCACGGACTGCCTGTGGAACTTGGTGTTGAAAAAAAACTCGGCATAACAAAAGAAGACATCGGCAAAAAAATATCAGTTGAAGACTACAACAAAGCGTGCCGCGACGAAGTAATGAAGTACAAGAATTTGTGGGATGAATTGACGCAAAAGATGGGCTATTGGGTCAATTTGGACGATCCGTACATTACTTTTGACAACAAATATATTGAAACATGCTGGTACCTGTTAAAGCAATTCTACGAAAAAGATTTACTTTACAAAGGTTTTACAATTCAGCCTTATTCGCCCGCTGCGGGCACAGGACTGTCTTCACACGAACTTAATCTGCCCGGCTGTTACCAAACAGTAAAAGACCAGACAGTCGTTGCGCAGTTCAAGGCAATTGTTAATGATGAGACATATAGAGTTTTGGGAACAGAAGTCGTTGGCGCAGGAACAGCAATCTTCGGCGATCTGTACTACCTCGCATGGACAACAACTCCATGGACATTACCGTCGAACACCGCACTGTGTGTGGGTGAAAAAATTGACTACGTTGCCGTTGCAACTTTCAATCCATATACAGGAGTGCCGCAAACAGTAGTACTCGGACGCGATTTGTTGCCGCGTTATTTTGCAACAGAAGCGGAATGTGCAAACATTGCGGAAATGGAAAGCAGACGCGGAGATGACCCCGACGGCAAAAAAATTCCGTATTGCGTACTCAAATCGTTTAAAGGCAGTGAACTTGTCGGGTTGCGCTATGAACAGCTTATAGAATGGGAAAAGCCGGAAGACGGCGACGCTTTCCGCGTTATCGCCGGTGATTTTGTTACAACCGAAGACGGTACAGGCATAGTTCATATTGCACCGAGTTTTGGTGCGGACGACTTTCGCGTTGCGAAAAAAAACGGTATCGGCTCACTTACACTTGTTGACAAGCAAGGTAAGTTCACAGAGCAGGCAAAAGACAACTTTGCGGGGCGTTTCGTAAAGTTGCAGTATGAAGAAAACCATGACCCTAAAATAACATCAAGCGTTGATATAGATATAGTCGTAATGCTTAAACAGCAAAACAAAGCGTTTAAGACAGAAAAGCACGAACATTCTTACCCGCACTGCTGGCGCACCGACAAACCCATACTGTATTATCCGCTTGACTCGTGGTTTATCCGCACCACCGCGATGAAAGAGCGTATGATTTCGTTAAACGGAACGATTAACTGGAAACCCGAAAGTACAGGAACAGGACGTTTTGCAGGCTGGCTTGAAAATCTTGTTGACTGGAATCTTTCACGTTCGCGCTACTGGGGTATTCCATTGCCGATTTGGACAACGGCAGACCGCATGGAACAAATCTGTATCGGCTCGCTTGAAGAATTAAAAACGGAGATAGAAAAGGCAGTAAAGGCGGGTGTAATGGCAAACAATCCGCTTGCGGATTTTGCAGTCGGTGATTTTTCAAATGAAAACTACGCAAAATTTGACATGCACCGTCCGTACGTTGACGAAATTATTCTCGTTTCGCCGAGCGGTAAAAAAATGTTTCGTGAAAGTGATTTGATTGATGTCTGGTTTGACAGCGGCTCTATGCCATACGCACAACTGCATTATCCGTTTGAAAATGCTTCGGAATTCGGCGCAAAATTTCCCGCCGATTTTATCGCTGAAGGTGTTGACCAGACGCGTGGATGGTTTTTTACCTTACACGCAATTGCATCAATGCTCTTTGACAGCGTTGCTTACAAAAATGTAGTATCCAACGGACTTGTGCTTGACAAAAAGGGCAATAAAATGTCAAAACGTCTCGGCAACGGTATAGATCCGTTTGCAACGATTGATAAATACGGTGCGGATGCTACCCGCTGGTATATTATTACGAATGCTCAGCCTTGGGAAAACATAAAATTTGATATTGACGGTATAGGTGAAGTGCAACGCAAATTTTTCGGCACACTCTACAACACTTACAGTTTCTTTAGTTTGTATGCAAATATTGATAATTTTGACGGCAGTGCGGCAGAAATTTCATATACGAAACGCTCCGAACTTGACAGATGGATTTTATCGGAACTTAATACTTTGATAAAAAATGTTGATACGGCATACAACGAATATGAACCGACACGTGCAGGGCGTTTAATACAGTCGTTCACAGACGAGCATTTAAGCAATTGGTATGTGCGTTTGAGCCGCCGCCGTTTTTGGAAAAGCGGCCAAATGGAGGATAAGCTTTCCGCATATCAAACACTTTACACATGTCTTGTTACAATAAGCAAATTGATGTCGCCGATTGCACCGTTTTTTGCCGACAGAATGTATCAGGATTTAAACAGCGTTACTTCGCATGAGCCGCATATTTCCGTTCATTTAACCGACTTTCCGAAAGTGCAGGAAGCCTGCATTGACAGCGATTTGGAGGAACGGATGGAACTTGCGCAAAAAATTTGTTCAATAACTTTATCATTGCGCAAAAAAACGAATAACCGTGTTCGTCAGCCGTTAGAACGCATACTTATTCCGGTTCTGAGCAAACATTTTAAAACACAGATAGAGGCTGTAAGTGCGCTTATTTTATCTGAAGTAAACGTAAAGAGAATAGAATTTCTTACCGACACATCGCTGTTTGCAAAAAAAATCAAACCAAATTTTAAAGCACTCGGACCGCGCTATGGTAAGTTGATGAAACAAATAGCGGACGTTGTTGAGGCATTTTCGCAGGAACAAATCGGCACACTTGAAAAAGACGAGCGTTTAACGCTGAAAATTGCAAGTCAGGATGTAGAGCTGCTTTACAGCGATGTGGAGATTTATACAGAGGACATTCCCGGCTTTGCGGTTGCAACCGAAGGCACATTAACAGTCGCGCTTGATATTCAACTGTCGGAAGAACTGAAATCGGAAGGACTTGCGCGTGAACTTATAAACAGGATTCAAAAACTCAGAAAAGAAAAAGAATTTGAAGTTACCGACAGAATTATTGTTGATATGGCGGTTCCCGATAGTTTGGAATTATCCATCAGGCAGAATATAAACTACATCAGCAATGAAGTACTCGCAAAAGAATTAAATTTTACCGGCAAAACATTTCCGGAAGTTATTGACTTGGGAGATGGCATGATTGTCGGAATTGAGATACGAAAAACGTAAATAAGTTTTCTTTATTTGAAAAGTAGATGACACCGGTAGAGCAAGCAAAAGAAGTTATAAAAAATACTCGTTTGAATCTGTTTCTTACAGGCAGAGCGGGAACAGGGAAAACTACTTTTCTAAAAGAGATAAGAGAGGAGCAGCCCAAGCGTATGGTTGTGCTTGCACCTACGGGAGTTGCGGCTATCAATGCCGGCGGCAGTACGCTGCATTCTTTTTTCCAATTGCCTCTTGGACTGTATCTGCCCGGATATACCCGCACCGAAGAAAACAGATATAAGATAAGCAGCGAAAAATTGCGTATTATACGCGGGCTTGAATTGCTTGTGATAGACGAAATAAGTATGGTGCGTGCCGACTTGCTTGACCTTGTAAGCGATACTCTCAAACGTTTTAGAAAAAACGATTTACCGTTTGGCGGAGTTCAGCTATTGCTTATCGGCGACTTGCAGCAACTTCCGCCTGTAGTAACGAATGAAGAAGTAGAACTGTTAAAAACACATTATGATTCGCCCTACTTTTTTTCAAGTGAGGAATTTAAAAAATCATCTTTCGTATCAATAGAATTAAAGCATATTTATCGTCAAACCGACAGCGTATTTATCAATCTGCTTGAAAAAATTCGTAATAAGGATATAGATGAAGATACCGTTCAAACGCTAAATTCAAGACTTTATCCCGACTTTTCCGACAAAGACGGCAAAGGTTACGTAACGCTGTGTACGCATCACTATCAGGCAGACAGAATTAACAGCGCAAAAATGAATGAACTGCAATATCCTACGGAAATATATTCGGCAAAAATATCCGGCAATTTTCCGCAGTCTTCATTTCCCGTAGATGAAAAATTAGTACTGAAAAAAGGTGCGCAAGTTATGTTTGCAAAAAATGATCCGTCTTCGGGAAAAGAATATTACAATGGTAAAATAGGGCGTGTTGTGGCAACGGAGAATGATAGCGTAACAGTGGAGAGTGACGGCAAAATAATAGAAGTTAAGCCGGTTAAGTGGGAAAATATGCGTTATACAATTGACAAAGAAACAAAATCAATAAAGGAAGTTGAAGATGGTACATTTACGCAAATACCATTAAAACCGGCGTGGGCAATTACGGTGCATAAAAGTCAGGGACTGACATTTGACAGGGTTATACTTGATGTCAATCGGGCATTTACACACGGGCAGGTATATGTTGCATTAAGCCGCTGCCGCTCACTTGAAGGATTAGTATTGCGTTCGGTTATAAATCCGAGAACTTTATTTGAGGATGAAGCAATATCTTACTTTACCGAAAGCAAGGTAAAGTCAAAAATAAATGAAGATTTTCTTGATGCGCAAAAAGAAGCATATCTCGCAGATATGGCAGCAGAGCAATTTGATTTTGAGAAATGTTATGAGTTATTGCGGCGTTTGGAAAAATTTGCATATTTTGGTTTTCGTCATCCGTATCCCCGCCTTTATCAGGGAATTTTAGATATTAACAGAGAATTTAAGACAAATGTTTATGATGTCGGAAAGAACTTCGCAAAACAAGTATTCTCATTTGTGCGGCAACCCGATATTTTTAAACGGAAAATGCTTAGCGGTGCGGCGTATTTTTACGACAAAATAAATTATTTACAAACCGAATTACTCCCGCGAATAAAGGTTGATTTGGACAGTGAAGCATTAAAAAAAGAAAGAGACGGAGTGTATGCCTCGCTTAAAGAAGAAATACTTATAAAAGTATCTACATTGGATATTATAAAGAATAATCAATGTTTCAACGTTGAATACTATCTTAAGACAAAGGGCAGTGTACTTATGGGGGAAGCAGACAAAAGTATAAGCAAGCCTGTTGTAGAAAAAGTGCGTCCGTCTAAAGATATAGAAAACGACGATTTGTTCGGCATATTGAAAGAATGGCGTCTTAATAAATCGCAGGAACAGGACAGGAAAGCGTTTCAGATATTGCACAACTCTACTCTTATCGCAATAGCCAACACTTGCCCTTTGACATACGCCGAACTTGCAAATATAAAGGGCATGGGGCAAATGAAACTGAAAGAATATTCGGAGGAACTTTTGAATATAATCAGTGAGTATTACCGTTCATGTTCGTAACGGTACTGCTCTTGATAAAATATCAATGGGCGGCGGCAGTTCGACTGTTTCAGTCGGCTATCGTGTAAATTTCTCAAAAACAACAACATTCATTAGTGGAGAGTATCTCCTGTTTGTGAAAGTTTAAGAAATTTTAATGCGTTTGCCTGTTGTAAAATCACACTGTAATTTGCAATTAAACAAAATTTTGCCTACATTCGCAGGATTGATAAAAGGAGGTTATTATGGCAACAAAGACAAAAAAGACAAGTAAACCCGCAGCAAAGAAAATTGTTGCGAAGAAGTCGGTAACAAAAAAGACCGCAGTAAAAAAGGCTGTACCTGCAAAGAAAGTTGCAGTAAAAAAGCCTGCGCCTAAAATAACGGTAAAATCTGCAAAAAAAGCCGCAGTAAAAAAGCCTGCACTTAAAGCAGCAGTAAAATCCGCCAAAAAGGTTGTTTCAAAGTCAATTGCAAAGCCGAAGGTGGCGAAAAAACCTGTTAAAAAGGTAGTTTCAAAGTTGATTACAAAGCCAAAGGTAGCGAAAAAGCCTGCCGAAAAGGTAGTTTCAAAGTCAATCGCAAAGCCTGAAGCGGCGAAAAAGCCTGCATCTAAAGTGGCGGCAAAGCCTGTGGTAAAAACGGCGGCAAAGTCCGTAGTAAAAACGGCGGCAAAGCCTGTGGTAAAAACGGCGGCAAAGCCTGTAAAAAAAGTTGTTGCAAGGAAGCCCTCACCCGTAAAAACCCTTTCAGGCAAACCCATAGTAAAATCAACTCTGAAAATAATATCCGAAAGGGCGACGCTTCTCAAAGATCAAATCAGAAACAGTGCGCAGGAACTTATAAAAGAGGGTAAGGAAAGATTACGTTACTCCGATAAGGAACTTGCCGAATTTAAAGCAATTATTGAAGAAAAATTAAAAACGGCGCGTCATAACCTGATAGTTTTAAAAGAAGCGTACGCAAATATGGGCGAGAACGATATTAACGATACATCGCCATCTTTTAAAGTTCTTGAAGAAGGTTATCAGGTTCTTTCAAAAGAGGAAAATGCTCAGCTTGCGGCACGTCAGCAAAAATTTATTTCTGCTCTTGAAGCCGCTCTTGTTCGCATTGCAAATAAAACGTATGGTATTTGCCGCGAAACGGGTAAGCTTATTGACAAGGAACGTTTAAAAATCGTTCCTCATGCAACGCTCAGCATTGAAGCAAAACGCGACCAGAACAAAAAGTAGTGAAAAAATACTTACCCATTGTAGTTACAGTAGCAGTTTTGCTGCTGGATCAAGCAAGCAAGTTCCTCGTTAAGTTGAATATGATACTTGGCGAGGAAATTGTTTTATTTTCATGGTTCCGTATCCACTTTATTGAAAACGAGGGAATGGCTTTTGGAATGTCTTTGGGACCAACTTACGGTAAACTTTTACTGTCGTTGTTCCGTATGGTAGCAATAGGTTTGCTTATTTGGTACATTGTGAAAGTTGTGCGCAAAGGAAAAGAAAGTAATTTGGGAATTGCGGCTTTATCACTTATTCTTGCAGGTGCAATGGGAAACATGCTTGACAGTGCTTTTTACGGATTGATTTTTTCCGACAGTTATTTTCAAACGGCGCAACTTATGCCTGCGAATGGCGGTTACGCGCCGTTTCTCTTTGGTAAAGTGGTGGACATGTTATATTTTCCTCTTTTCAAAGTGGGTAACTTCACTTTTTTTGATCCTGTTTTTAACATCGCCGATTCTGCAATAACAATCGGTTTTGTTCTGTTTTTTTTGTCGCAAATAAAAATTTCACGCGAAGTACGATTAAGTCAGACAGAAACTGTCTGAAATGTTTTAATTCGGGTGCGGCTTTTGCAAATGCAATTTTAACAAATGCAGAATATTTATCAACAGTTTGTTTCAAACATAAAAGTTTTTACGGATAAAAAACATCTGCTCGTAGCGGTTAGCGGTGGAGCGGACTCCGTTGTTCTGCTCAATCTCGTTTCACGTTTCGTTCAACAGCATAAGGAATACTCTTTTTCAATTGCTCACTGTAATTTTAAACTGCGCGGAAAAAATTCTTTTCGTGATGCTGATTTTGTAGAACGTCTTGCAGAATTTTACGAAGTACCGCTTTATTATGAGGAATTTGAAACAATCAAATATGCGCGTGATAAAGGTATTTCCATTGAAATGGCTGCGCGGGAATTGCGTTACGGTTTTTTTGAAAAGATACTTTCTGCCATTGATAATTCTGTGTGTCTTTTGGCACATCACAAAAACGATAATGTAGAAACATTTTTTTTAAATCTTTTACGCGGTACGGGAATTAAGGGCTTGCGCGGAATGTCCGCACGGAGCGGGAAATATATGCGTCCGTTGCTTGATTGCAGTAAAAGTGAAATTTTAAAATACGCTACCGATGAGCAGATAAATTACGTGGAGGATGAAACAAATTTTGACACCGTTTTTTTACGTAACAATATTCGGCATAATGTTATTCCTTTAATGCAAACGCTCAATCCGCAAGCAATAGAACATATTGCCGATACAATGCAGACGATAGGCAGTATAGAAAAAATTTTAGACCGGTGGTTTAATGATTTGTTGGCAAAAGTCATTGTTGATACGGATACTACGGCGGCTTCGTCATGTCGGCAAATACGGCAAAACTCCGTAATCACGGATTACTCGCAAACATTATCAATCCGATTACTGAAAAAAATAAAACAGTTAGATGTTTTTTTAGAATTACTTTTACAGTCAAAAGATTTCCCGCGAAGCATAATATCTCAAATTACGGAAAGTATAACAGGCGGCACAGCCGGAAAAATATTTTATTCTCCGACACATACTCTTCGCCGCGAAAGGAGTACCATAATTATAGAGAAAACTTCGCTTTGCGCCGCACCTGCCGCAGCACAGGACAATAATTTCGCCGATACTCCGCCAATGCTCAACTACGACAGACAATTTTTCACAAACATAAACGAAGTTCCTAAAGACAGTACAATTGCCGTACTTGCAATTGACAAAATAAAAGAACCGTTGATACTTCGCAAGTGGAAAGAGGGCGACTTTTTTTATCCGCTCGGAATGAATAAAAAACAGAAATTAAGCGATTTTTTCAACAACAATAAATTTTCATCAACTCAAAAACGCTACACATGGGTACTTACGCACAGGGGCGACATAGTGTGGATTGTGGGTTACCGTATTGACGACCGCTACAAACTAAAATTCCCCAGAGGTGCAGGAATGGAAGCGGTAGTTGTTACGCTGGGGCATTTGTTGAATGGGTTTTCGGAGCAAGAACATTAAAGTTTTAATACTGTAAAAGTTCAATTAAAAAAAATGCTTAACTTCGCGACTTATGACGAACAAAACTTATTCTCTTTTAAACAACATAGTCGGTTGGCTCGTGTGGGCAATCGCGTCTTTCGTGTTTATAAGCACAGCCGAAAAAGCGGGCAGTTGGTGGGACTGCGGCGAATATGTATCCACCGCATATAAACTTATGGTCGGACATCCTCCCGGAGCACCGACATTTCAAATAATAGGAGCAATTTTTGCTTTGCCGGCGATGGGTGATACCGCACTTGTAGGGCATTGTATAAACATGATGTCGGCACTTTCAAGTAGTTTTACAATCCTGTTTTTATTCTGGTCGATAACCATGCTCGCGAAAAAGATTGCGTTATTTTCGTCAAAAAATACTTCGGAAGGACCGAAAACATTAACCCCGCTGACAACCTTTATAATTCTGTTATCAGGCACAGTCGGCGCACTTGCTTATACATTTTCCGATTCATTCTGGTTTTCGGCAGTTGAAGGCGAAGTATATGCAATGAGTTCATTTTTTACCGCGATAACATTCTGGGCAATTCTGAAATGGGAAAATGCAAGCGACAAACCACATCATCTGCGCTGGCTCGTTTTTATATCACTTTTAATAGGTCTTGCAATCGGTGTCCACCTGTTAAATTTACTCGTAATTCCTGCAATAGTATTCACAGTATATTTTAAAAAATTCAAACAGTCGCGCAAAGGATTCTGGTATTCGCTTTTTATCTCTGTAATACTTCTTGGCTTAATATTATGGGGTATTGTACCGTATATCGTAAAACTTGCAGGATACTTTGAACTTGCAGCCGTTAACGGTTTCGGCTTGCCTTTCAACAGCGGAACAATAATTTATTTTGTATTATTAACAGGTGGAATTGTGTGGGGATTGCGCACCACACGAAAAAAGAATAAACCACTGTGGAATGCGGTGCTGCTATGTTTTTCGTTCGTGTTAATCGGATATTCTACGTTTTTTTCACTCGTTATCCGTGCAAATGAAAATGTACCCATCAGTCAGGGCGAAACAAAAGACGCAATAAGCCTGCTTGCATACTTAAACCGTGACCAGTACGGCACGGTGCCGCTTTTTTACGGACAGTATTATAACGCGCCGATTAAAGCAGTAGATCCGGCGAACCCTCAGTATCGCCGGGATGAAGAAGCGGGCAGATACATAGAGGATGGATATTCTTCGCAAAAAGTTACCTATGATCCCAGATTTTGCGGATTATTTCCGCGTATTCATTCAAATATGGAAACCGGATACCGTCCGAACAAAACATATAATAAATTATGGAGCGGTAAAAAAGATGATAACCGTAAACCGACAGTAAGCGAAAATATGCGTTTCCTTTTTCGTTATCAAATAGGGTGGATGTATATGCGTTACTTTATGTGGAATTTTGTCGGCAGGCAAAACGATATTATGGGACGTTACTACAATAAGGACGGCACTCGTGATTATTTTCACGGCAACTGGATTAGCGGTATAAAATTTCTTGATGAAGCGCGGTTAGGACCACAGGGAAATTTACCCGACGAACTTGCAAAAAATCCGGCACGCAATACTTTTTATTTCTTACCGCTATTGCTTGGATTGATAGGATTATTATACCATTTTCGCCGTATGCGTAAAGACTGTTTTATCGTGTTTCTTCTTTTTTTTATGACAGGCATTGCAATCGTGCTTTATCTTAATCAGCCGTCCACTGAACCGCGTGAAAGAGACTATGCCTTTGCAGGATCTTTTTACGCGTTTGCGATATGGATAGGACTTGGTGTTATGGGACTTGTTTCGTTGCTTCAAAAAGCACGGCTACCGAGACATATTGCTGCAATACTTGCAGTCTCGGCACTTGGCATACCCTGCCTTATGGCGCAGCAGGGGTGGAATGACCACGACCGCTCATTGCGTACCGCCGCCCGCGATTTCGGACGCAATATGCTTGAATCCTGTCCTCCCAATGCAGTTCTTATTGTTGACGGCGACAACGACACATTCCCTGTATGGTATTGTCAGCAGGTTGAGGGAATACGAACGGACGTGCGCGTGATAAACAGTATGCTAACCCACAGTTCATGGGCAATACAGCCGCTATACCGAAGAGTTTATGAGAGCGCACCGCTTAAAATGTCGCTTAAAAACAGCAATTATTACGGCGATAAAAACACAGCCGTTTTTGTTCAGGATAAAATATCAACAAGAGAAGATGCCAGAGAATTACTGTCGCTTGTAAATTCCGATAATCCCGCAACAAAACTAATGGCGCAGAGCGGCGAAAAAATAAGTTTCTTTCCAACCCGCAATATAAAAATTCCTGTTCCGAAAAGTGAACTTGCCGAAAACGGAATATATACGGCAGAAGAATTACGTATGGCGCATGATACAGTCGTTTGGAATATAAGTACCAATCAACTCACAAAATCCGACCTTGCACTTTTTGATATTTTTGCAAATAATGCATGGGAACGACCAATGTGTTTTTCAAGCGGTTATGCACATCAATCATCTTTGCCGTCCGTATCATACGGACAGATTGAGGGCAGTGTAACGCGCATTGTTCCGTATTCAAATCCAAACCGTCAAATTCTCGGCGGCAGCACAAACGGTATTGCGTCCGACCGCTCGTATCACTTACTTATGAATGTTTTTGACTGGGGTGCGCTTAATTCGGGTAAAATAGAGTTAGACCCCGAAACCCGTTCTTGGAGCGGTAATGCCCGCAGTCAATATCTGTCGCTTGCAGCCGTTCTTTTTTACGAGGGTAAGATTGATTCCTGCGTAAATGTTCTTGATAAAGGACTTTTCTGGTTTCCGAACGATATACTTCAATTTGACGATTTCACAATTCAGTATGCGCGTTTTTATTATATGGCAGGTGCTAACGGCGCAAGGGGTACGGACAATGCGGATAGCAAGGATGTGAAGAGTGCAACGGAAAAAGGCAGACAGGTACTTCTCGCAATGGCAGATACATATACGAAAAAATTAAAATATTTGCGGCAGTTTCCTGTAAAAATGCGGCGCGATATAAAAAGTGAATTAGATGAAACCGTTCAAATATTAAGAGATGTTTACAGTGTGGCATCTCAAAACAACGAAAAAGAAATAGCGGATATGATAAAAATATATGAAGAACTACAACAAAATTAACAACATTCTTGGTTGGCTCGTTTGGGCAATTGCCACTTTCGTATATATCGCAACAGCAGAAAGAACGGTATCATGGTGGGACTGCGGCGAATATATTTCAACAGCATTTCGTCAAATGGTGGGTCATCCGCCCGGAGCACCGACATTTCAAATAATCGGTTCGTTTGCCGGACTGTTTACTTTCGGTGATCTCACAAAAGTTGCATTTGCAATAAATATTGTTTCGGCGTTGTGCAGCAGTTTCACTATTCTGTTTTTGTTTTGGACAATAACAATGATTGCACGTAAGTTAGCAGTTGTGATAAATGAAAATTCACCTGTAACAACAGCCGGATCGCTTATGATTTTCGCAAGCGGAATTATTGGCTCGCTTGCATATACTTTTTCCGACACATTTTGGTTTTCGGCAGTAGAAGGTGAAGTTTACGCAATGAGTTCGTTTTTTACCGCAATAACATTTTGGGCAATTTTAAAATGGGAACAGGTTGCGGATGAAAAACATCATTTACGCTGGATTATTTTTATTTCGTTTCTCGTAGGTCTTGCAATAGGCGTTCACTTACTTAATTTGCTCGTTATTCCGGCTATTGTGTTTATTGTTTATTACAAAAAAGTTCCCCATACGCGCCGCAATTTTTGGTTTTCATTTCTAATTTCTTTTATACTCGTAGGGCTTGTATTGTGGGGGATTGTGCCTTATATCGTGAAACTTGCAGGATATTTTGAACTGGCTGCCGTTAACGGTTTGAGATTGCCTTTTAACAGCGGAACGATAATTTATTTCGTTTTGTTGGCAGGCGGTATTGTGTGGGGAATTTATACCACACATAAAAAAAATAAACCGCTTGCAAATACGATATTGCTCTGTTTTGCGTTTTTGTTAATAGGATATTCTACATTTTTCACACTCGTTGTTCGTTCAAATCAAAACGACTTGCCTCTTAATGAAAATGAACCTAAAAATGCTTTGAGTCTGTTAGCCTATCTTAATCGCGAACAGTACGGCAGCCGCCCTTTTATCTATGGAAATTATTTTAATGCGCAGATAGTGGATGCAAAGGAAGTATCACCGAGATATGTAAAAGACGCTGAAACGAAAAGATACAGAAACGTAGGATACAACATAGAGTATAAATACGATGACGAACATAAAGGACTTTTTCCGCGAATGTACTCCAATTCCGATGGCGGCGGCCGTCCTCATGTGCAGTATTACCGTTTTTGGAGTGGTACAAAGGCAGGTGAAGGTACTAAAAAACCAACATTTGGTGAAAATATCCGTTTCTTTTTACGTTATCAGGTTGGGTGGATGTATTTTCGTTATTTTATGTGGAATTTTGCCGGCAGACAAAATAACGAACAGGGACTTGGCTATAACAGTGACGGCTCCCGCGATATACTCAATGGAAACTGGATTAGCGGTATAAAATTTTTAGATGAAATCCGCCTTGGTCCGCAAAGTAATATGCCCGACTTTCTTAAAAATAATCAGGCGCGTAATACGCTTTTCTTTTTGCCTCTGCTGCTCGGATTAGCCGGAGTTTTTTTCCATTACAAAAAAAGCAAAAAAGACTTTTTTGTCGTTACGCTCTTGTTTATTATGACAGGGCTTGCGATTATAATTTATCTGAACGAACCAAGTACCGAACCGCGTGAGCGCGACTACACGTATGCCGGCTCTTTTTATGCGTTTGCAATATGGATTGGGCTTGGAGTAATGGCACTCTCAACATGGCTTTCGCGCTATGTAAAGCCGGTCGCGGCAGTCGGAATCGTTTTTGTTGTCACACTTTTTGCCGTTCCTGTGTTAATGGCAAGTCAGGAGTGGGACGACCACGACCGTTCACGCCGTACCGCCGCTTATGACTATGCAAAGAATGGGTTGATGTCGTGCGATAAAGATGCTATTCTTATTGCAAATGGAGATAACGATACATTTCCGTTTTGGTATTGCCAATTTGTAGAAAATTTCCGCAACGATGTTCGTATCTTGAACAGTGCGCTTGCGGGCAGTTATTGGCACGTACAACCGCTTTTCCGCAAGCTTTACGATTCGCCTCCGGTTAAAATGTCCATATCTTATGAAAATTACGGACAAGGCTCAAACGATTATGTATGGCTTGAAGATAGAAATTACGGAGACGCCGTTGAACTTGAAGATTTGCTGAAATTTGTCAACAGTAGCGATCAACGAACAAAACAACAGTTAAGAAGCGGAGAATTGGTAAGTATTTTTCCGACAAAAAAAGTAAAAATTACGGTTAATGCCGATAAATTATTTGCAGACGGAATTATAACGAAAGAGCAAATGGCGCGTACATTACCTGTAGTTTCATGGGAAATTAAAAACTCTTCAAGCGCACTTTATAAAAATGATTTGGCATTTTTGGACGTAATCGGAACAAATCATTTTGAACGTTCAATATGTATGATGAGTGACAAGGCGCAAAGTGATATTTATCCTGTGCCGCAATTAGCCGAAGTTCAGGGCGGAGTATATAAAATAGTTCCGTACGTAAATCCCAACAGAGAGGTTGTGGGTAATAACGGAGTAAATACTGATATTACTTATGATTTATTTGTGAATAAATTCCGTTGGGGCAATTTGCAGGATCCCAAAACAGCAATAGATCCCGAAAGTTCCTCTTACAGTCGTCCCATAAAATATAGTTATGTTCAACTCGCAAATGCTCTCGTATATGAACATAAAAATGATTCTGCCGTTAAAGTATTAGATAAAATTGCAGAGTTTTTCCCTCACAGCAAAATCAGTTACGACGGCGTAATGCTTTATGTTAT
The DNA here is from genome assembly GCA_031257915.1 of Bacteroidales bacterium. Classification (GTDB taxonomy): domain Bacteria; phylum Bacteroidota; class Bacteroidia; order Bacteroidales; family P3; genus JAIRNR01. The sequence continues at coordinate 30,106 of JAIRNR010000007.1, forward strand.
GGAAGCGTATTTAAAAGCGGGTTCATTTGATAAAGGGGCAGCGTTAGCGCAACAGATGTATAATATTTATACTCAACGTTTCGATTATGCACGCAGTTTTCCGAAGAAATTTTCCGCTTCGCTGAAAAGTGAGCTCAACGAATGCGGCAGTGTTTTTTACAGCATGGACCAGATACTTGAGCCTTATAAGGAGCGTACCGAAATAAAGGATTTATACGACCAAAATGTTGCTGTGTTGCAACAGCTTGGGGTGAGATAAACCTGCAATAATAACCATTTGCATGAAAAACTTATTATAAATATATAACTATATGAAAACACTACTCAAAGTTCTTTGCATTTTAACGTTTATTTACAGTGGTATAACTTTTATATGCTCTGCTGTGGTAGCCATTCCCGACGAAACATTCTGGACGGTTTTTTTTGAAAAATTTGAAGAGGAACTGGAAAATCAGGGACATCAGGAACAGATGCTGCAACTGATAGATTTAGACATGGCAAAAATTCTTTTCAGCAACAGAAGTTATTTTGTTTTTATGGCTTTTCTTTGTGCCTGTTCCGTCGTGGGTGCTGCATTTATGTTAAAAAAACGTATAATCGGTTTCCATATCTACACATTAGCACACCTTTTAATGATTGTTTTGCCGCTTATAATATTCCGCAATATGAATTTCAGTATTGGGGGTACAATATTCTCACTGATAATAATCGGACTTTATGCTCTTGCAATATTTAAAAAGCCTGCAGCAGACAATGATGGCGGCACATATACATATTGATATGCTATGCCGGCAACTGACAACCGGTAAATCATCTATAAATGCGAAATCAGAAATCATAAATCAAAAAATTATAATTATATGAATACAACACAATCTCTCCGCGACAATAAAACAATCCGCTGGATAGCACTATTACTGCTTGCACTTGGAATGTTTTGCGCTTACATTTTTATGGATATTTTATCTCCTGTCAAGGACCTTATGCAATCGACACGCGGCTGGGATTCGACAGCCTTCGGCACAATGCAGGGGTCTGAAACATTTTTGAATGTATTCATATTCTTTCTAATTTTTGCAGGTATTATTCTTGACAAAATGGGAGTTCGTTTTACAGCGATACTTTCAGGTGCCGTAATGCTCATTGGTGCCGTTATAAAGTGGTATGCAGTGAGTGGTGCTTTTGTCGGCAGTGGTCTTGAAACATGGTTTACAAACCATTTAAACTATATTCCCGGTTTTCAGGAACTCGGTATTTCGCCCTTTTATGAGGGAATGCCGGCTTCTGCAAAAGTTGCTTCCGTCGGCTTTATGATTTTTGGCTGCGGCGTAGAAATGGCGGGGATTACAGTTTCTCGCGGAATAGTAAAGTGGTTTAAAGGCAGAGAGATGGCACTCGCAATGGGGTCGGAAATGGCACTTGCGCGTCTTGGCGTTGCTACCTGTATGATTTTCTCACCGCTTATTGCAAAGTGGGGTTCCGATATAGTTGATGACAGATTGGATTTGACAACTGTTAATGTGGCCAATTCGGTCGCTTTCGGTGTTATCTTATTGATGATAGCTCTTATTATGTTCGTCATTTATTTCTTTATGGATAAAAAACTTGACGCACAAACAGGCGAAGCAGAAGAAAAAGACGATGTGTTTAAAATATCCGACCTTAAAGGTATTCTTGCAAGCGGTGGTTTTTGGCTCGTTGCTCTGCTTTGCGTACTCTATTATTCGGCAATATTCCCATTCCAAAAATATGCTGTAAACATGTTACAGTGCAACCTTACGTTTACCCCTCCGGCAGAAGGTTCATTTTGGGCGTCCAATAACGTTACTTTTGTGCAGTACGGCATAATGCTTGTTGTTGCGGCATTCGCGTTTATCAGCAATTTCCGCAAAGGTGCTCAAAAATATGTGTTGTTGGGGATTTCTGTTGTTGCTTTGATTGTTTTCTGCTATATGGGTTATATGCGCCAGTCTGCCGAAACAATTTTTGCCGTTTTCCCATTGCTGGCAGTCGGTATCACTCCGATTCTCGGAAAATATGTTGATACTAAAGGTAAAGCCGCTTCAATGTTAATGATAGGCTCAATCTTACTGATTATTTGCCATTTAACGTTTGCCTTTATTCTGCCTTTATTTAAAGACAGTGATATGGGCGGTATAATTGTTGCCTATCTCACAATCTTAGTACTCGGCTCGTCATTCTCATTAGTACCTGCCTCGCTGTGGCCCTCTGTGCCTAAATTGGTGGACCATAAAGTTATAGGCTCGGCTTATGCACTTATTTTTTGGATACAAAATATCGGCTTATGGTTGTTTCCGCTTCTTATAGGTAAGATTTTGGATAAGACAAATCCCGACATAGCACAAAAGCTGGCAAGCGGTGAAATTGTCCCCGAAACAGCCGCTACGTCTTATGACTATACTGCACCGCTGTTAATGTTGGCGGGTTTGGGCATTGCTGCTCTTATATTGGGCTTCGTACTCAAAGCATGGGACAGGAAAAAGGGTCTTGGTTTGGAATTGCCTAATATGAAATAAAAGGGGATATGGAGGATTATCAACAATTGTATTTTAATAAAATTTTTACTACCTTTGCACCCCTTTAAGAAAGAAACAGGTTATCGCTATGGATACATTGAGTTACAAAACAATATCGGCAAACAAGGCAACTGCCGATAAAAAATGGGTGTTGGTAGATGCCGAAAATCAGACAGTTGGGCGGTTGGCTTCGGAGATCGCAAGTCTGTTGAGAGGAAAATATAAAACAAACTTTACACCTCATGCCGATTGCGGCGATTACGTTATTGTCGTAAACGCCGGCAAGGTTCGATTTACAGGAAAAAAAATGACTGACAAGCAATATGTCCGCCATACCGGTTATCCGGGTGGTCAGCGTTTTAGAACGCCTGTTGAGGTGCTTGACAAAAAACCGATCTTTATTGTAGAGCATGCCGTAAAAGGTATGCTTCCGAAAAATAAACTCGGCAGTCAACTTTTTAGAAATTTGCATGTGTATGAAGGCAGCGAACACGGACATGAAGCGCAACAGCCGGTAGTTATTAACGTCAATGAATTAAAATGAATTAGTGTATTTTAACCTATACAATATATGGAAGTAACCAATAGAACAGGAAGAAGAAAAACGGCTGTTGCCCGCGTATATCTCACAGTTGGCAATGGAAATATTTTAGTTAACAAACGTGACTATAAAGAATATTTTCCCACAACAACGTTACAGTATGTAGTTACACAGGCATTTAATGTTGCAGGTGTAGCGGGTAAATATGATGTTAAAGCAAACCTTGGCGGCGGTGGAATTAAAGGGCAGGCAGAGGCGCTTCGTCTTGGTATTGCACGTGCGCTTGTTAGTATTGATGCCGAATACCAACCGGCATTAAAGGCTGAAGGTCTTCTGACTCGCGATTCGCGCATGGTGGAAAGAAAGAAGCCCGGACATCCGAAAGCGCGTAAGCGTTTCCAGTTCAGCAAACGTTAATCGAAACATTGGATATTGTTTAGTATCTAAAATGGCGGGACTTCATAAAAAGAACTACCTGCCGTTTGAGTGTAACCGAAAGCGTAGGAGGAGCAAGGTGGCACTTTAACATGGAATGTAAACTCGGGGAAATTGAGAAAACGACGTACCCTTAAATTAAATAAAATTATGTCAGCAGTAACTTTTGACGAACTCTTGAATGCCGGAGTGCATTTCGGTCATTTGAGAAGAAAATGGAATCCTAAAATGTCACCGTACATTTATTCTGAGAAAAATGGAATCCATATTATAAATCTTCACCAAACAATTGAAAAATTAGATGAAGCATGTGCGGCTGCAAAACAAATTGCCAGGTCGGGTAAATTGATTTTGTTTATCGCAACGAAGAAACAGGCGCGTGCAATTATTGCCGAGCAAGCTAAACGTGTGGGAATGCCGTATGTTTCAGAGCGTTGGCCCGGTGGAATGCTTACGAACTTTGCAACTATTCGCAAAGCAGTAAAGAAAATGACCGGAATTGAGCAACTCATGAACGACAAGCAGTTTGAAGCATTATCCAAAAGGGAGCGTCTCCAAATTCAACGTGAAAAAGATAAGTTAGAAAAAAACTTGGGATCTATTGCCGACTTGCAGCGATTGCCAAGTGCGGTGTTTATCGTTGACATAAATAAAGAACATATCGCGGTTGATGAGGCACGCCGTCTTAATTTACCCATTATTGCGATTACCGATACGAACACAAACCCCGAACTTATAAGTTTTCCGATTCCCGGTAATGACGATGCTTCAAAATCAATAGAAGTTATTGTCGGAAAAATTACGGAGTCAATAGAAGAAGGCTTGCGCGAAAGAAAAGTTGAAAAGGAAAGTCACAAGGATGACGAAGATATTGAAAACGCAAAGAGCGAAGTTGATATTGACGAAGAGGGTGAAGATGTTGAAGTTACGGATATGGAAAAACGCAAGAAAAATACAGGCGATGGCGGCGAAGGTCGTCGCGACCGCAGGCCGCGCCGTAACTCACAGGGGGGCGGCGGCAAATCGGGAGGCAATAAACCTTTTCGTAAATAAAGATAAAGCAGACATTATCGCGGGTTTGACCTGCGGTTTATAAATAACAAAACAAAAAAAAGGAAAAATTATGGTTAATATCACAGCAGCAGATGTGAACAAACTTCGTCAAATGACGGGTGCCGGTATGATGGATTGCAAAAAAGCACTTGTGGAAAGCGATGGTGATTTTGAAAAAGCAATTGATTATCTCCGCAAACACGGTCAAAAAGTGGCAGCAAAACGTGCCGACCGTGAAGCAACACAGGGCAGAGTTGTTGCTGCCGTTAGTGACAAGGAAGATTTCGGCTGTATTGTAATGCTCGGTTGCGAAACGGATTTTGTTGCCGAAAGCGACGACTTCAAAAAAGTTGTGGACGATTTGTCTTGCATAGCACTTGGCAACCAGCCGCGCTCGCTCGAAGAACTTCTTGCCACCTCTTTTGAGGGAAAAACAGTTGCCGAAACGATAACGGAACTTACCGGAAAGACCGGCGAAAAAATTGAAATGACGCAGTATGCTTTTATTGACAATAAAGATGCTGCACGTGTTTTTGCCTACAATCACCATGGCAACCGCCTTGCGACACTTGTAGGTTTCAGTGAAGCGTCCGTAAAAGAAGAAGTAGGGCATAACGTGGCAATGCAGGTTGCGGCTATGAATCCGATAGCGACAACAGCAAATGAGTTTCCCGAACACGTTATTACGCACGAACGTGCTATCGCTGTTGAACAGACGATTGCTGAGGGAAAGCCTGCCGATAAAGCAGAAATGATTGCCGAAGGACGATTGAAAAAATTCTTCAAAGAAAATGCTCTTGATGAACAGGAGTATATTCTTGACAGCAAAATATCTGTCGGCCAGTATGTCAAGAACAACGGAACAGCTCAAATTATCGGTTTCCGCAGAATAAAAGTAGGTGCGTAATTTATACGGTACAGTTTAAAACAAAAACAGCCCGCAGAAATGTGGGCTGTTTTTTTAAGGGCTGTGGTCCCACTTGGGCTCGAACCAAGGACCAAATGATTATGAGTCATCTACTCTAACCGACTGAGCTATGGGACCGCCGCAAAGATACGATTAAGTTGAGAAAAAAACAAATTTTCCCAACATAAACACTAACTTTGTAAAAAAAATATTATGCTTAAAAAATCATTTTTACCTCTACTTTTTCTTGCTCCGTTTATCGTTTTCGGTTGGGGAAAAACAGGACATCGAACAATCGCACAAATGGGGCAGGACATGCTTTCCAAAGATGTGCAGGACAAAATCACGGCAACTCTTGGCGGCTCCAATATGGCTATGGTCGCAAACTGGGCGGATGAAATCCGTTCGGACAAGCAGTATAAATACGTTTCAAGGTGGCATTACACTAATCTGAACGAAAATTTGACAAAAGAAGAATATGAAAAAAATGCCTTTATGCAAAATTACGGACAGATAATTTACAGAGTCTATTCCATTGCTCAAACCCTGCACGACAGGCAGCGAAATAAAGATGCCGCGAACGATTCTTATGTAAAAAATGATACCGTACTTTTAAAACTTCTGATTCATTTTGTCGGCGATATGCATCAACCGCTGCATTTAGGTCGGCCAAAGGATTTAGGTGCAAATAAAATAAAGGTAAAATGGTTTAACGATAAAATAAATTTACATTCTCTTTGGGACAATAGAATTATTTCTATAGAGGGATTAAGTTATACCGAATGGGCGCAATATTTGTCAAGTACTCACAATTTGACCCCTGTAAAGATTTCATCGGAAGATGAATTGCAGAAAGCCGTTATTGAATGGGGGTGGGATGTTTATCAGTTTACAAATATAATTTACAATAATATTGACGATACGGATAAAACTTACGAATACGTTTATAATTACAAGTGGATTTACGAAAAGTGTTTTTGCCTTGCTGCCGAACGTCTTGCCGGCATTATGAATTATATTTATGATTGATGTACTTTTACCGCTACCGCTCAAAGGTACGTTTAGTTACGGCGTACCCGGCGAACTTGTCGGGCAGATGCAGGCGGGTGTGCGGGTGGAAGTGCCATTTGGAAAAGGTAAAAATTATGCGGGACTTGTAAAAGCAGTACGGGAAAACGAAACGAATACATCCGAAAACGCAACGGATACTGTCGCTGTTGTGCCTGCGAAAATAAAAGATATTCTCTCTGTTCTTGACAGCGAGCCAATAGTAAACTCATATCAGTTCAAATTTTGGGAATGGATTGCGGACTATTATATGTGCAGCGAAGGCGATGTTATGACAGCCGCATTGCCGAGCGGTTTTAAGATTCAAAACGAAAAAGTACGCAGAAATAAAAAGCAGGAACAGCAGGAAGCCATAATAGAAAAACAGATAATATTATCCGAACAGCAACAACAGGCATACGAAAAAATAAACGAATGTTTCAAATCAAAGAATGTATGCCTGCTGCACGGTGTAACATCAAGCGGCAAAACGGAAATCTACACAAAACTAATTCAGGACACGCTCGCAAAAGGACAGGAAGTGCTGTACCTGTTACCCGAAATTGCATTGACAGCTCAAATGATAACGCGGCTGAAAAAATATTTCGGATTTCAGGTAGGCATTTATCACTCACGTTACACAGAAAAAGAAAGAATTGATGTTTGGAAAAATACAGGCAAAAAATATAAAATATTACTTGGCGCACGCTCGGCATTATTTTTGCCGTTTACAAACCTCGGACTTGTAATTGTTGATGAAGAACATGAAACATCATTTAAGCAGCAAGACCCTGCTCCGCGTTACCATGCCCGCGACAGTGCAATATATCTTGCGACCGTTATTCATAAAGCAAAAATAATTCTCGGCTCCGCAACGCCGTCAATTGAAACATATAATAACGCATTAAGCGGAAAATACGGACTTGTAGAACTTTTTACACGCTACGGAAATTTTAAACTGCCTCAAGTATGGGTCGCAGATTTGCGAAAACAAAAAATGCAGGGTTGTTTTTCACCATTTCTTGTACAAAAAATGGAACAGGCACTCAGAGATAAAAAGCAGATTATTCTTTTTCAAAATCGCCGCGGATTTTCCGCGCGTTTGGAATGTGAAGAATGTGGATTTTCGCCTGTATGCCGCGATTGCGATGTAACTCTGACTTATCACAAAAAAAATAATGTACTGATGTGCCATTACTGCGGTTATGTTGTACATATTCCGCAAACGTGTCCCAAATGCGGCAAGTCGTCACTAAGGATGAGAGGTTTCGGAACTGAAAGAGTAGAGGAAGATCTTGCTGCAATATTTCCTGCCGTCCGCACCGCACGCATGGATTTAGACAGCACACGGGCAAAAAACGCTTTTCAAAATTTGATTACTGCCTTTCAAAATCGCGAAATAGATGTACTTGTTGGTACGCAAATGGTGACGAAAGGTTTTGACTTTGATAATGTCGGCGTTGTTGGAATACTCAATGCAGATGGACTTATTGCATTTCCTGATTTTCGTTCGCATGAAAGAAGTTTTCATTTAATGACGCAGGTGAGCGGCAGGGCGGGGCGCAAGGGCGGCAGCAGTGATGTTGTAATACAAACATACAAGCCCGAATATGAAGTAATCAGTCAGGTAATGAATAATGATTACGCCGGTATGTATGCTACGCAGATAAATGACAGATTAGGGTTTCGCTATCCGCCGTTTTACAGGCTTATAAACATAACGGCAAAACATCCGGATGAAAAAAAAGTAAATACTGTTGCGCATGAACTTGCAGAGATGTTGCGCGAAATATTCGGCGCACGGCTTCTCGGACCGGAATATCCGCTTATAAGCAAAATAAAAACATACTATTTAATGAGCATGGTATTGAAATTCAGTCGTGCGGAAAATATCGCAGAGCATAAAAATCATCTGCGGGAATTGATAAAAAAATTTCCGCATAAAGCAGTAAAAATAATTATTGACGTGGACCCGTATTGATATGAAAATTGCAATAACAGGAAATGGAAATGTAGCGTATCATTTAATTCCCGCACTACGGCAAAAAAATGTGCGGGATGCTTATGAAGTTGTGCAGATTACGACAAATGCGGATAGTCTTGTTCCGGATGCCGACATTTACTTGTTACTCGTTCCCGACGGTGCAATCTATGAACTTGCCGAAACGTTGCGGTTGCCGAATAAAATTATTGCGCATGCTTCGGGTGCAACTCCGCTTAAAGCAATATCTGCCGTTAGCAGCAATGTGGGAGTATTTTATCCGGTGCAAACATTCAGTAAAGATGCGGAACTTATTAACTTTGAAAATGTGCCGATATGTATAGAGGCATCAAATGAAAAGACGGAAAAAGTTCTTGCGAATTTGGCGCGTTTGCTCTCGCGTAGTGTACATAAAATTAACTCTGAAAACCGCGCAAAGATACATCTTGCTTGCACATTTGCAAATAATTTCACAAACGCACTTTATTCAATCAGCGAAAAAATATTACAGGAAATTCCGCAGGCGGACATATCTTTATTGTTGCCGATAATAGAACAAACGGCGCGAAAAATAAAAACCGTTAAACCGATTAAGGCGCAAACAGGAGCAGCAATGCGGAACGATACGGTAACGATAGAAAAGCATTTACAAATATTACAAAGTGAGCCGCACTTGAAAAATGTGCCGCAGTTACAGGAGTTGTATAGATTGTTCACAGAAATAATCCGAAACAGGTAGTGGAATTTCCATTACGTAATATCCGTAACGTAATTCCCGTAACGTAATTTCCGTAACGTAATTCCCGTAACGTAATTCCCGTTACGGAATTTACGTAATAAATTCGTATCTTTGCAATATTAATCAAACAAGGTTTGTTTATGTTTTAATTTATAACGTATGAAAAAGTCAAAGCCGTACAATCCGTTTTTAATACAGGGGTATGACAGTCCTTATTATTTTTGCGACAGAAATGTAGAAACGGAAAAGATTATTTCAGCACTTGAAAACGGTAGAAATATATCGTTGATGAGTCCGCGCCGTTATGGTAAAACGGGGCTTGTCAATCACGTATTTTATCAAATGTGTCAAAAAAATAAGGACGTTATTTGCGTGTATTTTGATATATATTCTACTCAAAATTTAAATGATTTCGTGAGAATTTTTGCCGAAAGTATTTTAGGAAAAGTAGAGGGTGGCGTGGAAAAAGCAGTAAAAAAGTTTTCTAATTTTTTTAAAAGTTTTCGTCCGACATTAACTTACGACTTAATATCCGGTGAGCCGGAAATGAGTATAAAAATAGAACATGATACGGCTACAGGCAGTTTGCAGGAAATTTTTGCATATTTAAAACGATCAAAGAGAAAGTGCTGCATTGCAATAGATGAATTTCAACAGGTTGCAAATTATCCTGAAAAAGGCACAGAGGCATTGTTGCGTTCGTATATTCAATTCCTGCCAAACGTAATGTTTATTTTTTCAGGTAGCAGACAACACTTGATGAGCGAGATATTTTTATCTGCAAAACGCCCTTTCTACCAAAGTACTCAAATTATGTCGCTAAGTGTAGTAGATAAGAAAGAATATTTTAAATTTGCAAGCAAGCATTTTGAGAAAAATAGTTTTACTTTCTCAAAGGAATGTTTTGATGTTATTTACGATAACTTAGAGGGGCATACATGGTATATTCAAGCAATTTTGAATCGACTTTATGAGTACCGCAAAGATATAAATAAACCCGAAATGATATATGGCGCAATCAGGGAGTTGCTCCTGGAAAATACTTACGGTTATCAGGAATTATTGAATGCTTATTCCAATGTTCAGGTTAATTTGCTGCGGGCGGTAGCGAAAGAAAGAATTGTTGAGCAGATAAATTCAGGTGATTTTATTGCGAAATATGGGTTAAAATCCGCAAGTAGTGTAAACAGTGCGTTGGAAAAATTAGTAGAAAAGGAACTGATTTATAAATCGGAAAAGGGATATACTGTTTACGACAGATTTCTCGGATTATGGCTGCAACAGGGATTGTAAAAATTTAATATACGAAAATTATGCAAAACTACAAAGAACGTTTAAAAGACATTACAACTTTTATTTTTGATTTTGACGGAGTAATGACGCAGGGGCAGATATGGGTGATAGAAGATGGAAAAAATTTACGCTCGGCAAATGTGAAAGACGGTTATGCTCTGCATTACGCGCAAAAAATGGGCTACAATGTGGCAGTAATATCGGCAGGAAACGGTTTTTCCATTCACGAACGTTTAAGAGGTATAAATATAACAGATGTATATACCGAAGTATATTCAAAAATTGACAAGTTTCACGAATATATTGCTCAAAAAAATGTAAAGCCCCGGCAGGTACTTTATATGGGTGATGATATTCCCGACTATGAGATAATGTGCGAAGCCGGTATTGCCTGCTGTCCTGCAGATGCAGTGCGGGAGATAAAAAGCATAGCACACTACATATCGCCCATAAAAGGCGGCGATGGCTGTGTGCGTGAGATAATAGAACAGGTTATGAAGGTACGCGGAGACTGGTTTAAGGACAAAGACGCTACCCGCTGGTAAGATAATATTATAAAAAATAAAGACAATGATTTTAAAATGGTTTAGAATTGCACGCTGGCTATCCTTGCCGCAGAGTATGTTACCCGCGTTTACGGCATTGGCACTCGCTCTTGCAGCGGGAAAAGAAAACTTTTCGTGGATACTTGGCATAACAGGTATAACAGGCGTTTGGTTTCTGCATCTCGGAATGAATCTTTTTGATGATTATTTTGATTATAAATATAAAGGCGTTGACTATCGTGAACGGATGGCGGCAAAAGGTATTAAGGCGCGTATTGCAAAATGCACATACCTTATTCAAGAGGGTGGTACGGAAACATTGCGCAAAACATTTTGGGTTGCAGTATTTTTTGTTGCCATTGCTTTTATATGCGGCGCAATAATTTTCTATTTCAGAGGTATTGATTTTACAAACGGAATCACTGTAACCAATGCAGGCTGGTCAATTATTTGCATTGCGCTGACAGTCGGATTTCTCGGTGTTGAATATTCGGCACCTCCTTTGAAATTAAGTTATCATGGATTGGCGGATATTGTTATAGGATTTATTTTCGGACCGCTTCTCATGCTTGGCATATATGTTTCTGCCTGCGGTGATTTTTCATGGCAAATATTATTCTTTTCCGTTCCTGTCGGACTGCTTGTTTCAAATATTCTTTTTACTGATTCAATGCTCGAATTTAATGCTGACCGCAGTGTCGGTAAAAAAAATCTCGCAGTAGTTATAGGCAAGCAGAAAAAAAATCTTGTAATTAGCGCATTTTGCAACTTCGCTCCGCCTGTTATCGTAACTCTCGGCATTATTTATGCGGATTTTTCATCGTGGTATATTTTGGTTTGGCTCTCGTGTTATTTGGCTGTAGCGTTGTTCTATTACATGATTTGGTTTGTAAAAGATCCGAATCGCAAATTTGAACGCAAAATGTGGATGGGACCGTTTCAAAAATGGGACAATATTGTGAAATACGGTATTGACTGGTATATGTTGCGCTGGTATATTGCCCGAAACTATGTTGTCCTCTTTTGCTTTATAGTAATAGTTATTAGTCTTATCAGATAAAAAATCGGCAACTTCGTTTATTATCTACTTGTAAAATTAATTTTTTTTATGTATATTTGAATAAGCATTTCCATAAGTATGGGTGTAGAATTAGCCCGCTATTGTGTTGTAAATCAGGCATATTGGTTGGTATTATGCAGGCTTAATATAGACCATCAGCTCTTCCGTTGATAGATAGTTCATAGTTGGATTAGTAAGGACCACAAAAATCATAAACCACAAAAACTGTCTTTTAATATGAAGAAAAAAATTACTTTAGCCGCGTTTGTCATTCTGACATTATCTCAAATGAATGCGCAAACTTTCGTTTCCACTTCCCCCTCTAAGAAGAACGCAATTCTCGAAGAGTTTACAGGAATTTATTGTACTTATTGCCCTGACGGACATAAAAGGGCTAACAATTTGAGTGCCGCATATCCTGACCGATTTTACCAGATAAATATTCATCAGGGAGGTTTGGCTGCGCCATCCGGAAATGACGTTGATTTGAGAACACCTTTTGGTGATGCACTGGCATCGCAGGCAGGTGTGTCGGGTTATCCCTGCGGATCTGTCAACCGCCGTTTATTTCCCTCAGAAACGGCTATTTCCGTATCTCGGACAATGTGGGCAAGTTATGTTCCCGTTGTATTAAACGAATCATCTTACGTTAACGTAGCGGCGAAATCGTCTATTGATTTCGCAACAAGAACTCTGACGGTGGACGTAGAAGTTTATTATACTGCGGATGCATTTGTAAGTAAAAATAACATCAATGTAGCACTGGTTCAGAACCATATTCTTGGGCATCAGACAGGTATGCTGTCAAATCCCGAGCAAATTTACAAAGACTCTATCTACATTCACCAGCATGCACTTCGTCATTTACTCACCGGTCAATGGGGAGATGATACTACTGTTACCGCCACTGCTGCAAACAGTTTCTTTTCGGCAAGATACAGTTATGTTATCCCTGAAAATCTTAACAATGTACCGTATGTGTTAGACAATCTTGAAGTAATTGTTTTTATTGCCGAAGGTGATAAGAACATTGTTACGGCAACAAAGTCCGAAATGATTTACCTGAATACCGATCCGGTTTTAGGCGATATTACGGAAATAGAGACAAACAGTTGTGATGCTGCTTTTGCCCTTGATTTGAAAAATTATTGGCATAACAAAGATATTACTTCGTTAGACTTTGAATATGAAGTGTATGGAGAAATATTTAAATACCATTGGCAAAACGGAACTATTGCTGCAAATACGGTTGACACTGTTATATTACCTCCTGTTGATTTACGTGTCGGAGATCCTGCAATGGTGAACGTAACGATTACCGCAATAAATGGTGATACATCATTTGATATTACCAAATCCTATCCGTTGGAGAAGATGAAATATGAAGTTGATGCGGGCGCAACGCTCAAACTTGTAACCGACAGATACGGCAACCAAATTACATGGCGTGTGTTTGACGGAATGGAAAAAGCAGTAGATTCCGGCGGACCTTATGGAAAAATGTCTTATAACGGAACGACTACTCATATTATTGCTTTGCCGTTGAGTACTGCGGGATGTTATGCAGTAAAAATTTACGACAGTGCCGGCGATGGTATCAATCATGGTACAGGAGCCGGATATATTGATATTCTCAGTGCCGATGGGGATATTATAGTGCACAATGATGGAAGATTCAAACATGAAACAGGCTTTTATTTACTTTACAAAGGCGAAACAGGAATTGAAAATATCAGCATGTCGCCCGAATTTCGTCTCAATTCCAATCCGGTGAGAGATATTTTACGGATTGAGGGATTGCAGGATTATCAAACTGCAGTAATTTTAAATATAAACGGACAGAGTGTAAACTTCGTTCGTAACGGTAAAAATTTAGATGTGTCGCATTTGAAAAGTGGTCAATATTTTCTGAGAATAAAAGCAGGAAATAAAACGGAAGTGTTGAAGTTTGTCAAAATGTAAGCATTGGTAAAATAAAGTAACATAGTAACCTTAAATACAATAAAATTATGAAAAAATCTTTTTTATCCATTCTTTTCGCAGCTGCAGGATTATCTCTGTTAACTGCAAATACTCGATCACTTCCTTTTGTCGGAAAAGATGTGCGAACTTCACAGGCAAAAAATGTCAGAACATTTGCCGCACCTAAAGCGGAGTCCATGACATGGGAATCACTACCGCTTCCTTTCTCGGGAGAGATTACGATTGACAGTACCAATGGGGAATTGGTTGATGGTATGTTTATGAGCAGAGGTTTTGAAATAACTGTAGCATCCCCTGTTGTTGTTGATTTCTTTTGTTCCAGCCAGTGGTTTTATTTTTCCGTTTACAAAGACAGGAGTATGGATACTCTTATGTCCAGCGGAGGCTCTATGTTTTGCCGATTTGATAGGGCAGGAACTTATTATTTAGTCTTGGACGACAATGCTTACTCTTTAAGGTATGGTGAGTACCTTACAGATCGTATAACGGTTTTTGAAGACCACAATTTCGAGAATCACAAAGCCTATTATTCAGTAGATTACAGTCAGGAACTTAGTGAGGAAAACCCAGTATCAGGTAATATCGAAGATACGGTTATCATGTCCTTTGGAGGAAGCACTAATGTGATTTTTATATCTAACGATACTGCCGCTTATTTTGACGTAGAGGAAAACAGCACTTATAGAATTGTCGGAACTTACAGTGTTGAGGAGGGTGCAGGATTGTCCGTTGCAGGATTTTATATATATCCATGGAACCTTGATACTGCAACTACTGACGTATTGAATGGGGCGTTTGTTGAAGGATATGATGAAATAGAGGCAACGTTAATTTTGAGTTCAAGTGCTGCGGAAAGACTTCGCATCTTGCCTTTTACGTTTAGCGAAGGAATTTCTTCATACAGTTTAACAATAGAGAAACTGGTAACGAAAACGGTGCCGCAACTTTTGGATGAAGCGCAGGAACTTATGGTATCTGATATGCCATATTACGACAGTGCGGATTTTGAAGCACAATCGATGGTACCGGTGGAAGATGGCTCTTTGATAGGAAGTACCGAACTTCTGGGGCAAATATATCATGCCGTTGCCCGCAAAGTACACCTTAATCAGGGAAATATTCTTGATATTACTTTCTCTCATTCTTTAATGCCGTATGTCGGTTATCTTTATATCTACGAGAAAGACGGCAATTTATATAAAAAGATTGGTGAAGCGGGATATGATGAGAATGATCCGGATTATGATATATTTACATATCCGAATCTTATTTATGAAGCCGGTGAAGAAACAGATCTTTATATTATCGGTACTACGTTGTATTATTTTCCGATACCGTTTGATGCGGGTTATTATACAATGAGCATTACCTATAAGCCATCTGCGGGAATTGCAGCACTTACTCAAAAAGGAAATATACGAGTTGCTCCGAATCCGGTGCGGGATAAAGTAACCGTAACAGATTTGACAGGAAACGAAACTGTTTCTATTTTGGATTTGAGCGGACGGACAGTATTTTCACAGGCAGTTGCGGGTAAAAGCCTTGCAATGAATGTGTCGCACCTCAATGCAGGTGTTTATCTGCTTCGTATTTCTTCTCCGAATGGAGCGTACTCAACAAAACTTATTAAACAGTAAAAAGCAATAAAAAGTGAAAAACCCCGAAGCAAAGGCGAGTTTTAAGTCCGCCCCTGCTTCGGGGTTTTTCATTTATTTTTTCCGGACTTGTGTATTCGCATATTATAAATAACTTTGCAGTTGTAAAGTTGTAAATCGGAATTAAATTAAACAGATGAAGTTTTTATATCTCTTTTGGTGGTTTGTTCGTGCGCGATTTTTTGGACGCAAAAAGCCGTTGCAAACAGTGCTTTTTATTTCTGATAAATGTAATTTGCGCTGTAAGCACTGCAATGTTTATAATGATAATCCTCTGACAAAAACATACGGACAGATTAAGGCAGAGCTGGAGTACAGTTATAAAGAAGGTGCGCGTTTTGTAGATTTTGAAGGCGGTGAGCCGTTCTTGTGGCATGATACGGATGGTGGCAAAACAGTGAATGATTTATGCGACCTTGCCCGTAAAACAGGTTTTTTCTCAACCACAATTACAACCAACGCGCAAATTCCTTTTCCGAACAGCAGAGCAGATTCCATTTGGGTTAGTGTGGACGGTACAGGTGAATATCACGAGCAAATACGCGGCAAAGGCACTTTTGAGCGGCTTAAACAGAATATAGCAGACAGCAATCACCCGCATTTAAGTATAAATATGGTTGTGAATAAACTTAATTATGAAAATGTTGAAGATACTGTAAAATTTGCAAAAGAAAATCCGTACATAGAAAAGATTTCAATAAATTTTCATACACCCTACAAGGGTACGGAATATTTGTATATTGATGATTTGGTATTGCGTGCCAAAATAATAGACGATATTATAAAAATGAAACGCAACGGTTATCCGATCATGAATTCCGTATCGGGATTAAAGTTAATGAAACACAATAAATTTAAAAAACAATGCTGGGTAAGTAACTTTATCATGACGGACGGTACGCGCTTGCCGCAATGTCCGGGCAACCTTGCTAATGTATGTGATAGATGCGGTTTTTGCATGGCAGGTGAGATGCATGCTGTCTATACGTTTAAACCTGATACGTTGCTTGCAGGATTTTCTTTACGCTTGTAACTTCACATAAGCGGCATTTTACCACGTATAAGCAATAGCCTTATCGCACTTTGTAAAATTACAGGATTGCAGTATTTGTAAATAACCGTCAAGAATCCGTTTCGTTTCCGTACCCGCTCCGCGTTGCACTGTTTCAAGTGCGTTGCGGACATCGTCCCGCAAGGTGCCGTTAGCAGCCCATACAGGCGACAATGGCTCGCCGAAAATAAGCGCATTCAAGTATCGTTCGCGCCTTTGCCGCACTTCGTCGGCAAGCACGAAGCCGGCGGAAGCAAGATAGAAATTATCCCAAAACAATACACGTTCGGCAAGTTCCGTAAAAGAAATTGCAAGAGAATCGTTAGAGATAAATCCGGCTTTATTTTCATCATCTATCATTTCAAAATACTTTCGCATATTGTCCGAAAGATATACCCTGAAACCATTCATAAAATAATTCATATCAGGTTTTACAGTAATAAACCGTCCGTTGTCCACAACAAGTAAGCCGATGATTTTTAATTTGTTCAAATATGCTTCGTCTTTCGCCTTGAACGGCAAATGAAAGTCAATGCTGTCAAGTGCCGTAATGAGAAAGTCTTCAAAAAGTATATAACCGGAATCACACGTTGCAGGAGAAATATTTTTAAACGTGCGGAAGTACAAATTTTGCGCCTTTGCTATTGATAATAATTCGTCGGGCGGCAAAACGGACAACCCCGCATAATATTTTTGTATCGGCAACGACTGCGAACGAAGAAGCGAAAATTGCAAAGCGAATACGCAAAGCAAAATACAGAATAATATTTTCTTCATGTAAACAAAGATACGCTATTTTTCGCTATATTTGCGCTATATGGCAATTGAAGAACAACCGAAAATTATTTTTTCAATGGTGGGTGTCGGTAAAATATTCCCCCCATCAAAGCAAGTATTAAAAGACATCTATCTATCGTTCTATTACGGAGCAAAAATAGGGATTATCGGGCTTAACGGTTCCGGTAAATCTACTTTGTTAAAAATTATTGCAGGATTAGAAAAATCGTATCAGGGAGAAGTTGCGTTTTCACCCGGCTATACTGTTGGCTACCTTGCGCAGGACCCTGAACTTGACGGTTCAAAAACAGTTCGTCGGGTAGTAGAAGAGGGCGTGCAGCAAATTGTTGATACTCTTAAAGAATATGAGGATATAAATGCAAAGTTTGCCGAGCCGATGAGCGACGACGAAATGAACAAACTTATAGACAGGCAGGGGCAGGTAATGGAACTTCTTGAACAGCATAACGCCTGGGAACTTGACACGCGCCTTGAACGTGCAATGGACGCGCTGAACTGTCCCGACCCCGAAACACCTGTAAGCGTACTTTCGGGCGGTGAGCGTCGTCGTGTAGCATTATGCAGGTTGCTTATTCAGGAGCCTGATATACTGCTGCTGGACGAGCCGACAAACCACCTTGACGCAGAAAGTATTCAATGGCTTGAACAGCACTTGCAGCAATACAAAGGCACGGTTATCGCCGTAACGCATGACAGGTATTTCCTTGATAACGTGGCAGGGTGGATATTGGAGTTAGACAGAGGTGAAGGTATTCCATGGAAAGGTAATTATTCTTCGTGGTTAGAGCAAAAAACAAAACGTCTTGAGCAGGAGGAAAAGACGGAGAGCAAACGTCATAAGACATTGCAGCGGGAATTAGAATGGGTAAGGATGTCGCCAAAAGCCCGACAGGCAAAAGGTAAAGCACGTCTTAATGCTTACGAAGCACTCCTTAACGAGGATGGCAGGCAAAAAGAGGAAAAACTTGAAATATTTATTCCCGATGGTCCTCGTTTGGGCAATAATGTTATAGAGGCAATAAATGTAAGGAAAGCATTTGATGATAAGCTGTTATTTGAAAATCTTAATTTCTCCTTACCGCCAAACGGTATTGTCGGAGTGATTGGTCCGAACGGTGCAGGTAAAACAACACTGTTTCGTCTTATAATGGATTTGGAAAAACCCGACAGCGGCGAGTTTAAAGTTGGCGGTACCGTACGTACGGGGTATGTCGATCAGCAACATGCACAGATAGATCCGGAAAAATCGGTATGGGAAGTTATAAGTGAAGGTAATGAACAAATGATGTTGGGCGGACGGCTTGTAAATTCACGCGCATACGTTTCACGTTTCAACTTCAATGGTGCCGATCAGGGGAAGAAAACCGGCGTACTTTCAGGCGGAGAGCGTAATCGCCTGCATTTGGCACTTACGCTTAAAAGTGAAGCGAATGTATTGCTTCTTGACGAGCCGACAAACGACATAGATGTAAATACTTTACGCGCACTTGAAGAAGGGCTTGAAAACTTTGCCGGTTGCGCTGTGGTAATTTCACACGACCGCTGGTTTCTTGACCGTATTGCAACGCATATTCTCGCTTTTGAGGGCGAGGGACGGGTTTACTTTTATGAAGGAAGTTATACCGAATATGAGGAGAATAAAAAGTATCGTTTGGGTGATATAACACCTAAGCGGTTTAAATATAAAAAATTACAGGATTAAGGTATTTTTTCGCTGTGCTTTTAATTGTGGGTTATTGATGTATTATCGTATGAACAAAAAATTATTACTGTCTCTAACATTTGGGATAATTACCTCTGCGGTATCCGTATTTGCCGCCGGGTCTAATAATTATTCCGATTCGGCTTATTATCATTCGGCATTGAATAAAAGCGGATATGAACTTAAAACCGCTTTACACGATATTATTAAGACGCATAAACGTCTTGCTTATGGTAAGGCGGATGAGGTCGGTGATAATGTTTGGTACAGATACCGTATAACAGACCAAAATCCGGATGGTAGCGTAAGAGATATTTACACTACGCCCGGCACTTATCATTTCGGTCATTACGGCGAAGACTCGGCTTACAGCGGCTATCAGTGCGGCAATGCAGGCAATGATGAGGGTGGTGCATGTTCATCTAAGAAAAGTTGCAGATATTGCTATTCCCGTGAACATTCTTTTCCGAAAAGTTGGTGGGATGACCAAGGTGAAAACAACACAACAGACAGTATGTACACAGATGTTAATCATCTGATTCCAGCCGATCAGTACATAAATAGTGCTTATCATAGTAATTATCCGCTCGGTGAGGTAGATTCGGCAAGTGCAAAAAAAACAAGCATTCTCGGTTACAGATATGGTCCGAATAAACTTGCAGGATATTCCGGTACTGTTTTTGAACCTGCAGACAAATATAAGGGCTATTTTGCGCGGATGTATTTTTATATGGTAACTCGTTATGAAAGTAAAGTTGCAGGATGGATTTATAAATACGATACAAATCAGATAACAAATCCCTCCGGGACGCAAACAACAAAGGATATAGCGAAAAGAGATACGAATAGACCGAATTTGGAAACTACTCCTACTCTTAACGGCACATCAGATCAGTGTTTTACCGATTGGACAAAAGATATGCTTGTTCGTTGGCACAATGAACATCCTGTGCAGGACTGGGAGCGTGCAAGGAATGATTCTGTTTACAAAGTACAGGGCAACCGCAATCCGTTTACCGACCATCCCGAACTTGTAAATAAAATTTGGGGCAATGATGACACTCCTTTTGGTGAAACACCGTCTCTTAGCAGGTACAGCATAAAATATATATATAAAAAAAATGACAGTATTATTGAAGAAAAACTGATTTCCATTCCTGAAAAGGCAAAATAATAAAATATGTTAGTGGTATAACTTTGTAAGAACAAATTATAATTATATGAAGAAGTATATTCTTATAGTGGCTGTGATAAGTATTCCGTTTACTGTAGCGGCGCAGCAGATACAATGGTACAGCTTTGAACAGGCATTGGAAATGAATGCGCAGCGCGTACAGCAAAATATGCCCGCAAAGAAAATTTTTGCAGATATTTATACCGACTGGTGCGGTTGGTGCAGACACATGGATGCAACAACGTTTTCAAATCCTGAAATTGTAAAATACATGCAACAAAATTTCATAAACGTAAAACTCAATGCCGAGCGCACGGACACGGTAAGAATAAATAATCAGATATTTGTAAACAAAAGCAATCCGGGCGGTGCAACAACAAGACGCGGTGCTTATCATGATTTAGGTCCTATGCTTTTGCGCGGACAAATGAGTTTTCCCTCATACACGATTTTAGATGAAAACGGTCAGCAATTAGATGTTATTGCCGGATATAAAGATGCAAAGTCATTTGAACTTATCCTGCATTTTATCGGCGATAACGCTTACAAAACAACGAAGTTTGACGAGTATTCAAAAACATTTCAAGGGAAAATTCAGTAATATTCTTTATGAATGTTTACGCTCTTTTAAAACTTAATCGCCATATTCGCAGTACGCGTATCAAATTGCTTGGTATTTGGCTGTTGCATTGTTTGGGGAAAAGATATTTCGGTCTGTTTATGGACCCTGTTCTGTCATGCAATTTACGTTGCAAGATGTGCTATTTCAGCGATGAAAATAAACGTAAGCAGTTAAAGGGTGTTATGAAAGAAGCAGATTTACCGCTTCTGGCTCGTGCGTTCTTTCATAGAGCGTTGAAACTGCAAATCGGTTGCGGTGCTGAGCCGTCTCTTTTCCGGCACAATAAAAAACTTATTCAGTTGGGAAAATTCTGCGGGATTCCATATATCTCTATGACCACTAACGGAAATTTATTTTCCGAACAGGATTTATGGGAATTTGTTGAAGCAGGTCTTAATGAAATAACCCTGTCACTGCATGGCGTAAGACGTGAAACATACGAATATTTTATGCAGGGAGCGTCTTTTGATAAATTTCTTGCGGCAATGGACAATCTGACGAAGATAAAAAAGCAAAAGCAAAATTTTAAAGTGCGCCTTAATTATACGGTTAATAAAGACAATTTAGAAGAATTGCAAGATTTTTTCTCTATTCTCGGTGCATATAATTTTGATATTTTACAGATTCGTCCGGTTGAAAAAATAGGCGATACGGCATACAGTGATTTTTCACATGAGGAAATTTACAATGCTTACGATTTAGTATTGGAAAGATTAAAGAAAGAATGTAGTCAACGAAATATTACTTTGCTAATGCCTCAAAAAGAAGATTTGATAAAGAAGAAAAATGATAATATGCGTATTGCCGAAGCAACTTATTTTTATCTGCGTCCCGATTATTATTGGCAGGAAGATTTTGATTTAACCGCAGATACTTATGAAACGTATTCCAATCGCAAACACACAGGTCGGCAATTGTTCAAACAAATATTCTACTCTGATTCCGAAAATTCAAAATCTACGAAAAACAAAGAAAGACAATATTTGAATTACGAAATAAAATAAGGGAATTTCCCAATGAAAATCAATAAATAATCTCTCTCGTTATTACGCGGATGGGGATGACTTCATTGTGAAAAATTGTTTGCTTAATCCAATTGCCTTTCTCATCAAATTCGTAACGAATATTAACTACGTCGGAATTACTGTTTTTAATTTGTGTTCTGTTGCCTTTTTCATCGTAGGTGTACGTAATTACCATACGTACAGCACCGTCTTTATCCAAACGCTTATCTTCCAAAAGCAGTCCTTTTGAATCATAAGAGAATTGTTTGCTGTTAATTATGCTCCCCGTTTTGCTAAACAGTTTTTCGCCTGTCAGATTTCCCTCCGTATTATAATCATACACTGTTGAAATGCCATCTTCTTTATTTGCGTCAATGCGCTTGCGAAGCACAACATTGTCATTTTTGTCGTACTCAAAAACAAAGGAATAAAGGAGTTCGCCGGATGGTGAGAAGGCATCTTCCTGTTTTATTTGCTTGTTTTTAGAGTATGTAAATGTTGAGTAACCCGCGAGATTGCTATTTTTATCATACTTTTTTTCCGATACTTTTTTGTTGTTTTTGTCGTATTCTGCTACGTACCATGCGACGAGATTGCCATCTTTGTCAATATCGCGCATTTCAACGAGTTCACCGCGTGAATTAAAGGTAAAAACATGTACGTTGCTTTCAAGTTCACCAAGTTCAACGTGGTCATATTTGTCCACTGCAACAAATGTTTTTTCTATCAATTTTCGTGCGGAAACTTTAAGATCGGATATTTTCTTGTGTGTGCTTATTGGAATGAGGGCATACGAGGGCGCAAATACCAAAATAGTCAGAAAGCAGATAATCAGGCTTTCTGTTTTCCTGTGTCTTTTCATATACGCAATTTTGTCTGTATGCTTGCTTACACGTTTAAATTTCCCATATTACAAATTTAAGCATTTTTGTTCAATTAGTCGTAATTTTGCAGATGATGATGAGTCTGACTTATAAACAATAGAATGATAATAATTCCGGATTCACAAATTTTTGTCTGATATGAAATTCAAATATCTGTAATAAAAAAAATTATAATTATATGAAAATCTCTTATAAATGGTTAAGCAATTATGTTGATGGTTTGGAAAATATTACTGTTGACGATATTTCCGCACTCTTGACCGACTGCGGTCTTGAAGTAGAAAGTGTGGAAGAAAAAGAGTCCGTTAAAGGGGGATTGCGCGGTCTGATAACAGGCGAAGTTCTTACATGTATTGACCATCCGGATTCCGACCATCTGCATCTTACAACTGTTGACATCGGACAGGGCGAGCCTTTGAATATTGTGTGCGGTGCGCCAAACGTTGCGGCAGGTCAAAAAGTAATTGTTGCAACAATTGGCACCGTTCTTTATGACGGTGACAAATCTTTTGTAATAAAAAAATCAAAAATACGCGGGCAAGATTCGTTTGGTATGATATGTGCTGAAGATGAGATGGGACTTGGCACCTCACACGATGGTATTATGGTGTTGCCCGCCGATGTTAAGGTTGGCATACCTGCTGCCGATTATTTTGGTGTAACTTCCGATTATATAATAGAAATCGGTTTAACTCCAAACCGTTCGGACGCAATTTCTCATACAGGCGTTGCGCGTGATTTGGCAGCACTTTTGCGTATAAGACGCGGGGTGCAGGCAACGTTGAAAATGCCCGAAGTTTCAAAATTTAAAGCGGATATGGAAAATCCCATAGAGATAGAAGTACGCAATACCATGCTTTGTCCTCGTTATACAGGACTTGTGATAAAAGGCGTGAATGTCGCTTCTTCGCCCCAGTGGTTACAGGAACATTTGACAGCCGCAGGACTGAAACCGATAAATAATATTGTGGATATTGCAAATTATGTTTTAATGGAGATCGGACAACCGCTGCATGCTTTTGACTTATCCGAGATAAAAGGCGGCAAGGTTGTTGTGCGCACTGCGGCAGAAGGCGAAAAATTTACTACTCTTGATGGAATAGAGCGTGTGCTGTCTGTGGAAGATTTAATGATTTGTAACGCTTCCGAGCCAATGTGTATAGCTGGTGTATTCGGTGGACTTAATTCGGGCATAAAAGATACAACAACAGATGTGTTTTTAGAAAGTGCGTGTTTCAATGCAACATCTATTCGCAGGACAGCACGCGCTCACGGATTAAATACCGACGCTTCGTTTCGCTATGAGCGTGGTTCGGATCCGAATATTACCGACTATGCAATTAAGCGTGCGGCACTGCTTATACAGGAAATTGCGGGTGGCACAGTTTCTGAAATTACAGATGTTTATCCCGCACCGGTAAAACCGGCACGAATAGAACTTTCTTTAGAATATTTAAACGCACTTGCGGGCGAAAAATTTACCGCTTCACAAGTGTCTTCTGTTTTGGAAGCGACAGGAATAAAAGTGTTCATGCAGTCTGCAATGAACACTTTCGTTGCAGAAGTTCCGACAAATAAGGTAGATGTAACGCGTCCTGCTGATGTTGTAGAGGAATTTTTACGTATTTACGGCTATAATAATCTCACACCGAAAGGCACTTTGCATTTTGCCTTTCAACATTCTTCGGCAATAAGACCCGAAGCAGTACAGTGCAATATAGCAAATTATCTTGCTGCAAACGGATTTTACGAAATCCTCAATAATTCGCTTACACGTGAAGATATATCGCAAAAATTTTACGACAGTACGGTAACGGTAAATGTTGCAAATCCGTTAAGCAGCGAACTTGGTGTTATGCGTCCGTCATTACTTGCCGGTGGTTTGCAAAGCATAGCGTATAACATAAATCGTAAGCAAAACGATTTGAAATTATTTGAGTTTGGGCGTGTGTATTCCCGTAATAATATTGTAAAGAATGATGCGCCTGTTACTGCACGTTATAAAGAGGACGAACACTTGTCGCTTTTAATGACAGGTGCTTTTGCATCTGAAAGTTGGAATGGCGGCAGCAGCAAAACAGGATTTTATCATATCAAAAAATATGCAGATGAGTTGTTTTCTGCACTGCGTTTAAAGGAAACAGTGTATGATATATCGGAACTTGCGGACGACAATGAACTCGCTTATGGTTTACAGTGGTCAATAAATAAAAAACAAATTATTAAAATCGGCAAAGTACGCGGGGAAATTTGCAAGGCATTAGATGTGAAACAAGATGTATTTTACGCTGACTTCAACATGTCTAATGTAATTAAGTGCTTGCCGCAAAAACCTGTACAGTACAAAGAAATTTCAAAATTTCCGGCTGTGCGGCGCGACCTTGCACTGTTGCTTGACAAGAAAATAACGTTTGCACAGGTATCCGCTTCCGTTAAGCGCAATGCATCATCTCTGCTTGCAGATGAAGTTATACTGTTCGACGTTTATGAGGGTGAGCATTTACCTGAGGGCAAAAAGTCTTACGCAATCGGATTTACATTGCAGGACAATGAAAAAACCTTAACGGACGCGCAGGTGGAAAAAAACGTGCAGCGTATAACAGATGCCCTTGCTCGCGATTGCGGTGCGGTGCTTCGCTGAAAATTTTAAATCTATTCAATCGTCAAATATGGCTTTATGCGGTGGAATGTACCCTCGTCCATCAGATTTACTTTTTGTAAATCGTCCGTAAAGGCAAATGCGCCGTACCTGTCACGGTACTTTACAATTTCCTTCGCAAGATAATAGTCAAGATAGGGGTGCCTTTTCAGAATATCTATTGTTGCGGTATTTATATTGATTTTGCGAATATTGTCGGCATTTATCGTAATTTGCGGAGCCATGAGCGTATAAAGTGCGCTGTCAATACCCCATACTTCCCTTAACTGTTCTTTGCGCACAAAACCGCCTAATTTTTCCCTGTATGCTACAATACGGCGGGCAAAGCCGCTTCCTATACCTTTTAGTTCTTTAAGGTCGGTAGTGTCGGCTTCATTTAAAGCGGCGATAAACTGTTTTTTTTGCATATAGGCGGGTGGAGTGTAATTGCTCATGCGGGGTTTACCTTGCGCGGCGATGGTGCTGTCGTCTGCGCGTTGTCCGCCTTTGTTTGCGTATTGTGTGCCGCTGCCGTTATAATTACCTGAGAAAGTGGCTTTGCCCGCCGTTGCTACTGCAATTGCGGCGGATACGTCGCTGTCTGAAAATTCTCTTATTCCTGTTTTCCAAAATGGATAGACGGAGCGCAGAGCGACTGTTATTACGATTAAAAACAGCAATACATAAATGCCGTTGCGGTCTTTGCGTGTAAGAGCAAAGAATCTGTTAATTCTAAAAAATATAGTTTTCATATTTATAATAACGCGCAAGTTTGATTTTCTGTACAAAAAATGTAACTTTGCGCGAATTATAACCTAAAAATATATGGAAATCAATCAAAAATTTCTGACACCTGTAAAAAAGATCTTTCTTGGTGTGCTGATCTACGTAATTGCCGGATTAATTTACTCGGTCGTTAATCCGCTTATGCTGTTTGGAGGGGGAGCTGTGGTGAAGTCTTTTTATTACACCGCTACTGCAGCGATTGTCGTGGGCTACGTGTTTGCATTTATTGGCTTGAATGACTTTAAAAATGTGACTGAGGATGCCGACCGGAAAGCAGTAGAACTTATTCGCACAGGTTATATCTTTCTTGCCGCGAGTGTACTTTTGAAAAGTGTGCTTTTTAATTGTACGCTTACTTCAGAGTGGATTGTGGACCCTTTTGTTCTCGTGTCTGCAATAATGCTTGTTATCGGTTATTCAAAGCTTAGTAAGTCAGGAGTGTTCAACAAAGCAATGAAAGACGGCTTTTCAATTCTTTTTCTTGCTACTGTTTTTATTCTTGTCAGTGCATGTTTTGATTTTATACCTTTCACAGGTAAGATTTTTCGGGCAACCTTTAACTTTTCAGGCTGCCCCAGTAGTGAGTGTGACATTGTAAGTGAGATTCTTTGGGCAATCTTTAACTTTTCCGGCTTAATTATAACCCTTATAGGTTGGAATAAGGTAAAGAGAGGTGCCGTAAAGGCTAAATAGGACGCGCACCATTACGCAAATGGTATGCTTTCATTACGTTCTGTAAAAGACAGGTCGTAGTCATAACTCCAACCCCGCCCGGAACAGGCGTAATCGCAGAGGTCCGTGTAGCGGCTTCGTCGTATTTTACATCGCCCACTATGCGGTAGTTACCGTCTTTCAAAGGCAGGCGGTGAATCCCCACATCAATAACAACTGCTCCCTCACGTATCATTGATGCCGTAACAAATTCAGGCTTGCCGATTGCTGCAATCAAAATATCGGCTGAAGAGGCTATGGCAGCCAAATTTTCTGTTTTACTGTGGCATAAAGTAACAGTACTGTTTGCGTACTTATTGTTACGCGACATTAGCAATGCCGCAGGAGTACCAACTATATTGCTTCGCCCAAGTATGACACAGTGCTTGCCTGCCGTATCAATAGAGGCTCGGCGCAGCAGTTCCATTATTCCCATGGGTGTTGCAGGTACGAAGCCGTCCTGCCCAAGTGCGAGCCGCCCCATATTTATGGGATGAAAACCATCTACATCTTTTGAAGGCAAAATCGTTTCAATAACCCGTGTTGCTGATATATGCGCGGGCAACGGCAATTGAACAAGAATACCGTCAACTTCGTCATCATTGTTCAGAAACGAAATTACATCAAGCAATTCCTTTTCCGAAACATTAGCAGGAAGTCTGTACAACGAAGAAGTTATACCAACCGAACGTGCCTTTTTTTCTTTATTTGCAATATATGTTTCGCTCGCACCATCGCTGCCGACAAGTATTGCCGCAATATGCGGCACACGCAAATCCCTGTCAATTAAACCGGCAACTTCCGCACGAAGTTCCGAAAGAATTTGCTCACTGTAAAATTTTCCGTCAATAATCTTCATAATCTACTTTCTTCTCATTCTTTGCGCCATTGTCTGCATTGCAGCACCGCGGTTACCGGCAACTTGTTTCATCATTTTTTTCATTCCCTCAAATTGCTTCATAAGTTTGTTTACTTCGGGCAGAGATGTTCCGCTGCCAAGTGCAAGACGTTGCCGCCGCTGCGCATTTAAAACGGACGGATTTTGCCGTTCGTAGGGGGTCATTGATTGAATTATCGCTTCAACATTTTTAAAAGACGCATTGTCCAAATCAATATCTTTTAATGCTTTACCGGCACCCGGAATCATACCCATCAAATCTTTCATATTACCCATTTTTTTGATTTGCTGAATCTGCCTGTAAAAGTCATCAAAATTAAATTCATTGGTATGAATCTTTTTTTGCAGTTTACGCGCTTCTTCTTCGTTTATCTGCTCTTGCGCTCTTTCTACAAGTGAAACAATATCTCCCATTCCGAGAATACGTCCTGCCATTCTATCGGGATAGAAAACATCAAGTGCTTCCGGCTTTTCACCGACACCTACAAATTTTATCGGAACGGAAACAACAGAGCGGATTGTGAGAGCGGCACCACCGCGGGTATCGCCGTCTAATTTGGTTAATATAACACCGTCATACTGCAATCTGTCGTAAAACGCACGTGCGGTATTTACAGCATCCTGACCTGTCATTGAATCGACAACGAAAAGTGTCTCATTTGGCTGAACTGCGTCTTTTATATTGCGGATTTCAGTCATCATTTCCTCATCAACAGCAAGACGTCCTGCAGTGTCGATAATTACGGACGTATAACCGTTTTCACGCGCATAACGCACACCCTCACGTGCAATTTTAACAGCGTCTTGTGAATCGCGTTGGGCAAAAACATCAACTTCAATCTGCTTTCCGAGCGTTTCTAACTGGTCTATCGCGGCAGGACGGTAAATATCACATGCAACAAGCAATACACGTTTAGAGCGTTTCGTTTTCAAATAAAGAGCGAGTTTCACAGCGTGCGTTGTTTTGCCCGAACCCTGCAAACCGGCCATTAAAATAATTGCTGGCGTAGCACGTAAATTAAGTTCAACTGCAGCCCCACCCATTAACAAAACAAGTTCATCGTGAACAATTTTTGTCATCATTTGTCCCGGAGATACCGTTGTAAGGACGTTTTGACCAAGTGCTTTCTGCTTGACCGTATCGACAAAATCCTTTGCAATTTTATAACTGACATCGGCATCAATTAACGCCTTACGCACCTCTTTCAGCGTTTCGGCAACGTTTATTTCCGTAATGCTCCCATGCCCTTTAAGAATTTTAAAAGCACGCTCTAATCTCGATGATAAATTTTCAAACATTTGTGTATTTTTATTTTGAATGCCCTCTTCTGTTTCTTTTAGATTTGCGCCATCCGTACGGTGTAATCTTATGCCGTAATGTTTCTAATACGCTCAACAAGTTCAATAGAAGGGCGAGCATCTTTTATGGTAAAACCTTGTCCCGCTAATATTTTTCTGTAACTTTCCGTATGCAAGTCGTCAAAACCGTTGCTAAATTCAATTTCCGTCTTTTCCATACTCAAAGAGCGAAAAGTACGTTTGCCTGCCTCAACTGCCGCCGCAGGCAAATACTTGCCGTTAACACTTAAAAGGAATTTAACATCTGCTTTTTCCAAATTCAGTACTCCGGATACCACATCGGGTGCGGAAGTTACAATTTCAATATCCTGCACCGCACCGAAAATCCAAAGCAACATATCAAAAAAATGAATGCCTATATTCGTCGCAAGTCCGCCGCTGCGGGAAGTATCGCCTTTCCACGAAGCATGATACCATTGCCCGCGCATGGTAATATACTTTAAATCAACATCAAACCGTTTGTCGGATCCTGCACTAAGCACTTTTTCACGCAGGGCAATAATTGCCGGATGTAAGCGAAGTTGAAGTATTGTGAAAATTTTACGTCCGTATTGCTCGGATTCTTCCTGCAACGAATAAATATCACTTGAATTAAGCACAAGCGGCTTTTCGCAAATAATATCACATCCGTACTGCACTCCGGATATTGTGTGTTTTTTGTGGACGTGATTAGGCGTACATATTGATAAATAGTCAATATTTCCTGCTTCCAGATATTTCTCAAATTCCTCAAAAGAGGATGTAAAAGAGCAGCATGGGAAATAACTGTCTAAAATACCCACACTGTCAAAAAGGTCGTGACAAACTAACAACGATCCGTTCGTTTCTTTTATTGCCTTTAAATGCCGCGGAGCGATAAACCCCGCAACTCCTGTTAATGCAAAATTCTTTATTTCCATAGAGTTACACTGTTCATAATATTATTTCCACCACCCATGCCTGTATAAAAAATCAGTACATCTTTCGTAAATTTTTCGTAAAGCAATAAGTGGAATATTTATACCATAGCATACTAAAAATGCAGCTGCATCGGGTAGCTTTAAATACTCACGGTATATCTTATAGTGATATTTAAATAAACTCCTCTTTTTTGAAGACAGCGACTTGCTGTGTTTGCGCCAGCATACAAGAGGTTCCTGAATACAGTATGCTTTGCGCAATACTTTCAAAATATCTATAAAATAAAGCCAGTCCTGCCGTTTGCGGATGGGACGCATATAAAACTTTCCGGCTACGGATGTATCGTAAATAACGCAAGACGTTGTTGCGATAAAGTCCATCAAAAGCACCGCGAGATACGATACTTTTTTAAATCTTTTGCGTAACGTAATAACCTTATTGTCAGTATTTATAACATAAAAATTACTATGCAAAAATGTTGCACCGGCTGTCTCCATCGCTTTAACCTGTAATTCAAGTTTCTGAGGCATCCACAAATCGTCGCTGTCGCAAAAAGCAATATATCTGCCTTTCGCCTCTTCTATTGAACGGTTTCTTGCATTGCCGGCACCCTCGTTCTGCTTTAGGCAAAACAATTTTATTCTGGGGTCTTCTTCGCTAAATCTGCGAATAATTTCAACAGTATTATCAGCGGAATTGTCATCTGTTATAAGCAATTCCCACTCTGAATACGTCTGCGCCCGAATTGATTCTATCATCTCGGAGATAAAGCTTGAAGAGTTGTAGGCAGGGGTAACAATAGATACTAAATCCATATTCTACAAATTTAATTAAAAATTCTTAACTTCGCAGAAAAAGGCGGTTGTATCGGTACAGTTGCTTTTTTAGATTACGTGAGAGTTGTCTAAGCCTGTTTTAGCAATGTGATGGTTGTTATGTATTTATTTTTTAAAAGATTTTTTGATATATTTTTTGCTACAGTTCTTCTGCTGGTATTTTCTCCGTTTTGGCTCGCGATTATTATTATTTTAGCTATGTCCGGAAATCGGAAAGTTTTTTATTTTCAAAAGCGTGTAGGTCAAAATAACAAGCCGTTTTATTTGTGGAAATTCCAAACAATGACACCCCACAAAGAAACAACAGGCAATGGTCTGTTGTCTGTTAAAAATGATAACAGAGTAACAAAATTCGGACATTATCTCCGTAAAACAAAACTTGATGAAATTCCGCAACTTATAAATATTATTCAAGGAAAAATGAGTTTTGTAGGACCGCGTCCGCTTATATACACATGGTTTAAAATATATGATCCCGATATTCAGAAAAAAGTTTACATTCCCAAACCCGGGCTGACAGGCGTTGGTTCACTTGTTTTCAGAAACGAAGAAACACTTTTGGCAAACTGCGGCATAAATTCTCATGAATTTTACCAAAAGACAATAATTCCGTACAAGGGTGCTTGTGAAATGTGGTATTTGGAACACCGCAGTTTTTTTCTTGATATAAAAATCATCATTCTTACTGTAATAATTTCACTTTTGCCCCAAAAAATCGACGAAACAAAATTGTTTAAAGGATTGCCTAAAAAAAATTTTTAGATGCTTTACTATCTGCCGCTTTTTTTAATTCTCTGTTTATCTTCGCTTGTTGAAGTATGGGATGCAGGAAGGGTGGTGCTTTGCGGGAAAGATAATAGACGGCAGGAATGGCTACTTATTGCTGTTACCATGTTTGCTGTGCTTTTTATAGGATTGCGTTACTATACTGGGGCAGATTGGAATATTTATATCGCGCATTTCATCCAGTCGGCATCTATAGGTAATTCAGCAGGTTTTGAAAAAGGATATTATTTTTTAAATAAGTTCATTCTTTTAAATACGGATAATTACTACCTTTTACAACTTCTTGCTTCTTGCTTTATTTTAATATCGTCTATGCGTTTTTTTAAAAATAATGGAAAATATCCTGTTCTTATTTATTCTATTTTTATTCTTGTCTTTTTGGGTGCACTTATGGCACAAATAAGACAAACAATTGCACTCGGTTTTATTTTTATATCTGTCCGTTACATTTTTGAAAGAAAATTTTTGTTATTTCTTTTAATGGTGGTGATAGCATGTCAATTTCATATTTCAGCAATTATTGCGCTACCGCTTTATTTCTTTAATAGAAATTGTGGAAAAATTTTGCCGATAATTCTTATCATTGTTTCTCAAGTTTCGTACTTATATCCGCATTTTTTAGTTTCTTTTGTTGAAATTATTACACCATACTTGCCTGGAAGATTGTCGGTAATCTCAACTAATTATCTCACAAAAGCGACATTCTTTATTCGACAGCAGGAAATACAAAGCGGCTATTATTATATTGCTCGTGTGTTGCTTGCGGTATTTGTAATCGCGTTTGCAAAACCTGGAAACGGCAAAGAGTTCTTTTTCATAAACACTCTTACAATCGCAACATGCATTAAAGGTCTGTCTATGGGGATGAGTATTTTAGAACGATTTGCCGACTATTACCTGATTTTCGGCGTTGCATCTTATATTTTCTTACTGTCAATTGATATTCATATTCCCAAATGGTTGAAATTTTCATTGTGGCTACGCGTAAAACTTTTTGTTATAACATTTTTTATTATTGTATTTTTCGCCATTCCACTTTGGCGGTCTGTAACTTCCGATAAAATTTCGGAACTGAATGGAAGACCCGGTTCTTACCGCTACGTTCCATATTATAACGTGCTTTATCATTCCGAAGACGCAAATAAAAGAAAGGATTGGAATGAGTGAAAAGTTAAGTTTGATATTGATAAAATTTTAGTAAATAATATATGAGCACTTTAAAAGAAATTGCAAAGAAAATATGGCTCACACGTGTTGAGCCGCGTCTGCTTGCTGCGCCATTAACAGTGCAACTAACACAAAGAGCATTATATTCAACAGAAGCAGGTACTGTTACATCAACAACCGACGAAACGCTTATCGTTTCATTAACAACATTTGGGAAGCGCATATACGAAGTATATCTAACAATAGAAAGTTTATTGCAACAAACGTTAAAACCGAACAAAATTATTTTATGGTTATCAAAAGATGAGTTTAACGAAGATGATATTCCCATAATTTTAAAAAGACAAAGAAAAAGAGGCTTGGAAATTGCCTACTGTGAAGAATTGCGCTCGTATAATAAATTGATACCTACTTTACAAACATATCCGAAGGCAACAATAGTTACTGTTGATGACGACATGATATATCCTTTTGATTTATTAGAAAATCTATACAAAGAGCATAAGAAAAATTCTAATACTGTTGTTTGTTACCGCTATACAAAACTTTCTTTTGACCGCACTGGAAATATTAAACCATACAATAAATGGACATTCGATTATCAAGGAAATGAAAAATGTATGAATGTTCAGCCGGCAGGCGTTGGCGGGGTGCTTTACCCTCCTGATTGTTTTCACAAAGATGTGTTACTGGTAGATTTATTCACAAAACTTTCTCCAACGGCAGATGACGTATGGTTCAGGGTTATGACATTGCTAAATGGCATACCATGTAAAAGAGTGCGTTTCGGAATAAAAGCAATTCCTTTACACAACAACCAAGATTCCGCCCTTAAATATATAAATATCACAAAAAAACAAAATGATATTCAAATAAAAAATGTTTTTAGACATTACAAAATACCTTTATCATATAAAGGTATAATACAATTTCAAACAAAGACACAGCCATGATATTAGACAGGGATATAATAAAAAAAATTGTTAAAGGTGTCTCACATCCGAGGCGGGTTTTAAATGTATTGTTGAGAACAATCGGAAAAAATTTATCTGATGATACTTTTTTAAAAATACAGTATCGATTATTGCTTGGTGAGAAGTTAAATATTAAAAATCCAGTATTATTTAACGAAAAATTACAGTGGTTGAAGTTGTATAACAGGCATAAAATTTATACAGATATGGTAGATAAATATGCCGTTCGTAAATATGTAGAAAAAACCATAGGGGAACAATATTTAACACCTGTACTTGGTATATGGGATAAATTTGAGGATATTGATTTTTCTTTGCTGCCAAAACAATTTGTGCTAAAATGTACTCATGATTCAGGCAGTGTTGTGATATGTAAAGACATAGATAATTTTAATATAAAGAAAGCAAATAAAAAGTTGAAAAAATGTCTTAAACGCAACTATTATACTTTGTGTAGAGAATGGGTTTATAAAGATATTCCGCCTAAAATAATAGCAGAAAAATATTTAGTGGACGAGTCAGAAGTAGAATTAAAAGATTATAAAATATTTTGTTTTAATGGTGTTCCCAAATTGGTGCAGGTTGATTACAATAGATTTAGCAAACATAAACGAAACATCTATACTACACAATGGGAGTACATACCTGTGTCATTCATATATCCCCAACATCCCGAAATACAAATTGATAAACCTGAAAATCTTGATTTATTGTTAGAGTTATCACAAAAATTATCTGCCAATATACCATTTGTACGAGTTGATTTTTACATTACGGAAACATCTATATTTTTCGGAGAAATGACATTTTATCCCGAAGCAGGATATGGAAAAATAACGCCTTTGAAATATAATTTAGAATTAGGTAAATCTATAAATTTGCCGCTTAAAGGACAAAAAGAGAGAATAAAATCTTTATAACGTATTAAAAAAAGTTAGAGGTTACGCTACTTCATATTCGTGAGTAATACTACGTCGAAGCACTTGCTCTTTGGCATGTTTTGAGAGAACCGTCTCGTCCATATTTCGTCACCGCACGCGAGGATAAATAAATTTAAGCAAGCGTAAAAGCAACGGACTACGGCAGATGAAATCTTTTATAATGTAGGAGCGTTTTGCTTTAAAGTATGGGTTTTTTCGATAGTTGGGGTCAATGGTAAGCATTGCTGTTATGATTTCGCGAATATTACCTGTTTTTGGCTTCTTTACGTTTTGCAAATATGTCATCATACAAGAAATATACGCTCTCCTGAAATAAACAAAATTTATCTCGTTTTTATATTTTTCATACAGTCCGCGAGTTTTGTATTCTTTAATTATCGCAGCGCAGACAGTTATCATATCGTGATACTTTTCGGCGTTTTTTTTATGTACAATAGAAGTGCTGCGAAGCAAATAATTATACATCGGTTTTCTCACTGTTGCTATTCTTGAAACATTTGGAATATATAGCGGATCAATCATTGAATCTTCAAAAAGAACATGTTCGGGAAAATAGATATTTTGCTTCACAAAAATATCTCTACGGTAAATATAACGTTGCACAAATACGCTGTAATGCGCAATCATTTCCTTTCTACTTTGCTCGTCAACTAATCCCTCTTTAAAAAAATAAGGCGTATCATCTTTTAGCGTTCGACCATCTTCCGTTATCATATTACGCAAGCAGTAGCATAATTCGCTGTTTGTTTCTACTGCTTTTTTATAAAGTTCTTCGTACATTTCATTTTCAATCCAGTCGTCACAATCAACAAAGCCTATATATTCTCCTTTCGCAACTTTAAGTGCAAGATTTCTTGCTCCGCCGAGTTTCAAATTTTTTTCCGAATGTATAACAATTATCCTTTCAGGATCTTTGCTTTCGTATTCACGCATTATTTTTAATGTGCTGTCGGTAGAAGCGTCATCAACGAGTATTATTTCTATATCGGAAAGCGTTTGAGCAAGAATTGAAGACATACAGCGTGATAATAGCTTTTCCTCATTGTGTCCGCAGACTATTACTGAAACTTTTGGCGTCGGCATAATTTATTTCATATTACATGTTCGTTCCATATTATATTTTTTTACAAAATCTGTCAATGTCGGGTAGCATATCGTCCATTTTTCTTTTTTGAGCAGATGTTTCAAATGCACCCTGTGAAAGTTTTGTGTAAACAGTTGTATTGGTTAAAAGCAGTTCTATTTTATCGGCAAAATCGCTTGCATCTTTATTTTTAGCAAGCAATCCGTTAATTCTGTCCTTTACCGTATATGGTATTGCGGAATTGTTAAATGCCACAACAGGTAAACCGAAAGACATTGCTTCAATAAGCACCATTCCATATCCTTCAAGCAGTGATGGGAAAGCAAAAATATCGGCGGTATTGTAATACTCTGCGAGTTTTTGAATTGAAACGTATTCGGTAAAAATAATTTTATTGTCAAGATTATATTTTTGTATTTGTTTATGAATAAATGTGCCGTATTTTTCATTCTCTTCCCGCCCGATAATCGTACAACTGAAATCAATCCCTTTTCTGTTTATAATATTCAATGCCTCTACTAAAAAATGGACGCCTTTTCTCCGGCATACTGTTCCCGTAAAAAGAATTTTATTGCTCAACTGTTTTTCTTCGCTGTGGTGCGTACGGTATTCTGTAAATGATTTTTGCACACCAAGTTCTGCGTAATGTATTTTTTTCTTTGGAAACATTTTCGTAAATATATCCCGCACATAAGGGCTTGGAATTACGACTTCCGTTGACAGAAATAAAAACAGTTTTTCCAATAAAAAATGTATAACTCTGCCGCCGGTATCTTCATAACTCATAAAATTAAAATGATGATGAATACAGATAAGCCTGCATTTTGAGAAAAGACGCAACGACAGCCATAAAAAAATAAGGCGGGTATAAAGACGGCTGTTTGTAAGAATTATATCGTACTTTCTTATACTTTTAAACTTTCTAAAAACACTGCCTTCTAAAAGCGATACATGTTCTGTCATAAAATTAACGGAATGTTGCTCCGATGAACAGACTCTGTCTATAAAACAGTGGTCATATATATGCCCACCTGTAACGACAGTATCGTAGTTCGGGTATATAACAAGAATTTTACTCATGCTTCAAAGTCCGACAATCATTATCTTTTTATCGTCTATATCTTTATGCTTTATGTAGAGTTTTTTAGACCAGCTTCTTTTCGGTCTGCGGTCAAAAATAGCGAGCGTACCTTCATTGCAGCCGAGCATGTCCATATACTCCGATGTTTGAGCTATGCCCCTTTCCAGCACTTTTTCACCGTTCCATAATTTTATTTCTATCGGATATTTTTGTCCTTCATAGAGTATGTATAAGTCAAGGCGTTTTCTGCCTGCAGCCATTTCTCTTATTATCTTTCCGCCACCGTTTATTACTCGTTGCAGGAATGCCATCAGGATTAAGTGAGGAGCCGCCTCTTTGTAAAAATATTTTTCTACCCAAATATCGCTGTTTTCGCGCCAAAATTCTTGAAAGTCACTCATTAAAAACTCCATATCTATTTTGCCGTTTTTTAGATAACGAGGCATTTGGTAAGTGGTGTATGTTTCTTGCAATGACATTTGGCTGCTATAGTTCAAAGTACGAGCAATAACTTCGGCATATATCGGATTTGCGGGAGCAAGTTGATTGCCTTTTTCAGAAATCAAACCTAAATCCCTGACATATAAAAAATCATCGTTATTCCTGTCATCAACAAATTCGCCAAGCATTACAGGCTCAATAATTTTTTTTACTCTTTCCTCTTTTAAACGCTCAAGCAAACTGTCAATGTGGGTATCCCTGCGTTTTATTATTGTTTGAATTGCAGTGTCCACCATTTCGACAGTTATTGTGGGGGAGTAATCAAGATTAAGTTGATTAAAAGTAATTTCTCTTGCGATAGCGTTTACAAGCCAGGGCTGTCCCTGCGTTTGTTCAAATACCGTTTCTACAACACCGTTTTCAAATTGCTGCCCTTTATCGTCCGTATGTTGCCGATAGAGCATTGAAACTTCCTCTTGTGTAAAATTTCTTAACGTAACAGATGCCGCGACAATATTAAAAGGACTTGCAGAGCCGAGCGTTTGACTGTCAGGACGCACTTTTGCCTTAAAGTCGCGGATATTACGCATGCCTACAAGTGCTAATGAATGGATAAATGGCGCAGTGCCGCGAGAATTGTATCCGTTTCTCAGTTGTCGCAAAAATGTTATAAGTGTTTGCTCGCTTAGGCAGTCTGCTTCGTCAAAAAATATTATAAGGGGTTTATCTAATTTGTTGCAATATTTTGATATTTCCATACGCAAAACATCGGAAGAATCGCTAAAATCAGCATCCGCAGCAAATTCTGTGTTATGCGGAAATTGTGTATATAGCAGGCAATTTCTTATGATTTTTACTATCTGAGGTATGCCTTTCTCCACATCAGTAATTCCTTGCAAGCCCTCTAATGAGCAGTATAAGGCATAATATTTGCCTCCACTGTTTAAACGGCTTGTCATATCCTGCAAAAGCGTTGTTTTACCACTCTGACGTGCGGCGTGAATTACGAAGTATTGACCGAAATCAATAAATTGCCCCAAATTGCCAACGCGCTCAACTGCGTCAAGCATATAATGGTCCCTGCTATTACAGGGTCCTGCTATGTTGAAAAATTTTACCATTACGTTTTTTTATAATGGCGAAGTTACGGAAAAAAATAGATTACAATAAATATTGCCGATAAAATAAGATGTTTGTTTTTTTTATCTAAAAGATACCCAATAAACGGCATTACAAAAGAAGCGAACAGAAATACATTTGCGTTTTCATTCCACCACTTGACTTTAAGATAATTTTCCTGTCCAAGTAGCGTAATTTCAGGTAAGTTCTGGTCAAGCAAACTTACTGAAAAAGCAGGTGTGTATATATAATTGAAAAGATATTGTACTAAACAGATTAAACCTAAAATACACACTCCGGTCTCTACAGCATAAAATACTTTCAAAAAATTTTTCCGCTTTGTATCTGCTGAAGTTTCCTTAACCACTGAAACATTAGTTGAAGTCCCTGTGAGCAACAGTGCCGTGAGCATTGCCCCGACAAAAAATATAATGTTATCGGTAAATGTAAAATCTTTATCCCAATAAACTGAAAAGAAAGCATGCGGCAGCCACGCCAAAAGCAGGTATGCACCAAACCATCCCATACCATATTTCAAATTCGCAATAAATTCCTTATACGGAATAAAGCAGCAAACAACAGGCAAAAATGCAAGAAAAAATCTATATGCCGAAAGTTTAAAATCACAAATGGGAACGTAATAGATTTCCGTTCCGATAAGTGACAGCAACACAAGTACTATCGCATAATAATATATATATTTTATTCTGTCAGCCACTTATTTTATTATAAGATTTTGCACTTGGCAACAGTGTTAAGACTTATATTTTTTTTGCTGCGCAGATAGTCGGCAAATGCTATTGTGGGATCCCTTTTTTCGGATGGTGTCATATTAAAGACTTTGACAGGGCGTGTGTTAATTTTCGGATAGCCGTCTCCGCTTGTAAGAACAAAATTTTCAGCAACAATTGTTACACGGTCATTGTTGGTGATTAAGCGGCTGCTGCCGTTTCCGTCCGACTGTACATAACGTATTTCAGTAATGACACTGTCTTTAATTGTTATCTCCAAATTGTGACTTTGCAGCCTGCCGAGTTTTTTTGCTGCCGTACCGAAAATACCATAACTAAAAAATTCTTTTAGCTCTTTACCTGTGATTTCATACGCCTGTAATTCCCCGCCAAACGGCAGGACATTACCCGCTTTTAGCATTGTAATATTCCCTTTTTTAAGCGGAACGCGAATTGCGCCGAAATTTGAAATACCAATAACGATTTTTGCCGCCGCCGCGTCAGAAGCAAGTTCTTTAAACTTATTTGCGTATGCAGTTGTTACCATTGCGCCAAGTTCCGTGAATTCAGGGGCTTTTGAAGTATAATTGTAAGGTATTTCCTGCTCTGCAAGTGCAAGTAGTTCCGAAAGACCAAAGCGGGTATCGGCAATTGTTTTTTCTATACTGTTCTTTATATCAGCATCCGGTTTTGCGTTCGCTGTCGGCAATATTTCTACGGCAGATGTGTTTGAATCCAAATTAAGTCGTATGCGGCCGACATAATTACCATAGCAACCCGCTTCTGCAACCGGTACTCCATTGATATGTCCCATTACCACATTATGAGAATGTGCCGCAATAATTGCACTGATACCCTCAATATACGGCAAACTGTCGGCATTTTCGCCGGCGTCAAAAACAGGTTTTTCATCTACCATACTCATTCCTATATGGGCGAGAATAATGTAAATATCGGCACTGTCTTTGAGATACTCCATAACAGTTTGGGTTGCGGGGTAGGGGTTTTGAAAAAATACTGTTTTTGTATTGCTCGTTTTTGTTGATGTTTTTGTTTTAATTGTTGTAAGACCTATAATTGCAACTTTGACACTGCGCCCGCTTGACAGTTTACGCTGCTCTATAACGTACGGTTTTAGCCAGTCCGGTCTGACGGTCATTGCGCTGTCGCTGAAAATATTTGCCGAAAGATAAGTCATACTGCCTTTGGCGGCAAAAGAGATAAGAGTATCTATCCCCCAGTCAAACTCATGGTTTCCGATACAGGAGTATTTTACTCCGCAACTTGTATAGAACTCATCACCTGTACAATTATTAGTTATACGCGAGAAATAAGTACCGCTGAAATTATCACCGCCGCAAAGTACAACAGCGTTTCCGGAAGTATTTAGACTTTTTATTGTTGATACGAGACATGCCGCTCCCGCAATATCAAAATCGGCAACATACTGTCCGTGAAAATCATTAAACGACAAAATTGTAAGAACATCATTTTGCGGTGCTTTGCAGCCAATAAGCAACAGCAGGGGCAAAATCCGAACCGTTTTATAAACTCCAGTAAAAATTTTCATATTTATAGTTTTTTATATTATCCCTGAAAATCCCTTTCAAGTCAAATAAAAATAATTTTTCCTTACAAAGTTTTTTTATCTGCTCCAATGTTTGTTCCTTATAAATATCGTGTGCAACAGCGAGAACGACCGCGTCATATTTTTCTTTCGGCTCACGAACAAGCGTAATTCCGTACATTG
The DNA here is from genome assembly GCA_031257915.1 of Bacteroidales bacterium. Taxonomy (GTDB): domain Bacteria; phylum Bacteroidota; class Bacteroidia; order Bacteroidales; family P3; genus JAIRNR01. The sequence goes on from JAIRNR010000007.1 coordinate 71,319, forward strand.
CTTTTGTTTCGTCGGTATCCGCTATCGTATCAACAACATCAACTTCAATATGATAATCCTGCAATTCTCTTATTAAGTCAATTACTTTTGAATTTCTAATATCGGGAACATTTTCTTTAAAAGTAATGCCCTCAATAAGTACTTTTGCACAATTGATTTTAATTCCCTCTGCCACCATATTTTTAACGACTTTTTTACCTACATATCCACCCATTGAATCGTTAATAAAACGTCCTGCATTTATTATCTGCGGATGATATTTTAATTCTTTTGCTTTGTGTACAAGATAGTACGGATCTACCCCGACACAATGTCCGCCGACTAAACCGGGTTTAAAATTCAGAAAATTCCACTTTGTACTTGCTGCTTCAAGTACATCAAACGTGTTTATGCCCATACGCCCGAAAATAATTGACAGTTCGTTCATAAGTGCAATATTTACATCGCGCTGAGTGTTTTCAATTATTTTTGCCGCTTCGGCAATACGAATAGACGGAGCCTTGTAAATACCTGCTTCAACAACAGTTTCATATACACGGGCGATTATATCCAACGCTTCGGTATCGCAACCCGAAACAATTTTTTTTACTGCTTCAAGTGTGTGAACTTTATCACCCGGATTTATTCTCTCCGGCGAGTAACCGACTTTAAAATCCTGTCCGCATTTTAATCCCGATACTTTTTCAAGAAGCGGAACACACTGTTCTTCGGTACAGCCGGGATACACAGTTGATTCATATACGACAATATCGTCTTTTTTCAACATTTTGCCCACTGTTTCGGTTGCGGAAAGCAACGCCGTCAAATCGGGTTGATGATAATTGTTTACTGGTGTGGGAACGGCAACAATATAGAATGACGACTGCTTTAAATCGTTCGCATTAAATGTGAAAACAGCATTGCTTTCACTAAAATTTTCGGCAATAAAATTTATACGCTCGGCATTTATATCAAATCCGATTACAGAATGTTTTTTTGCCATAGATAAAGTAAGCGGAAGTCCGACGTATCCTAATCCAAGAATTGCTATTTGCATAATTTGCAAAGTTATGCAAAATAGTAGAATTTATTCTAACTTTGCTTAATATATGCCTAAGAATTATGAGCAGTGCCAAACTCGTTAATATTTTTTATCACACAGTGTCGGATGATAATATTGCACTGCCTCATATAACCCCGCTTTATAAACCTAAAACATTAAAACAGCTTATTTCGGATTTGGACTATATGTTGAAACACTTTTCACCTGTTTCGGCATACGAGGTATTGCAGCATCAGAGGGGCGAGAAAACGTTTAACAAACCGTCTTTTCATCTTTCTTTTGATGATGGTTTAAGCGAAATTTATTATTGTGTGATGCCTGTTCTCTTGAATAAAGGGATTCCTGCAACTATATTTGTAAACAGTAAATTTGTGGACAATAAAGATTTATTTTACCGTTATAAAGCCGCACTTTTGTCGTCCGCATTTAAAGAAGCACTGTCCGTTCAGTATTCGGAAAAGGAACGCTTAGATGAAATTGCAAGAAAAACAAATATTGATTTTGGAAATTTTTTGCATACGCGCCAACCATATCTGACAACGGAGCAAATAAAGGAGATGCAAAATAAAGGATTTACTGTCGGCGGACATAGTGCGGCACACCCGAATTATGCGCAAATTTCGCTTGATGAACAGATAAGACAAACAGTGGAAAGTTGCAATTATGTGAAGGAAAATTTTAACGAAACAAAATCATTTTTTGCTTTTCCGTTTTCGGAACATGGCGCAAGTCAGGCTTTCTTTGACAAAATTTATAATGATGTTGATTTAACATTCGGCATTTCCGCATTATCAACTGCGCAAAGCGGACGGCACCTTGGTAGAATAAATATGGAACATTGCGGTAAAAATGCGCGAATATCCATACTTCGCGCCCGCGCAGTAAAATTTATTAAGCAATTTATTTAGAATTGAACAACCTGTGCATAAAGTTACTTTTCACAGCAGTATAGTACTCTTCATTTGCGCCGACACTTTGATAAAAACGGGCAACATTTGGAGCCGATGAGCCTTCAAAGTCCAGCACTAACGGAGTTTGGGCGTGTCTTTTAATCCATTCATTCAATAAAAAACTCATTGCACCTTTTTCTTTAGCCTCTTGTGAAGACACAGGCACGATATAGTATGCGCGATTGTTCCAAAGCATAAAAATTGCACAGGCAACAGTTTCACCGGTATCGTTCTTGACACTTACGATTTCTGCTTTCGCATTTTTCTCTACTGCGTCAAAAAGATTCAAAAAAACGGGCATCATTTTTTTTATCGGACGATTTTCGGCGTATTGTTCTGTAAACGTTTGCCATGTTTTAATATCAATGTTTTCGTTATAACTCAGTGAAAATGCTTCGGCTCTTTTTATGTTCCGCTTAAAATTTTTATGAAATCGGCTTTTTATTTTTTCGTATTCGGCAGATAGATTTAAAGTATAATTCAGATAGATATTTACTTCGCCGAATATCTTATTTTTTTCTGAAAAATTATTTCCCGAATTTAGTTGTACAATATAAAAACGTTGCGGAATAGCGGATAAAAAATCCTGCAATAATTCTCCTGTTATTTCTCTGCAACTAAAAAGCCCCAACTGCTGGCAAAAAGGCGGTTGAAAACTGTACGGAATACCGAATTTGCGTTTAAAGGGAAGCGGCATAACGTAACGGTAATCGTCAAGAATGAGTAAATTCCAGGCACTGTTTACAGCATTGAGATACCATGACATTGCATAGACCGTACCGAAAGACGACTGCTCAATGCAGCGGTCGTAAGCAGCAAAATCAATTTCGTTATGAGGGACAAATTTTATATACATTATTATAAAGAGATGTCTTTCTGTTCTGTTTTTTCACCTCTTTCGTTCACATAACCTTTTTGCACAGCGGGATTTCCCACAACAAGAGCATAGTCGGGAACATCTTTTGTTACAACTGCACCCGCACCTACAAAGGCATATTTGCCGACATGATTTCCGCAAACAATAGTCGCATTTGCGCCGATAGTCGCACCTTTGCCGATTTTTGTTTTTTTAAACTCGTTTTTGCGCTCTACTATACTGCGCGGATTTATTACGTTTGTAAAAACACACGATGGAGCAAGGAAAACATCGTCTTCACACTCAACACCGCCATAAAGCGAAACATTATTCTGTATTTTTACGTTATTACCGATTTTTACGTGGTCGCCAATAAAGACGTTCTGCCCAATATTGCAGTTTTTGCCGATAACAGCCCCCGGCATAATATGGGTAAAATGCCAAATGCGAGTGCCGTCGCCTATTTGCGCACCTTCATCTATAATTGCAGTTGAATGAATTTTAATGTTTTGCATAATCTACAATTCCAAATCTCCATTTATTTCTTCTTCCCACTTTAAGCCGTTTTTGTTCAGTTCGTCCATAAACGGATCGGGATTAAATTCTTCTACGTTAAATACGCCTGCACCCGACCAGATTCCGCTGCAAATCATCATTGCACCAATCATTGCCGGAACGCCTGTTGTGTAACTTACTCCCTGCGTGCCTGTTTCCTTAAACGCTACTTCGTGCGAGCAGTTATTGAAAATATAGTATGTTTTTTCATGTCCGTCTTTTTTACCTTTTATACGGCAACCGATAGATGTCCAGCCTTTGTAATTTTCACCCAAATCGCCGGGATTTGGCAGAACTGCCTTTAAAAACCGTATCGGTACGATTTCATGTCCCTCATACATTACCGGCTCAATGCCCGCCATTCCGATATTTTGAATTACGCGCAAATGCGTTAAATATTCCTGTCCGAAAGTCATCCAAAAACGTGCGCGTTTTATTGTTGGGAAATTTTTTACCAGCGATTCTAATTCCTCGTGATAAATCAAGTATGATTCTTTTGCACCGATACGCGGATAGTTTAACGGCTTGTGAATTTCATGCGGTTCTGTCTCAATCCATTTGCCGTTTTCGTAATATTTTCCTTTTTGGGTTATTTCGCGAATATTTATTTCGGGATTGAAATTTGTTGCAAATGCTTTGCCGTGGTCGCCTGCATTGCAATCAACAATATCTAAGTATTCAATTTCGTCAAAATGATGTTTTGCAGCGTAGGCGGTAAATACGCTTGTAACACCGGGATCAAAGCCGCAGCCAAGAAGTGCGGTAAGTCCTTTTTCTTTAAATTTATCCTGATATGCCCACTGCCAGCCGTATTGGTATTTTGCCTCGTCGAGCGGCTCGTAATTGGCTGTATCCATGTAATTTACACCTGCTTCAAGACAGGCGTCCATAATATGTAAATCCTGATAGGGCAGGGCTACATTTATTACAAGAAACGGTTTGTGCTTTTGCAAAAGTGCTGTGAGTTCAGGCACATTGTCGGCATCTACTTTTTCGGTTTCTATTTTAAAGTCCGTTTTTTTTCTTACTGTTTCGGCAATGTAGTCGCATTTTGATTTTGTACGGGATGCAATTACAAGTTCGGAAAAAATTTCAGGGTGTTCGGCAATTTTATGAGCAACAACGGTACCCACGCCCCCTGCGCCAATCATTATTATTTTTTTCATACGATCACTGTTTGTTCACGGAAAGTTTCGCAAATTTAACAAAAAAAGCGAAACAACTCTTTATGGTTATTTCGCTTCATGATTATTTCGCTTCGTGGCGCAAGTTGGAATCGAACCAACGACACAAGGATTTTCAGTCCTTTGCTCTACCAACTGAGCTACCGCGCCATTTCCGTTTATAAAAGGGTTGCAAAGTTACAATTTTTTTTTGTAAAATCAAAATGACGGACACGGAACAGATGTTATTCGTCCCCGCTTTTGAGCGGATTTACACGGCAGTTTAAACAGTAGCGACACTTCGTGCGCTCCGCCGCCACCTTTAAGGCGAGAAACAGTTGCATCGTAACTGTATGCTATTTGAATAAAATTATGTGTAAATCCAATCATACCGACAACGGCATCAATATTATTGAAACTGTGCCGCAGCCACGCACCGATAACGATGGGACGGTACGTAAAATACAAGCCGTAACTAAGTTCTTCCGTTTTGTCCTGCATCGTAAACAGAATATTCGGCGACAGACTCATTTCATCTTCACTGCGCTTACGATTGTAAGTTTTGGTGAAGTATATAACTCCGCCCGCCTGTATTGATACTTTTATCGGCATACGTTGAACACCTACAAATGCTTCATTAGGGCGGCCTATATGGTCAACCGAGGCACCGACGTAAAAATTTTCACCATAAAAAAGCGCACCGGCTGCAAAATCGGCAAAATGTTTATTGTGCAGAGTATTTACCATACTCTCTTCTGTTTGGCGGACTATGCCAAGCTGCGGGTCAAACTGGTCGGCAAATGTAAGATTGCGCCAGTCGGCACGGCGATTTACGTATGCAGCAGAGGCGGCAAGACGGATATATGTTTTTTGTCCGACTTTAAAACGATAGGAATACGTTACGCCTGCTTTTATATTTACATATACGCCTCCGCCCTGCACATCGGCAAGTACCATTGCTCCAAGTCCGCCATGAATAGCATTTATATGCTGGTCGTAATAAATACTCGCCAACGAAAACCCTCCGGAAAAATTTGGCCACTGATTTCGGTAAGAAATTCCTATATTTGGACATTCTCTTATTCCTGCGAAAGCCGGATTAAGGTAAAGAGGATTTGAAAATTGTTGGGAATAATGCATATCCTGTGCTGATAAACTATTGATAAACAGTAGTATAGCACTCATTATAGCAGTAAAATTGTGTATATTTATTTTCATCCCCGATGTTAACTAACTTGCAAATATCAATAAAATAATTTAATTTCGCAAATTATGAGAGTTAAATCATCTAAAAATTGTGCCTCAATGTTGAGAATTATTGTTATTCTGCTTTTAATTGCAGATTTCTCAGGCAGCAGGCTTTATGCTCAAAAAGATCCGGTAAATGTAGATGACCCCATGAGTACAATGAATGGAATTATTACCGGCAATAACGTTATAACCACAGCCGTTCCGTTTTTAATTGTCTCGCCTGACTCCCGTTCGGGAGGCATGGGTGATATTGGTGTGAGTACATCTCCGGATGCATATTCTCAACACTGGAATGCGGCAAAATATCCGTTTCTTGACAAGAAAGCGACTGTTTCCCTCACTTACAGTCCATGGTTATTGAATCTTGTCCCCGATATGTCGCTTGCTTATTTAACAGGTGCGTATAAAATCACCGATGTTGATGTTGTCTCGGCTTCTCTGCTTTATTTTTCCATGGGCGAAGTAAATTTTCGCAGCAGTGCAGATGCTACGGAGGTTCCCTATTATCCGAATGAATTTGCTATTGATGCCGCATATTCGAGAAAACTTACAGACGCATTTTCACTTGCTGTAACAGGGCGTTTTGTCTATTCAAACCTTACGCTCGGACAAACGGTAGGTGGTATTGAAACAAAGGCGGCTCTTGCGGGTGCAGTGGATGTAGGTCTTTTTTACACGAAAGATATTACCCTTAAAAATAATATGAACAGCAGGGTAAATTTCGGTTTTGCTCTCACGAATATTGGTTCAAAAATGAGTTACACGCAGAATGCGTCTTCCGAAGAAAAAGATTTTTTACCTGCCGTACTTCGTGCAGGTGTAACTTATGGTGTTGAATTAGATGACTATAATTCACTATCCTTATCATTTGAATTTAATAAACTTCTTGTGCCCACCCCTTCAGTGGACACAAACGGTGAGATTGTTTACGGAATGAATCCTAATGTTTCTTCCATTATGGGTATTATTCAGTCATTTTATGATGCTCCGGGTATAACAGTTAAAGATTCTAAAAAATGGGGGACATCGGGGGCAAAGTTTATTGAGGAAATGCAGGAGTTTCAATGGTCACTCGGTGCGGAATACTGGTATAATAAACTTCTTGCTATTCGCGCCGGATATTTTCATGAGAGCAAACATAAAGGCGCACGTCAATATCTTACACTCGGCGCGGGGCTTCGCTATAATATTTTCGGCATAGACTTTTCGTATTTAATTCCTGTTTCGTCCGTAACAAACAGTAATCCGTTAAAAAACACTTTACGTGTTTCGATTCTGTTTAATTTTAACGCGCAGGGTAGCAACAGAAACCCATTGTAATAATGCCCGACAGTCGCTTTAGAACAGGCTACGGCTACGACGCTCATAAACTTGTAAGTGGGCGAACTCTTGTGCTTGGCGGAGTTGTTATTCCTTATGAAAAAGGACTTCTCGGACATTCGGACGCAGATGTTTTAATTCACGCCGTCTGCGATTCTTTGCTCGGTGCTGCCGCACTTGGCGATATTGGCAAGCACTTTCCCGATACATCCGACGAATTTGCGGGAATTGACAGTATGGTTTTACTTGGCAAAGTAGTGGAACTTCTGCGTTCTCACGGTTATGAAACAGGTAATATTGATGTTACTTTGCGGATTCAAAAGCCTAAAATTGCACCGTATATTGAGAGTATGCGTGCGCGGATAGCCGCTGTAATGAATATTGCGATTGACAGAATATCCGTAAAGGCGACTACTACTGAGGAAATGGGCTTTGAAGGGCGCGGCGAGGGTGTTTCTGCGAGTGCCGTTGCGTTGATTTATCCGAATATTTTCAGTTCGTAGTTAGTGCTTCTGCCGCCTGCTTCACTTTGTGTTAGAATACCTTTGCCTATCAGGTCTTTAATATCGCGCAGAGCTGTATCGGATGACGTTTTTGTGATTTTTGCCCATTTTTGCGAGGTGAGGTTGCCGAAAAGACCGTCAAATAAGCGGTTTATTATAATTCTTTGTCTTTCATTTATTTGTGTGTCTTTATGCCTTTCCCAAAAATCTGCTTTAAGTAAAATATTTTGCAAACTTCTTTCGGTTTCGAGCAAAGCGTTTTTCAAACAGTTAAGAAACCACGACAGCCAAAGTGTGATATTCTTTTCTCTGTGCTGTACCTCTTTCAATATCTCGTAATATCGTTTTTTCTCGGTATGAATCTGGTTTGACAGAGAGTAAAATCTTTCAGGACAGTTTTCGCTGCGAGCAAGCAACATATCCGAAATAGCACGGGCAATTCGTCCGTTTCCGTCGTCAAAAGGATGGATTATTACAAACCATAAATGAGCGATTGCGGCTTTTAAAACGTTGTCAAGTCCGTCTTTATTAAGCCATTGCAGAAATTTATCCATCTCATTCTTAACATCTTTTGCAGGAATTGCTTCATAATGTACTTTTTCCTTGCCAATTGCACCCGAAACAACTTGCATTTCACCGCCTCGGTATTTAGCGACTTCAATTTTATACGGTCCGCTGTATCCTGTTGGAAACAATGCTGCATGCCAACCGAAAAGGCGTTTGTCGTCAAGCGGTTTCCGATAATTTTGTGTTGCGTCGAGCATCATTTCCACAACACCGTCCACGTTGCGGGCAGATGGCACAAGTCCGGCCATATTTATACCCAAATGTCGGGCAATAGAAGAACGAACCTGTTCATAATTTAGCCTTTCTCCCTCAATTTCAGATGATTTAAGTATATCAAGCGTAAGCGTTTCAAGTGTTTTTTCCTCTTTTGAGTTGAAACCGAGTAACTGAATTTTACCTGTAAGTTTGCCCTGAACAAGTTTTACTTCACCGAATAAAGCGTTGATCTTAAATTCGTCCCAAACAAAATCAGTCCAATTTCCGTATTGATAGATGTATTTTGCCATATTTTAAAATATTTTGCGGCGAATATACGAATTATTTACCGCATTTTTGCGGTGAATAGATAAATTATTTACCGCATTTTTGCGGTGAATAACATCTTTATTCTCCGCATCATCTAATAATAAATTGACTGTCAGCTCTTTTTCACTAAGTAGATAATCTCTGAGCGCAGGGCATATTTAGAAATTTCATCGGAAGATAAATGTGTAACGTAGTCGTTTTCCTCTACCGTAAATCCTGCCGAACGCAGGCGGTCGGCAAAGTCTTTGCCGTATTCCCGCACATGGTCGTACTGTCCAAAGGCAGCATAACGTTTTTCGGGTGTGTCAATAGTTGGATCCTCCCACGTAGCAGCCCTGTCCGGATTTACAGGGTGCATCATTATTCCCCATCCGCCTTTGCGCATTACCCGATACATTTCTTTCATAGCCGCAACATCTTCCCAGACATGCTCCAAAAGATGATTACAAAAAATAACGTCAAATTCATTTTCACCGAAAGGAATATTGCGAATATCCATCTTTACTTTTGCGAGCGGACTTTCAAGGTCGGCAGTAACGTAATTTGCTGCAAAATCCCCCTTAAATAACTTCTCAAAATGCCGCATAAGGCAGACCTCAGGCGCGATATGCAACAGGCGCGGGCGAGCAGTAAAAAAATCTGTCTCCCGCTTCAGGTAAAGGTACATTAAGCGGTGACGTTCAAGCGATAAGCAGTGCGGACAAAGAGCGTTTCCCCGCGAAACGGAATACCCGTAAGGTAAAAATTTTCTGTAATGGTGACCACATACCGGACATTCGACTTTTCTGCCGCAGTAAAAAATTCCGATTAAAGGTACAAGCCATGAGGCAAAACGCTGTATTACGGAACGTGGTATTTTATTTAAGACAAAACGTATAATTTTCTTCATATTATGCAGGTACAGTGTTTATTTGTATGCTTTTTGATATATTAGTGATTTAACCGATAATTTGATGCCTGTTAATAATTGGTCGGTAAATCTAACAAATTTAATCAAAAATTTTATACCTTCGCACCTTCAAAAAAATATGAATAAGACACTATCGACAATATTTTTGCTATTATTTTTTTCTTTTTCCGTACTTCTATCTCAGCAAAAGTCATCCTACAAAGTAAAGGGAACTGTGGTTGACAAGGCAACAGGAGAGAATATACCATTTGTTACTGTGGGTATTGCCGGAAAAGGCAGTGCCACTGACATAGATGGAAAATATTTGGTTGTATCCCCAAAACCCGAAATAACTCTCTCGTTTAAAATTATGGGTTATGAAGATACTTATAAAAAAATGATATTGACGGACACTGTAACTGAGCTTGACGTAGAACTTACTCCAAAAGCAGAAATGCTCAGCAGCGTGGAAGTTCAGGGGGCACGTTATCAAACGGATGCAAAAAAATCAATTCAAACACTTGAAGTTATCAATCGCAGTGCGATAGACAATAAAAATGCAACAACGCTCGACAAGGCACTTGATAACGTAGCAGGTTTTACAATTATAAATAACGAGCCTCAGATGCGTGCGGGCAGCGGATTCAGTTCGGGCATGGGTAGTCGTGTAATGATTTTGCTTGACGAAATGCCGATACTTCGCGCCGACGCAGGTCGTCCGGCGTGGAACTTAATACCGATGGAAGATGTTTCGCAGATAGAAGTTTTAAAAGGTGCTTCTTCCGTTCTTTTCGGCTCTGCGGCAATCAATGGTGCCATAAACGTACGCACCGCATATGCAAAAAGCGCACCCGAAACGAAGGCGAAAATCTATACGGGATTTTACAGTCAGCCGAAAAATAAGTCTGCGTCGCCGTATATCGGCAGTGTGCCGATGTCTTATGGTACGAATTTTTCACATTCAAGAAAAATAAAGAAGTTTGATGTTATTGTTGCTGCCGAATTTGCAAATAATGACGGCTATCATGGCTCTGACCGTTATCTCCGCGATATAGACGGAAATATTGTCAGAGATGAAAACGGTAAAGTCAGATTTCCTAATGATGACAACGTGAGGGAAGAAATGCGTGTCAGAACAAATGTAGGACTGCGCTACCATATAAACGATAAAGCAATTATTACGCTTAACGGAAATGTTATGTATTCCGATAATTTCCTTTTTAATTTTTGGGGCAATGCAATTACAGGAATGTATCACTCATACAGTCAAACCCATAGTCATTTCAGAGATTTAATGTATTTTATTGACCCGCATTTCAAATATGATGATAAATTCGGCGGCACACACCAGTTCAGCAATCGTCTTTTATACTCCGACAACAGGGCTATTGAACCGATAGGACAGGACGCTTTTTCACGCTCGCTTTACAACTCATATCATTACAGCAAAACATTTGAAAAAGCGGGTGATTTAAAACTGAAAGCAGGCTTGTCAAATACTTATACACTTTCGTTCGGACAAGTATTTTCGGGCAGTTTAAGTAATGTAAACAGCGATACCATACGCAGCATAAATCATACAGGTGATAATTTCGCAGTGTTTGCACGATTGGAAAAATCATTTTTGAAAGATAAAAATTTATCGGTTGAATTCGGTGCGCGGTGGGAATTTTGTTTTGTTGACGACTGGCATGAAAATCGTCCTATTTTCCAGGGCGGTATAAATTATGAAATTAAACAGTCTAAAACATTTTTCAGAGTGTCAATAGGAGAGGGTTACCGCGCTGCTACAATAGGTGAAAAATTTATTACGACAAAAGTCGGCAGTTACGGATTTTATCCGAATCCGAAATTAAAATCGGAAACAAGCATAAATAGTGAACTTGCTGTGCGGCAGCTTTACAAAGTGGGAATTTTTGAAGGGTATGTTGATGTTGCAGGATTTTATCAAACGTATAATAATTATATAGAATTTTTTCTCGGTCCGTGGAATACCGAAACGGTGGCTTTGAAACAGTTCGGTTTTAAATATTTTAATACGGGAAAAGCCTCTATTGCAGGCGTAGAAGTGTCATGGGCGGGGAAACTTGATGTGGATGATATTTTTTCACTGCAACTGATGGCAAACTATACTTACTCTTTGCCGAAATGCAGAGATACCGCATTTGTTTTCACAACTATACGTGAAGGTACATCGGGAGAACTTAAATATAAGTATAAAAGAGGCTCGTCAAATCCGGAGGAAAATCTTTTAAAGTACCGGATTCAACATGTTGCAAAACTTGACTTAAATATAACGTTCAAAAAAATATTTTCTTTCGGAGTAAGTATGCAATATTTAAGTGCAATGAAAAATGTTGATAGAATTCTTGTTGAGTTTGATGAGGACTCACCCGATGCAATGGCTTGGCTGAAAGGTTCAAGATTACCGTTTCAGGGTAATATCGCATTTATGGAAGAACATAAAGAAGGTGCTTTTCTGCTTAATTTACGCGCAGCGGTAGAACTTAAAAATATTACGGTTGCAGTTATTATGAATAATGTTTTAAATTCGGAATATGTATTGCGTCCGATGTATATTGAACCGCCGCGGTTAACAACAGTACAGTTAACATGTAAAATATAATTGTACGGTTAAGTTGGACAAAATGCAAATTTATTTGCATTTTTCCGACGGAGTACCTTCATGAGCGAAGCGAATAATTGTAAGTTCAACGAGTAACTGTTTTGGACAAATTAAGTCCGGAACTGCGGTACAAAAAATAATTAACTGTTAAAAATATATAATTTATGAAAAAAGTATTTTTTATTGCTTCTCTGTTTGCTGCAACAGCAGTAACAGCACAAACTTATGAACCGCTTCCCGACGGTGATTTTGAGGACTGGAAAACGGGGAAAACATATGGAACCAACGGAAATGACGGTGATGATTACGACGAACTTGCTAATCCGTTTTGGCAAACGCTTAATCTTATTTCGTCATTGCCGCCCGAAATGTCCACAGGACCTGTTGTATTTTGGAAAACCCAAGGCAAAAGCGGATACGCGCCAATGGCAAAGTCCGACACACTTTGGCTTGGTGAACAGCGGATATTTTTACCCGGTGTTTGGGGGGCTTTCACGCTTGATATACCAAACACAACTGCTTATTTTGGACGTCCCTTTCATTCACGCCCCGATTCAATAGTCGGCTATATGAAATATCATCCTGTAGATGGCGATTCCGCCTATATTTTCGTTGATCTTTATAAAAAACAGGGAAATGTCAGAAAGACCATTGCTAAAGCAGAACAATATTTTTATGACAGTATAAATGAATGGACACGTTTTTCAATACCTTTCAGGTATCAAGGTGAAGAAGATCCCGATTCTGTAACGGTACTTTTTATAGCAAGCGGTGATATTAAAAATTTTACGGATTTGTTCCACTGTGACGGTCAAATAGGCAGTACAATTTGGGCAGATGAATGTCGATTTGTCTATAATAATGCTTCCGCCGTTGAAAACAATGCAAAGGCTGTGAATGTGGTTGTTTATCCTAATCCGACATCAGATGAAATTTTTGTAAAATTAAACACTCCTGTCCGCGGCGGTGTAATAGAAGTTTTTGATATTAAAGGACAGATTGTTACTGCAAAAGAGTTTAACGGTACCAACGTTTCTGTCAGTTTGCGTTCTCTGAAACCTTCTATTTACATGTACCGAATTGTTTCGGATAATAAAACGCTTAAAAGCGGCAGAATAAATCTTGTGAAATAAACATGGCATTTGCCGGGAATTGCGTTAAAAATGGCGGAAAGAAAAGCGACAGAGGCGTAAGGGCGAAAAAAAATCTCGGACAGCATTTTTTACACGATAAAGAAATTGCCCGCCGTATCGCCGAAAGTGTTATATCCGAAAGTGCCGTTGCCGCACAAAAAACACCCGTGCTTGAAATTGGTTCAGGCACGGGTATTTTATCTTGTGAGCTTTGGCAGCGGCAGGATTTAGATGTAAAGATGATTGAACTTGACAGTCAATCGGTAAAATTTCTTTTGGAAAATTATCCTCAGCAAACATCGGGCGGACGACTTATAGAGGGTGATTTTTTACATATACCGCTAACGGCGTTTTTCAATGAAAAATTTATTATTACAGGTAATTTTCCGTATAATATTTCATCACAAATTCTTTTTAAAGCGTTTGAGAATAAAGACATTGTAATGCAAATTACAGGTATGTTTCAGAAAGAAGTCGCCGAGCGCATTACCTCAAAGCCATGCAACAAATCGTATGGCATTTTAAGCGTACTGCTGCAAGCGTACTACAATGCGGAATATCTTTTCACAGTGCAGCCCGAAGCATTTATTCCACCGCCGAAAGTTCAATCGGGCGTAATACGTTTAATGCGCAACAGTCGTGAGGCACTTCCGTTTCCCGATAGGCATTTTGTTACGATTGTAAAAACAGCGTTTAATCAGCGCAGGAAAGTATTACGTAACGCACTTTCAACACTGATTGCTGCAGGAGTGATAAAAAAATTGCCCGACAAGTTTGCATTGAAACGTGCCGAGCAACTTTCTGTTGAGGACTTTATAGAAATTGCATGCGGGAATATGTGAAATATCCGCCGGCTTTAATATCTGTAATGTTCAGCCTTGAACGGTCCTTCTTGCGGAACACCAATATAGTCCGCTTGCTTTTTCGTTAATTTTGTAAGTTTGACACCGATTTTTTCAAGATGTAAATACGCTACCATTTCGTCAAGATGTTTGGGTAGTGTGTAAACACCTAATTTGTAGTCTTTTTGCCATAAGTCAAGCTGCGCAAGTATTTGATTTGTGAAAGAATTACTCATCACGAAAGATGAATGTCCTGTTGCACATCCGAGATTTACAAGACGACCTTCGGCAAGCAAAAATATAGAATGTCCATCGGGAAAAGTATATTGATCTACACCTGCTTTTATATTCATTTTCTTAATTCCCGAAAATGCTTCCAATTCGGCAATCTGAATTTCGTTGTCAAAATGTCCGATATTACAAACTATAGCCTGATCGCGCATACCTGCAAGGTGATCAATAGTAAGAACATCGCAATTGCCGGTTGCTGTAACGTAAATGTTTCCACGCGAAAGGGCATCTTCGACCGTTGTAACTTCAAAACCTTCCATTGCAGCCTGCAAAGCGCAAATGGGGTCGATCTCCGTAACGATAACTTTCGCGCCGTAGCTTTTCATTGACTTTGCGCAACCTTTACCCACATCGCCATATCCGAGAACTACAACTGTTTTTCCCGCAATCATGACATCTGTTGCACGTTTGATACCGTCCGCAAGTGATTCGCGACAGCCGTACAGATTGTCAAATTTTGATTTGGTAACGGAGTCATTAACATTTATAGCGGGAAACATCAACTCGCCGTTTTCCATCATCTGGTATAAACGGTGAACGCCTGTTGTGGTCTCTTCCGAAACGCCGCGTATGTCCCTTATCATATTGCGCCATTTGTCAGGCTCTTGGGCATGAACACGCTTTAATACCGAAAGCAAAATATTCCCTTCAAGTGATTCCGCTTTTTTATCAAATTCCGCAGGATCATTTTCGCCCTTAAAACCGAGGTGAATAAAAAGTGTTGCGTCTCCACCGTCGTCAACAATAAGATTTGGTCCTTTACCGCCGGGAAACGACAGTGCCTGATTTGTACACCACCAGTAATCTTCAAGCGATTCGCCTTTCCATGCAAAGACTCCAATGCCCGCAGCAGCAATAGCAGCGGCTGCGTGGTCTTGAGTTGAAAAAATATTGCAACTGCACCACCGCACTTCCGCACCGAGTTCTACAAGTGTTTCAATAATAACGGCAGTCTGTACGGTCATGTGTAATGACCCCGTTATGCGGGCACCTTTAAGCGGTTTTTCCTTGCCGTACTTTTCTCTTAATGCCATAAGACCGGGCATTTCTTTTTCGGCAATAGTAATTTCTTTTCTGCCAAAGTCAGCCAAAGAAATATCGGCAACTTTGTAATTTAATTCATAATTTGTCATGGTGCAAAGGTACAAAAATGCAAGTTTATTTGGCATTTTTATGTATTAAGTGATATTTTTTGCAAAAAAAGCCGTATATTTGCTTGATTAAAACTGTGAAGCAGGTGTTAGAGAAACGTATAAAGCAATCTTTGGTTATGTCATTATTTGTCGTTACTACTTATTGGGGATTTAGCCAGCAGGAGCCGACACTGTCGCAGTATATGCTCTCTACATACGATTATAATGCCGGATATGCGGGACTTTCAAATACATTGAATGCTACTATTTTTTACCGTCAGCAATGGATAGGTATGAGGGGGGCGGTTTCGGCGGAAACAGGAAAGAAAAGCAGTTTATCTCCTTACAATGCACATGCTATTGCGGAGATGCCGATAAAGTTTTTGCACGGTGGCATAGGACTTGAAGTGAGTACTACCACAGCGGCACAATTTTCGGATGTATTTATAAAAGTCGGTTACGCCTATCATTTGCAAACATCTTTCGGAGTTATAGGAATGGGTGTGCGGGCGCAGTTTTGCAATAAAACAATAGACTGGGCGTCATTTACTCCCGAACAGAGTAGCGACCCTGTGATTACAGGCAAGACAAAAGAGAACAACAGCGCGTTTCTTGCAGATGCGGGAATTGGTTTTTATTTGAAAGGGAATTTGAATTACAATGTCGGAATCGCGTTTAATAATATTATCGCGTCACGAAAGGAAGATATAGGATTCAGCACAATGCGCAATATGGTACTGAGCGGCGGTTATTCGTTTACCTTTCCTGATATGCCGAAAGTGGAATTCAGTCCTGTAACACGGCTTACGTTTATACTTCCGGGAAATGACGGCAGACAAAAGTATTATACAGGTGTTTACTGGGATTTAAGTTTGCTCGCAACGTTTAACAGGCAGTTTTGGACAGGACTTTCGTACAGAATGAAGGATGCCGTATCGGTACTTGCAGGTTTTAATTTCAGGCAGTTGCAAATTGGTGTTTCGTACGATATTTCAACAACAAAACTCATAAAAGTGTCGGCAATAGGAGGAAGTTTGGAAATATCCGTACGTTATGCTTTTTCAATTGAAACCGACAAATATAACCCATCATATAAAAATTCACGATATTTGTAATATTTATAACATTTATAATTTTAAAATATGAAACAAACATTATACTCATTAAGCATCCGGATATATAAGGGTATTATGAATGTTCATACCACATATAACTAAAATAACTTAAATTGTATGAAGTACTTGAAGTTTTTGAGTATGCGTAACTCTGTAGTAATTCTTTTCGCAGTATTGATCGTTGTCGGCTGCAATAGCACCGGTGCGACGGGAGAGCTTATCGGAGTGCAGGGGCGTTCCGTATCCGAACAGCCCACTCCATTTGGTACGGTTTACATCCCTTCGGGAAGTTTTATGCGCGGAACAGGCAGTCAGGATCCGGCTTCTCGAATTGGAGTAGCGAAACGTGTTTCTATTTCGGCATTCTATATGGATGAAACCGAAATAACAAATAATGAATACCGTCAGTTTGTCCAGTACGTTATTGATTCTATAACAAGAAGAATGCTTGGCGAAACTTTTCCCGAGTTTCTTATTCAGACGGAGAACGACGACGCCGAACCTAATATCAACTGGAAAACCAGGTTGAAATGGACTCCGGAGGTAGAAGAGGCACTTGTCGATTTATATCTGCCGGTGGAGGAGCGTTTTAACGGACGAAAAGAAATAGATAAAAGAAAGCTTAATTACGTTTACTACACGTTTAATTTCCAAGGTGCGGCTTCCAAAGTTTTTGAGCCTCAAGAAGAACAGAGCAGTGGTGAAGTATATTACAGTTCTTTTTTAAACCGTCCGCAGGCAATGCAGTCACGCAGACAGTTTATAAAGAAGCATGTTATAAATGTATATCCCGATACTCTTTGCTGGATACTTGACTGGTCCTATTCATACAACGAGCCTATGGCTATGATGTATTTTGACAGTCCCTCGTACGACCATTACCCTGTTGTAGGTATAAACTGGGTGCAGGCAAATGCTTTCTGCAACTGGCGGTCAGATGTATATAATGCACACCTTGTATCGTCCGGCTTTCCTGTAGCACAGAAATTTCGTTTGCCTACGGAGGCAGAATGGGAATATGCTGCCCGCGGCGGATTGAATGAATCTGCTTATCCGTGGGGTGGTTACTATGCGCGTAATGAGAATGGATGCGTACTTGGAAATTTTAAACCGGGGCGCGGCGACTATGCTCTTGATGGTGCCATTCGTACTTACATTGTAGGGCACTTCGCTCCCAATGACTGGGGACTTTATGATATGATGGGCAATGTTTCCGAATGGTGCATTGATGCTTATGATGAAAGCATTGGTAATGTTCACGACCTTGACCCGATATTTGAATATAATGTAAAAGAGGGAGATGGTCCCGGTCGTCACCGCAAAGTTATCAGAGGCGGCTCATGGAAAGATTTTGCCGAACTTTGCAAGGTGTATTACAGGGATTATGAATATCAGGACACATGTAAGTCGTATGTGGGTTTCCGCTGCGTTCAACCATGTCTCGGACGTAATAGAAGCGCAACAGGCGGATCAGGTTCTAATGTTTATTGAAAATAAAAATTAAATAAGATGTCTAAAAAACAGCCAAAAGAAAAGGAAATGCAGTCGGTAAATGAAAACAAGTCTATTGTGAAAAGACTTCAGATACTTCTTGCTTCCAAAAAGTACAAAAAATTTATGGCTCAACTTTATGGGTGGGGTGCTGCCGTAGTTATTCTGGGCGCACTTTTTAAAATTAACCACTTTCCCGGAGCCAATATTATGCTTATTCTCGGTATGGGTACGGAAGCGATTATTTTCACGTTCTCCTCTTTTGAACCGCTACATCCGGAATATCACTGGGAACACATATATCCCGAATTAGTTGAAACAGGGGAAGTTGATGTTGATTCGCACAAAGCATCAACCACAGGCAGCCGCGGAATAACCAGAGTAAATGAATTAGTCTTGCAAAAAATTGAGGAAATGTTTTTGCAGGCAAATATTACTCCTGAAATATTTCATCGTCTTGAAGTGGGATTGGAACGTCTTGTAGAAACAACGGGAAACGTAAGTAATGTTACGAATATTCTCACTGCAAACGACAATTATGTTGAAAAGGTGAATGAAATGACCTCTAAAGTAGGGGAAACTACCCAAAGCATTGCCGGTCTTAAAGATCTTTATATGAAGCAAATGGAAGTAGTGAACGCGCAGGCGAAAGTTACGGCTTCATTGCAGGACAGCATGAACGAAGTTCTTGAAACACTCGGTGCTTCGCTCGCAGATGCGAAAAAATATAAGAACGATATTGCCGATTTATCTAATAAAGTCGCAAAACTTAATGATGTATATGGAAAAATGATGAGTGCTATCTTATCAGCTGCCCAAAATTAAAAACCACAGGTAATATGTCAGGAGCAAAAGAAACCCCGCGTCAAAAAATGATTGGTATGATGTACCTCGTACTGACTGCCATGCTTGCTTTGAACGTTTCGGTTGAAATTCTGAAATCGTTCATTATTGTTAACGATGCAATAGAGGAATCAAACGCAAACTTTGAACAAAAAGTCAATGCTACTTACGCTCAGTTTGAGAAAGCATATTTGAATAATCCCGACAAGATAGGGGAAGCGTGGGAAAAAGCACGGTATGTTCGCCATATATCAGATTCCGTTTCAAAAATTGTTTCCGATTTAAAAATAGGATTGATTGCTTTTTGTGAAAATGAACCCATTGATACGATAAACGCTCAATTTGCACGCGGACTTGATATTGAAAGTATTATCGGAAGACAGGATAATTACGACGGACCCACTCTTTATTTTATGGGACAGTCGGAAACCGGTGCGAGCGGCAGAGCACACGATTTGTTTAATACGTTAAACTGGTATCGCAACAGGCTAAACGAGCAACTAGGGAATGATACATCTAAAGTACGTGTTGATTTGGGTATTGACGGTAAGTTTTACGATGCAGGCGGCAATTCAAAAAGATGGGAAGCGCAGTATTTCCAACATACGATTATTGTTGCCTGTCTTACAATCCTGAATAAAATACAGACATCGCTCCTTAATTCGGAACATGATGTTGTAGCACAACTTTTTGCAGGTACTTCCGATGAAGGTATTAATTTTGACAATGTTGAAGCACGTATTTTACCAAAAAGTACGTATGTGCTGCAGGGGTCTAATTACGAAGCAGAAATATTTGTTGCCGGTTACGATTCAAAATCCAAAATTTCGGTAAACATTGACGGACACACGCAAACAGGAGATAGCGGTGTTGTTTCTATAAAGCGTCCTGCTACAACCGTAGGTGAGCAAATTATTAGGGGTACAATCCGTATTCCCACGAATTTCGGTTCTAAAGATTATACATTTGAGTCATCCTATACCGTTGCTGCACCAATAGCAACTGTTTCGGCGGAAAAGATGAATGTATTTTATATCGGTGTTGATAATGATGTTTCTGCGTTGGGCGGCGGATTGACAGATGCCAATACTGTTGTCAAAATTTCCAACGGCACAATATCAAAGACAAGTGCCGGTCGTTACAATGTGCGTGTTACTACCCCGGGTAAAACAACTGTAAGTGTTTATCGGGACAGTAAAGAGGGTACTCAACTTATAGGCAGCAAAGAATTTCGCGTAAAGCGTGTTCCCGACCCTGTTGCCAAAATCAACGGACAGAAAGAGGGTATCCGCAATTTGGATAAAAATATTTTTGTCGGTGCCGGCGGTCTTATAGCAAATTTAAAAGATTTTGATTTTGATCTTAACGTTCGGATTTCATCTTTTAAACTTCAGATTTCACGCAGCGGCGAATTAACCGCGAATATGAATTCTAATGGAAACCGCTTTACACCCGATATGGAGGCGCAAATCAGACGGTGTAAAAAAGGCGACAAAGTATTTATTACTGAAATTACGGCTCAAATGCCTGATGGCAAGCGTGATTTGGGGGATATGGTTATAAGTATATTATAATTTTTTTAAAATGAATAAAGATATGAATTTACGTTTATTGCTCGTTAGCGTTTTGCTGACTGCTTGCGGTATTTCTTTCGGTCAAGTGCTTGACAACACTCCGCCGAGAGATAATTTTTACGAAAAGGTCAATTTTAGGGATCGTGAGCCGCGTCCGTATGTAAACGTGCGTGACGCCGATGTTTATCAAAAATGGCGTGTTTGGCGTATGATTGATTTTCGTGCCAAAATGAATCAATATCTGTACTATCCTATTGAACCTGTTCAAGATAGAGTTTCTCTTATGAGTTTGATACTAAAAGGAATGGAAGACGGAACAATAATTGCGTACGATGCCATTACGGACGACTTCACAAAGCAACTCACATTTGAGGAATTTATGAAACAAAACACATCCGAAAGAGAAATACAAAAAGAAGATTTAGATAATCCGGGTGAGTATATTACAACGAAAGAGACGACCTCTTTCAGAAGAGAAAACGTGAAAATGATACGTTTAAAAGAAGACTGGTTTATTGATAAACAACGTTCTGTTCGCGATATTCGTATTCTCGGTATGGCTCCTGTTATTCAGCAGTTTGACGAAACGACAAATGAATTTAAGGGAAATCAGACGCTGTTTTGGCTTTATTATGACCAAATCCGTCCCGAACTTGCAAAAACAGAATCTTTTAACCGTCACAACAGTGCCATGCGTCCCTCGTATGATGATGTTTTTAACGATTATCGGTTTTTTGAAAGTTACATAACGAAAATGGATAATCAGCAGGACCGCATTGTTCAGTCGTATGCACAAGGTCTTGACATTATGCGTGAGGCGGAAAAAATGAAAGAGGTGTTGTTTCTAATGGAACACGATCTTTGGGAGTTTTAAATGGCTCGTTATGCCATAATTTTTATAAAAGCCGCTGTTCTTTTTAAACTGCGGCTTTTTTTTTGAAATATGTTTGATTTTTTTGCACAGGAATTGACTTATCTTAAAGGCGTTGGTCCGGCAAAAGCCGCAGCAATGGCATCGGAGGGATTACGCACTTACGGAGATTTACTTGATTATTTTCCATTCAGATATATCGACAAAAATAATTTTGTTCATATCTCCGAAATAAAAGATGATAATTCATACGTTGCACTTAAAGGAAAAATTATAAACGTCAGGGAAATCGGAGGACGATTGTTCGATAACAGACGTGGTGCCGGTGGCGGAAAACGTCTTGTTGCAACATTAAAAGATGAAACAGGTGAAATTGAACTTGTATGGTTTTCGGGTATTAAGTATATTTCTACAATAGTACGTCCCAATAAATGGTATTCGGTGTTTGGGAAACCGAGTTTATATTTGACGGATTTTAATATTACCCATCCGGAAATTGAAGAAATAGATGCTGCCGCCATAGCGGAAAGCAAAAACAGTGCGGCAGCGCAAGAGCCATTACAGCCTGTATATTCATTAAGTGAGAAAATGAAAAAGAGCGGAATTACAATACGCTCAATGGCTGCAATAACGAAAAATTTACTTGAACAGGCGCGGCAATCAATTCCTGAAATTCTGCCGGCGAATATTTTACATGAATACGGACTTATAATGCGCGAACAGGCATACAGACAGATACATCATCCTTCATCATGGGAGGAAATGCTTGCTGCGCGTAACCGTTTAAAGTTTGAGGAATTATTCCTGTTGCAAATGTTGGTGTTGCTTGCAAAGAAGCAAAAGAAACAGCAGAAAGGACATGTTTTTACGCGTGTAGGAGACTTTTTTAACAAATTTTACTACGAGCATATTCCGTTTGAACTTACTTCGGCGCAAAAGCGTGTTATTAAAGAAATAAGAGCTGATACGAAAACAGGACTTCAAATGAATCGTCTTTTGCAGGGGGATGTGGGCAGCGGCAAAACAATGGTTGCGCTGATGGCTATGCTGCTTGCATGTGACAATGGCTATCAGTCGTGTTTAATGGCACCGACGGAAATTCTTGCCCGTCAGCATTTTGCTTCAATTACGAAATTGCTTGGTAACGTCAGTAGCGATGACGGCACGCATGGCAACGTAAAAGGATTGCCGTTAAAAGTTGCGCTGTTAACAGGCAGCATAACTGCATCTGAAAGAAGGACATTGTTACCTGCCTTACTTGACGGGCAGGTGGATATTCTTATTGGTACACATGCTTTGATTGAAGATAATGTGCGGTTTAATAATCTCGGGCTTGTTGTGATTGACGAACAGCATCGTTTCGGCGTTGAACAGCGTTCACGTCTTTGGGAAAAAAACGATATTCCGCCGCATGTGCTTGTGATGACTGCAACGCCTATTCCGCGTACACTTGGAATGACACTTTACGGAGACCTCGAACTTTCTATTATAGACGAATTGCCGCCGAACCGCAAGGAAATAAAAACAATTCACGCTACGGATGCGCAACGGTTGCGTGTATTCGGTTTTATGCGTGAACAGATTGCCGCCGGTCGCCAGATTTACGTTGTCTATCCGTTAATTCAAGAATCGGAAAAACTTGATTTAAAAGATTTGATGGATGGATACGAAAGTATTTCGCGTGCATTTCCTTTACCCGATTACCAAATAGGCGTTGTTCACGGAAAGATGAAAAATGAAAACAAAAATTACGAAATGCAACGCTTTAAAAAAGGCGAAACTCAAATATTAGTTGCAACAACTGTGATTGAAGTTGGTGTTGATGTACCTAATGCTACGGTTATGGTTATTGAAAACAGCGAGCGTTTCGGACTTTCGGCATTACATCAGTTGCGCGGCAGAGTAGGACGCTGCGATAAACAGTCGTACTGTATTTTAATGACAAAGGATAATTTGAGCGGCGATGCTCAAAAGAGGATTAGTACGATGACTTCAACGACTGATGGCTTTAAAATTGCTGAAGTTGATTTGCAATTGAGAGGTCCCGGAAATATACAAGGCACACAGCAAAGCGGTATGCTTAAATTTAAAATTGCCAATCTTTCTCAGGACGAAAAAATTATGTACTCTGCCCGCGCCGCAGCGATGGCTGTGATAAAAGATGATCCTCTTTTGAATAATCGGGAAAACTTCCTGCTTAGAAAAGAACTTAATGAAAAAAAACATGGCACATTCTGGGGAAATATATCGTAACTTTGCAAATCTATGGCAATAGTGAAATTGAGGGATAACAGCAGCAACTTTTCAGGTAACAATAAGAACGACGAAAATAAAAGTGGTGGGAACATGTTGCAGGTGTTTGGAGCGCGGGTGCATAATCTTAAGAATATTAACGTTGAAATTCCGCGAGGGACATTCACAGTTATTACAGGGTTAAGCGGCAGTGGAAAATCGTCATTGGCATTTGATACTGTTCACGCTGAGGGGCAGAGGCGGTACATGGAAACGTTTTCGGCTTACGCACGCAGTTTTATCGGTAATATGGAGCGTCCTGATGTTGATAAAATTGAGGGATTAAGTCCTGTGATTGCCATTGAGCAAAAAACGACAAATAAAAATCCGCGTTCTACTGTTGGTACTATTACGGAAATTTATGATTATTTGCGGCTTCTGTACGCCCGCATCGGTGAAGCATATTCTTATATTACCGGTGAAAAGATGATAAGATATACTGAGGAGCAAATGCTCGAAATGCTTGAAAAGGAATACAGCGATAAGGAGATTTTGCTGCTTGCACCGCTTGTAAAAGGGCGTAAGGGGCATTATCGCGAACTGTTTGAAGATATACGTAAGCAAGGATTTTTGAAAGTGCGGATTGATGGTCAGATTAAGGAAATTATTTTCGGAATGTATCTTGACAGGTACAAGATTCACGATATTGAACTTGTTATTGACAGGTTTATAGTAAGTAAAAAAAATGATACACGTCTGAAACAAAGCGTAAAGCAGGCGTTGAGACGAGGGGATAACAGTATTCTGGTAATAGAGCAAAAGACAGAAACTGCGCGTTATTACAGCAAAAATCTTATGTGTCCCTCTTCATTTATGTCGTATCCGGAACCGGAGCCGAATACATTTTCGTTTAATTCGCCGTACGGTGCTTGCAGTTGCTGTAACGGTTTGGGAACAGTAACAAATGTTGATACGGAAAAAATTATTCCCAACAGTAATTTAAGTATTGCGCAGGGTGGACTTGTGCCGTTACAGATTGAAAGCAAAAGTGTGTGGAGAAATGAACAGACAGGCAGCAGTTATATGTCGCATCAGATAAAAAGGATTGCCGAAAAATTTAATTTTAACTTTAACACACCGCTTAAAAAAATTCCGCAGGAAGCAATAGATGCTATTCTCTACGGTATTACAGATGTTACAAAAGAAAAACGTGCGGGAGTTATTATAGATAAAAAAATTGAGTTTGACGGACTTGTAAATCATATAGAAAATCTCTACAACAGTGATTCGACGTCATCGCAAAAATGGGCATCGCAATTTATGAAGAAGCAGGTGTGTCCGGAATGCGGCGGCACTCGTTTAAATAAAATATCGCTGCATTTTAAAATTGACGAAAAAAATATCGCACAGCTTGCTGCTATGCAAATTAGCGATCTTTATACATGGCTTCTGGAAGTTGAGCCGCGCCTGAACGATTATCAGCGTAAAGTGGGTACGGAAATCTTGCGTGAACTCTCAATAAAAGTACGGTTTTTACTTGATGTGGGATTGCATTATCTTTCGTTGAGCAGAGAATCAACAGGACTGTCGGGCGGCGAGGCGCAACGTATTCGTCTTGCGACACAAATCGGCTCAAAGCTTGTCAATGTACTTTATATTTTGGATGAGCCGAGCATAGGGCTTCATCAGCGCGACAATCGTAAACTTATTGTTTCGTTGAAGCAACTGCGCGATATGGGTAATACCGTTATTGTCGTTGAACATGATGAGGAGATGATGAGGGAGGCTGACTATATTGTTGATTTGGGACCCGGCGCGGGCGAGAACGGTGGAGAAATTACAGCAGTTGGTTATCTGAACGATTTTATCAAGCAAAAAACAATCACTACCGATTATCTTAACGGCATACGAAAAATAGAGCCACCCGCGCAAATACGCAAGGGCAATGGAAAAGTGCTGACTTTAACAGGTGCGACAGGCAACAATTTAAAAAACGTTACGTTGAAACTTCCGCTTGGAAAATTTATTTGTATTACAGGCGTGTCGGGCAGCGGCAAATCGTCTTTAATAACGCAAACATTACGTCCGGCACTGTCAAAAATATTTTATCGCTCAAATGCGCAGCCGCTTCAATACGCCTCAATAGACGGAGTGCAGCATATTGACAAGATGATAGAAGTAGATCAGCAGCCTATAGGACGTACTCCGCGCTCAAATCCGGCAACGTATGTTGGTTTTTTTGATGAAATCCGCACTCTGTATGCAGCGTTACCCGAAGCAAAAATACGCGGCTATAAACCCGGACGGTTTTCATTTAATGTAAAGGGCGGGCGTTGTGAAAAATGCGGCGGTGCGGGCGTTGAAACGATAGAAATGAATTTTTTACCGGATGTTTATGTTACGTGTGAGGAATGTTATGGTAAACGTTATAATCCCGAAACACTTGAAATTCGTTATAAAGGCAAATCAATAAATGATGTTCTCGAAATGAGTATGAAGCAGGCTGAAACGTTTTTTGAAAATATTCCGTCTATTGCGCATAAAATACATACGTTGAACGAAGTCGGACTTGGTTATATCTCGCTCGGGCAGGCAGCAACAACACTGTCAGGCGGAGAAGCGCAAAGGATAAAACTCGCTTCCGAACTCATAAAAAAAGGTACTGGAAAAACTCTTTATATTCTTGACGAACCTACTACCGGACTGCATTTTGAAGATATAAGAATACTGCTTGACGTGTTGCAAAAATTAGTGAACGCAGGCAATACTATTGTTGTAATCGAACATAATATTGATGTTATAAAATGTGCTGATTATATAATTGATTTGGGACCTGACGGCGGCACGGACGGCGGGTATATAACGGCAGAAGGTACGCCGCAGGAAATAGCGGCTAATCCCGATAGTGTAACCGGAAAATATTTATTCAGATATATATGATAGAAATTCTCTGTACGGATAATGGCGTTAGCAGGCAGTATCCGAAAGGTATTACGCTGAGAGAAATTGCTAAGGATATGGATGTGCGGTTGGATAGCGAAGTTCTTGGTGCGCATGTGAACAACAAATTGCGTGAGTTGTCGTACGAAATATATGATAATACGCAGGTGTCGTTTGTTGATATTACATCTACAAGCGGCTATTTAATGTATGTTCGTTCACTTTTTTTCGTTATCTATAAAGCAATTCACAATATTTATCCGAAAGCGGTTTTTCGTGTGGAACACTCGCTCCCATACGGCTTTTATTGCGAAATAGAAAATTTAAAAGAATCACTGTATGATGATTCGTTAAAAAAAATAAAAAAACATATAGAGAAAATTATAAAAGCAGATATTCCGTTTATTCACCAGTCGTTGCTCACCGAAAAAGTAATCGAACTGTATAAAGAGAAAGGGCTTTTTGAAAAAGTTGCTCTTTTTGAAACGAGAAATCAACTTTTCTCGGCAGTATATAAATTGGGGGATGAAATAAATTATTTTTACAGTGCTTTAATTCCTTCAACAGGATACATAAAGCAATACAGTATTGAACCGTATTACAACGGAATAATTGTATCTGTCCCCTCCGCTTCTGCGTCTGACGGTACTTTGGTTTCTTCGCAGGAAAATGCGCAAATTCAACTTTTTGAAATTTTTCGGGAACATAAAAAATGGCTTGAAATTCTCGGTGTCCCATATTTGGGATATTTGAATAAAAAAATACTTGCGGGAGAATCGGGACGTCTTATAAAAATTTCCGAAGCACTGCATGAAAAGAAAATCGCACTTATTGCAGACAGGATAAAAGAACGCAAAAGTGCAAAAACAGTACTTATAAGCGGACCGTCTTCATCCGGCAAAACAACGTTCAGTAAACGGCTTGGAGTACACTTGCAGGTTCTCGGTTTTCAACCGCTTGAAATATCTCTTGATAATTATTTTGTAAATAGAGAATTTACTCCCAAAGATGAGAATGGTAAATATAATTTTGAAGTGCTTGAAGCACTTGATATTGATATGTTCAACAAACATCTTCATTCACTGTTACAGGGTGAAGAAATAGAAATGCCCTCGTTTGATTTCAAAACAGGCAAGCGAATATCTACAGGCAACAAAATAAGAATGACAACTAATACAATTCTTATAATTGAGGGCATACACGCTTTAAATCCCGCATTGACAAATAAAATTGCACGACATTTGAAATACAATATTTTTTGCTCGGCACTTACGCATATTGCGATTGATTCGCAAAATTTGGTGAAAAGTACCGACAATCGGATATTGAGGCGCATTGTGCGCGATTATCATTACAGGGGATATTCCGCACAGGATACGATAAACCGTTGGGACAGCGTGCGCAGAGGAGAACATAAATATATTTTTCCATATCAGGAGCAGGCAGATATTATGTTTAATTCCGCACTTCTTTTTGAACTTGGCGTAATAAAAAAAGTTGTAGAGCCGTTGCTTTCGGATGTTCCTCAAAACAGCAAAGAATGTTTGGAAGCAGAACGGTTACTGAAATTTCTTTCTTATTTTAAACAGATAGATGCAACCGAAATTCCGCCTACTTCTATTTTACGCGAATTTCTTGGCGGCAGCAGTTTTATATACTGATATGTGCACTGATTCGCTAACTTTGTACTATGGGAACAGCAACAAAAATTCTTTGGATAGACGATGAAATTGAACTGTTAAAGCCGCATATACTTTTTCTTGAAGGAAAGGGTATTGAGGTTGAAACGGTTAATAACGGCAGCGACGCGCTGTCTATATTGGAACATTTACACGTTGATATTATTTTTCTTGACGAACAAATGCCCGGATTAACAGGACTTGAAACGCTTGCAAAAATAAAAGAACTCTACCCCTCGCAGTTAGTTGTAATGGTTACAAAAAGCGAAGAGGAACAAATTATGGATGAGGCAATTGGTGCAAAAATTTCCGATTATTTAATTAAGCCGGTAAGTCCGAATCAACTTTTTCTTGCAATAAAAAAACATACGGAAAAGGAACGTCTTATAGAGGAAAAAACAGGTATTGACTATCAGAAAGAGTTTCGCCGTATCGGTTCGCAGTTATCTTCTTCGTTATCCTATAAAGAATGGGAGAATATTTATAAAAAACTTGTCCATTGGAATTTTGAACTTTCCGGCAGTACGGACGAAAATCTTAAAGAGATTCTTGAAAATCAATTTTCAGATGCCAACGCTTTATTTGCCCGCTATATAGAAAGAAATTATCTGTCTTTTTTAAGGCAGAAACGTACGGATATGCAGTTTGAGATGAGCCATACGGTTTTGCAAAAAAAACTTTTTCCATTGCTTGGACAAAATAAAGTACCTGTATTTTTTATTCTAATAGATAATTTGCGATTTGACCAGTGGAAAATATTACAGCCGTTTTTAAAAAAAAGTTTTCCAAAAATAAAAGAGGATACTTACATGAGTATTTTACCTTCCGTTACGCAATATGCACGCAACAGCCTGTTTGCCGGTCTTATGCCGTTGGAAATAAAAGAACAGTATCCCGAATATTGGATTGATGAAGATATTGACGAAAATAAAAATCAATACGAAAAAGAACTTTTGGAACAGTATTTATCTCGTTGCGGATACAAGACGGAAATTACGTATAACAAAGTGTTAAATCAATCGTATGGAATAAAAATTATTGATTATCTGCCGAAAATGTTACGTACTTCACTCAACGTTATTATCTATAATTTTGTTGATATGTTGTCTCATGCAAGTACGGAAATCGAACTGTTGCGTGAAATGTCAAAAAATGATTCTGCTTATCGTTCTCTTGTCGTATCATGGTTTGAACATTCACCGTTATATTCGTTGTTAAAGCGTATATCGGAAGAAAAGGTGAAAATTGTTTTAACGACAGACCATGGATCCGTGCGTGTTACAGATCCTCTGCACGTGCGCGGAGATAAAGAGTCATCTTTTAATTTGCGTTATAAAAACGGCAGCAATCTTGATTATAACAGTGCCGATGTTTTTGCAGTTAAAAATCCTGCCGACGCGTTCTTACCTTCGGAAGGACTTACATCTTCATATATTTTTTGCCGTAAATATGATTATTTTGTTTATCCGAACAATTATGCGCAATATGTAAAGTATTATAAAAATACAATTCAGCATGGAGGAATTTCACTTGAAGAAATGGTTGTGCCGATTATAACAATAGAGAGTTAAAAGTGTAATCATATATGAAGTACGAAAGGTTTGATTACGATGAAAAAGAATTAACTGCTGTAGCGGTAAGATTGCTTGCGGTATTTAATGATGAAAGAGTTTTTGCTTTCTTTGCGTCTATGGGTGCGGGAAAAACAACGCTTATAAAAGAGTTGTGCAGGGTACTTGGCGTAAAAGATATGGTAGTAAGTCCGACTTTTGCAATAGTTAATGAGTATGCGAGGGACAGTTTCAACGGCGGTTTTGACATCGGTACCGAGAACAGTATGAGTGTTTATCATTTTGATTTATATCGGCTGAAAAATGCGTCCGAAGCGTATGATACCGGTTTTAGAGAAATTATTTTGAGTGGCTCGTATTGCTTTATAGAATGGGCGGAAGTTATGGACGGATCATTTCCTTCAAGATATGTGAAAGTAGAAATTTCCGTTGATGAGAAAACAGGATTAAGAACGTTAATTGCACAGAAAGTATGAAAAAAATTAAGGACGCTCAAACGCAAATTTTTATTGGTGAAGATGTGCTTTTAAATCTTGATGAATATTTATCAAATGCGGTTGTTGTTGCTGATAAAAATTCTATGCAATATACACTGCCTTTATTGCCGCGTCTTTCCGGTTTGGAAGTAATACGTATTGACGGCAACGAGCGTTCTAAAAATATAGATACTGTTATTTTTCTTTGGAAAGAATTTGAGCGGTTGCAACTTGACCGCAATGCTGTTGTAATTTGCGTTGGCGGCGGGGTCGTTTGCGATGTTGTCGGGTTTGCTGCCGCTACGTATAAACGTGGAATAAGGTTTGTAAATATTCCTACAACGCTTCTTGCAATGGTTGACGCTTCTGTCGGCGGGAAAACGGCTATTGATTTGGATGGGATAAAAAATGTTGCAGGTGTTTTTGCACGTCCTGACAGGGTATTTATTTATCCGCCGTTTATAAAAACGCTTCCGCATGAACAGATTCTTTCGGGGATAGCGGAGATTATAAAGATGTACGCAGTTACGAAACGGAAATTTTCCATTGAAAATTTTGATGTTTCAAATAATAATTTTACAGAGCATATTATCTTTGCCGTACGCGAAAAAGCACGTATTGTTTCGCATGATTTTAAAGAGCATGGAAAGCGGAAAATATTAAATTTCGGACATACGGCAGGACATGCCGTAGAAGCATTTTTACTTTCGCAAAACAAAGAAATCACACATGGGGAATGTGTAATGTGGGGTATGGTTGCCGAACTTTTTTTATCTGTGCGTCTGCTCGGATTTCCACATAGTGAGTATGAAAAATTTTTATCGTTTGCCGTTCGGCATTATAAGCCGCTGCATATAAAAACTGAGGATGTTCCCGCCGTTATAAACTATATGCGCAGCGATAAAAAAAATTACCAAAACAAAATAATGCCTGTATTGCTGCGCTGCTATGGTTGTCCTGTCTGGGATTGCGGCATGATTGATTATGCTCTTTTGACAAATATTTTGCCTGATTCTATACTTTTATCTTCTTGACTTTGTTGTTGTATTGCCCGACAGGGTTAATGCAATTTTTTATCGTGATATTGGAAGGCGATTGGTTCTAAAATGCAAGTTTCCATTAGAAAAGTTATAATTTACGTTAGGGGAAAGAAAAAATAAAACTTTCTCAAAAAAGTTTTATTCTTTCTTTATTCTTGTAAAATTCGTCTTAATCTTAACGTTTTAAAATAAAAAGGGGAGCGATTGCCCCCCAAAAGGTTAGAAATTCTTATTTTTGTGTGACTAAAACATAAAAAACATGAAACATCTAACCCGTGAACAAAGGTACACAATTTCTAAAATGTTATCAACAGGTGAAAGCCAATGCAAAATAGCGTTATATTTAGGTGTGTCTCAAGCGACAATCAGTAAAGAGATAAAACGTAACAGTGTATCTTACGGCAAGAAGTTACAATTACGTGAATACGTGGTTTTACACGCTCAACGTATGGTTGACAATCGTAAAGAACGTTTTGTAAAACGCCGAAAGTTCACCCGTGCTGTAGAAGATTTTGTTTTTTTGAAGCTGACAAAAGAACAATGGTATCCCTGTCAGATAGTAGGATATGCGCGTAAAGAAGGGCTTCCAATGGTTTGTGTGGAACGTATTTATCAATACATCCGTAAAGACAAATATGATGGGGGCACCGTGTATAAACATTGTCGTCACAAATTAAAACGGCGCAAGCGTGATGTCTGTTCAAAGGTGGGCAACATTCCTGACCGTGTTTCAATTCACAGTCGTCCCTGTGTGGTTGATTCTCGTGGACGTTTTGGTGATTGGGAGATGGACTTGATACAGGGGAGCAATAACACGTTTATTTTGACGATGGTAGAACGCAAAACACGTTATTTGGAGATGATAAGATTGCATAGTGGCAAAAGGTCTGCTGGGGTAGCAACAGCAGTGAAAGATATACTATTGCCTTATAAAGACAAAGTACTAACGATAACCACTGATAATGGTTCTGAATTTAGCAAGCATAAAGAGATAGCAAAAAGTTTGAATGTAAAAGTATATTTTACCGATCCTTACAGTTCTTGGCAGAAAGGCACAATAGAAAACACTAACAAACTGATACGTCAATATATCCCAAAAAAAATTAACTTTGACTGAAGATACCATCCAAAGTAGAATTTTTAATAACAAGTATTGCCTTGGGACCAGAAATGCCATCGGATTGTATCATTGGTTACTTTATAAACCCAACAGAGCAGGAAATTTCAGTTAATGCAGCAGGAAAAGTAAAATCAGAACTTGAAAAAATTTTGAATACAGATTTAAAAATCAATTGTCGAATTCCTTTATGGACTTAAATGACTTAAATATGTCCAACGATAAAATACAACCATCCAACAGTCAATTCATCCTCTATCAGGATGATAATGGAATCACCAACGTCAATGTTCGATTCGACGACAAAGATGTTTGGCTTTCGCAACAACAAATTTCTATGTTGTTTGATACTACACAACAGAATATAAGCCTGCATATTAACAGCATCATAGAAGATGGGGAGTTATCAAAGGACGCAACTCACAAGTATTTCTTGTTAGTTCGTCAAGAAGGTAATCGGTCGGTAAAAAGACAGATTGAGCATTATAATTTAGATATGATTATCGCAGTCGGCTATCGGGTAAAATCACAGGTGGCAACCCGATTCAGACAATGGGCAACACAGCGGCTACACGAGTATATCCAAAAAGGATTTACTATTGACGATGAGCGTCTTAAAGGAAACGGAAATCGCTATTTCCGCGAGTTGCTCCAACGAATCAGAGATATTCGTTCAAGTGAACGCAACCTATATCAACAAGTTACCGATATTTATTCCACGGCAATAGACTATGATCCGCGAAACGATATAACCCGCCGGTTCTTTGCTACAGTACAGAACAAAATGCACTATGCTGCACATCAACATACAGCCGCAGAAGTAATCTATCACAGGGTTGATTCCGAAAAGCCAATAGTAGGTATGACCAATTTTAAAGGAGATTATATAACACGTGATGATGTAAAAATAACAAAGAACTACCTTTCTGAGAAAGAATTACAAGTATTGAATTTATTGGTTTCCCAATATCTTGATTTTGCCGAATTACAAGCTATCGAACAGCATACTATGACCATGCAGCAATGGATAGAGAAGCTGGACGATGTTCTGTCTGTTGGCAATCGCCCATTGCTTAGCAATGCAGGAACAGTCTCTCATAAACAGGCTATCGAAAAAGCAACACAAGAGTTTGAAGAATATCGCCGTAAAGAAATGCTGCAATATGAAAGCGATTTTGATAGAGCGATTAAAGAATTGAAATCTCATGCAGATGACAATAAGAGCAATACATCGGAGTAAGATTATGTCTAATTTAAAAAATTGTTTTATCTTTGTTGCAAGCTAATCAACCTGCTCAAAGCGGGGCAAATTGATGAAGTTATCTCGTTACTTATCCGTTACCTATTCTGAATAACAACCAATCCAAATGGCTGATTTAGAAAGGAATAATCAAAAAGCATAGTTTTGTAACTAATACCGAGCCTCATTACGCTTCTCATACTTTATCGCAGAGAATACGCTCGAACGGATACGGATACTGAAGTTCCATTCGGTGCGGTATCCGAAAGGAATCCAGTAGAAACTCATATCCCAGCAATGTAAATCACGCGAGAAAGTTACATTTGTAAAAGTCATTTTGCGGGTAACAATATCAAAACCTGTACCGAATGTTATTTTCCATTTCGGCGTTATCGTAACATTGCCTGAGAGCGTTATTGTAGATATAATATTATGCTTTAACTTATCCTCTTTATAGTCCGGCGTAAGGCGATAATTGCACACCATTCCGATTGATAAATTCCATGGCACATTAAAATCAACAGGCGACAAATATAAAGCGGCATCCGTAAAAAGCGGTGAAGCAAAACTGTGCAGATTATCTTCAGCATTGTTTTGAGATGTTTTTGCCTTAGGATTTAAGTTCCACGATAAGGAAACATTAAAATCAGACGAAGCGAAGCGTAACCAGTCCTTGCCGCGCGAGCCAACCCAAAAAAATTCATTGTATTTATTTCCGTTACTGTCAATTTTATACCAGTCAAAAGAAGCACCGGCATCAATATTAAGTTTATTCCAAAGCACAGTGCGGGCACGTAATGTCAGCGGTGCCCAGCGCAATGAATCGGCAGCAATATTGTACGATGTACTTATATTGAAATAATCAAGAAGTTTAACATTTTTTTCGCCCGTAACAGTATCTTTCTTATTGCGCACTTTCATATCAAAAGTATTGCCGAGAGTGAAATTTATACTGCCTACCATACCCGCCTGCGGTCCTCCGTAAATAGCATTTGCATAGCGGGAATATAAAACCGTTTGTCCGGCGGCTGTCGTATAAGTATCATACGCACCCCAAAACTTTTTACTGAAA
The DNA here is from genome assembly GCA_031257915.1 of Bacteroidales bacterium. Lineage (GTDB taxonomy): Bacteria > Bacteroidota > Bacteroidia > Bacteroidales > P3 > JAIRNR01. The sequence continues at coordinate 106,226 of JAIRNR010000007.1, forward strand.
TCAGGGCGAAAAGTAAAACCGATACTCGGAGTAAATACATGCCTGAAAGCCTTTATATAGCTCTTTTTAAAACGGACAATACCGTATATTTTTGTGTTGAAATTGGAATTAAAAGAAAAGTCGCGCGTTGTTTTAAACCCTTTGTTTCTTTCAGTGATAATCGTGCCTGAATCCTCATAACGGCTTATATTTTCAAAATACCAAAACTCCGTATATTTGACGGAGTTTGTCCAATTTATATATTTAAAAAATTTTACAGTGGAATTTATATCAATATTTTGTTTTATACCATTGCGGAGATTATTACTCCATGTTTCCTTGCTGAAGAACGAAGAATCTATTGTCGTTAAACGATTTTCCGCATTAAGTCCGTATTTAAACGTAATATTTTCATACCAGCGGCGTTTTCCTTTTTGAATTTTACGTTTAAAAGGATAAAGTTGATCTACCGAAAAAACAAGTGTCGGCAACGTTAAATTCATTGAACGTGTTGAGGTATTGTAGTCGGCACCCGCATTTATGGCAAGATTTAATTTTTGCGCGAAACGCAGTGAATACGTAATATTTGAATTTGTTGTGTTTTGCAAATACTGGTTTACTGTTCCCGAATTTTTGCTGTATGTAGAGTTGCTGAAATTTACATTTGCCGAAAAATTACTGTTAGGATTTGCTTCACGTGCTTTGCTGTGTGTCCACTGAATATTAAAACCATCTCGGTGGGCGCGTCCGGGTTGTCCTCTTTCGCCGTCATATATTTGCGAATATCCGAAATTTAATGTTCCGCTGAAGCGATACCTGTACGTATAGCGAAACTTGTTGCGCACAGCCCAGTCACCCGAAGTGTAAATATCGCCGTCTGCCATCCAGTCAAGATACTGGCACATTTTCCAGTAAAAACCAAGTCCCTGCATAAAATAACCGCTTCGCGCCGTTTGTCCGAATCGCGGAAAAATAAGTCCGCTTTCAACATTTTTCATATCGGGAATAGCCGCAAAGGGAATAATTATCGGCGTTGGAATATCCTCAATAAACATCATTGAAGTACCTATTATCACTGCTTTTTGGGGAATTACTTTTGCCCTGAAAGAACGTATGTCAAAGTGCGGATGTTCCGCGTCGCAGGACGTGAAAGATGCGTGTTTTATGTACGTAATATCGTCTTCAAGTTTTTTTACAAGCACCCCGTGAATATACAGGTCATCCTCCTTTGTAACAATAGTGCGGATAAGCCCTTTGCCTGTTTTTATATTATAGCGAAGTTCAGTGGCGTCATACAGACTTTTACCGTCTTCAAAATGGGGCAGACCTTTTGTATCGCCGTTGCTGTCGGTTGTCGGCAGAGCAAAAATTTCGGAATTTCGCAAGTTTATCTCCATATAATTCGCTTCAATCTTGAACTCTTCGTAGTCAATTTTTGCGGTGTTATAAAGATGTGTTGTGCCTTTTCGGAGTTCCACCGTAACAGAATCCTTTGCGGTATATTTCATAGGGGAAGTAATATCTTTGCTGCGGCGCAGTGAGCCGAGGGGATTACTGTCTGTCACCACAGGGTGCAGTACCGGAATACTGTCATCCTGTGCGCATAAAAATCCAAATACGCCTGTCAGCAAGGTTAGCAAGATAAAAACTTTACGTCCCATCAGTAATATATAAATTTGTAAAGATACGACTTTTATTTTTTTTGATTATAAAGCGGTATCTTTGCAGGTGATGGAACATCAGGACGGAACATTTGATTCGGCACTTGAAGAACGTAGCGGCGTAGAGCGTCCCGCAAGCGTAAACCCTGCATTTACAGGCGGTAGTTTTATTCGCCATGTTCGTCCGCAGGAACTTTCTGCAGATTACTATGCCGAGGGTATATTACAGCGTAACCGCACAATATTGAGCCGTGCTATCACCATGATAGAAAGTTCGTTGCCAAAACATCAGGAAATAGCGCAAAAAATAATAGAAAAGTGCCTGCCTTACGGCGGCGATTCTTTACGCGTTGGTATTACAGGCGTTCCGGGCGCAGGCAAAAGCACATTTATAGAAGCACTCGGTACGCATCTTGTCCGCAGTGGTAATAAACTTGCCGTGCTTGCAATAGACCCAAGCAGCGAACGCAGCAAAGGCAGTATTCTTGGAGATAAAACCAGAATGGAAGAGTTATCCTGTATGGAAAATGCCTTTATTCGCCCCTCGCCGTCAACAGGCTCTCTTGGCGGAGTAGCACGCAAAACTCGCGAAACAATAGTGCTTTGCGAAGCAGCAGGTTTTAACAGGATATTTGTTGAAACCGTAGGGGTGGGGCAGAGCGAAACTGCCGCAACCCGAATGGTTGATTATTTTCTGCTGTTGCAGGTGGCAGGAACAGGCGACGAGTTACAAGGCATAAAGCGCGGTATTATGGAGATGGCGGACGGTATTGCAATAAACAAGGCAGACGGAGATAATATACAACGTGCAAAATTAGCCGCAGTACAGTTACGCAACGCCCTTTCGCTGTTCCCTCTTGCTGCAAGCGGCTGGAAGCCGACAGTGGAAATATGTTCGTCATATACGAAAGATGGAATAAATGATGTTTGGGCGCAAATAGAAGATTATGAAAGATACACTAAAAGCACAGGGTATTTTCAACGCAAGCGTGTGGAGCAAATGGAAACAATCTTAAAAGAAACGCTAACATCAAATATCCTGCAATATTTTTTTGAAGATTCTGCAAACAAAGCACTTATTGAGGAAGCACTGCAAAAAGTGAAAAACAGTGAAGAAAGTCCATATATTGCAGCCCAACGGTTATTGAAAAATTTCTTGAAAAAATGAAAGTTTCTGCAGATCAAATTCCGTATTTTTATGAGTCAATATCCGTAGATGCCGCATGCAGCGGTAACCCCGGTAATATGGAATATCGCGGAGTTGTAACATCAACAAAAGACGAAATTTTTCATCAGGGCATATTTCCCCAAAGCACAAATAATATCGGCGAATTTCTCGCGCTCGTCCACGCGTTAGCCTATCTTACCAAAACAAATCAGCCGAACGTACCGGTTTACACCGATAGCAAAACTGCACGCGCATGGGTTAGAGATAAAAAGGTAAAGACAACATTAAAACCGACAGAACTCAATCAAAAATCATTTGAACTCCTGTGGCGTGCTTTGCAATGGCTCAAAACAAATACTTACGCAAACCCGATTCTCGTTTGGAATACGCCGCAGTGGGGCGAAATCCCTGCTGATTTCGGTAACAAGAAAGGGTAAAGGGAGATTAAAAGAAAAAATTCAATCAAAAAGAATAAATCTCAATAAATTTCAATAAATTTCGCTACCTTTGCAAACATGTCTAAAATTTCAGTTCAACTATTAGCTATGGTGCTCATTTTCGCGGCACCTGCCGCCGCACAAAACGCGGCTATGCCAAGCACAGCATTTATGCCGAAAAACGTTCTTATTGAAGAATTTACCGGTATTCATTGCAGTTACTGTCCAAACGGACACCACATAATACAAAACATATCAAACGCAATAGGCAATCGTTTCAGTGCATATTGCAATCATACAGGCAGTCTTGCCGTTCCTGTTGACGGTGAGCCGGACTTCCGCACACAGGCAGGAGCAGCATTTTTTGCTGTACAGGGCGGACAGGGTATGCCGAGCGGCAATTTCCACAGACAGTTTTTTCAAACAAGTATCAGCAACAGCGCGTATAATGTACCGCTCGCCGACTGGACGAAAACAGTTAAAAAGTATATTCTTAATGATACAGCCCCTGTAAACCTGACAATGGCAGCAACACTCGACACTGTAACACGTGTGCTTGCCATAAACATAAAGGGATATTTCACAAAGCCCACCAGTACAAAACTGCTTCTGAACATTGCCCTTACTGAAAATTTCCAAATCGGCACACAGACAGGCAGTGCCGATAATCCGAATTACGTACATAAACACATATTGCGCGAAATGCTCACCGGCAGCATTTGGGGCGATACTCTCCTGCGCAGCGAAACAAACGGATTCGATACGACATATACGTACACCGTTCCGCAAAACTACAATAACCGCTCCTGCAATATCAACAATCTTGAAATTATCTGTTTTCTCACAGAGTTAAATCATAATAATGTTCTTAATTCGGTTAATGCAAAGCCGCAACTTACCCCTGCATATCCTTACGAGAAACCATACGTGCATATCGGGTTGGCAGATATGGGCGATAAATACGGCGGGCAATATTTTACGCTTAATGTACTCTCGTTAGGCACGGATACATTAAAAACACTTGACGTTGCCTTTACGCTTAACGGCACCAGGGATACCGTAACTCTTACGGATTTGAATATTCCCTCAAAAACCGAGAAGCAGGTACATATTCCGTTAAAACCTTACGAAATAAGGAATACAAATCTGTACAGTATTGTTGTTATAAGAGCGAACGGACAGGAATTCAGAAGTAATGCACTAAATAACGGCTCATTTGTAAAGCCTGAAGTCTATACGTTTCCGACAATCGATACGGCGGCATTACAAACGGCAAAACTTATTATTTATTTTACGCCGGATACCGCGCTTGGCATGGATAACGAGAACAGCATAACAGTACGTTCTGCCAAAGGAGACATACTTTTTACAAAAACATATCAAATATCAAACGAAACAAATATTGACACGGTAACAATAAATAAAAACGAATACGTTCAGTTCAGGCTTTACGATATATGGGGAGATGGGATGGGAAGCGGCGGCTTTGAATTGAAATTGCAAATTCCCGACAGCACAATATCATTAGGGACAACACCTGTTTACAATAGAGATAATATCAGTTTTGCATGGAACAGCGTTCTTTTGGAAAGCACTGTGATAGAAAGCAAGACGGCAAAACAGCAGAATATAAAAGCATTCGGAATAAACGGAACACTGTATATTCAAAATCCCGATGGAATATTTCTTGAAAGTGCTTGCGTTTACGATATTACAGGCAGGCAGATAAAGGAGTTGGCAATAAACAGTGCCGGCGATGTATCGCTGTTTACAGGTATTTTAAATAAACTGACAATGGTCGTTTTGAAAACAAAAGTATCTGTGTATCCCACAGTTGTAAAGGTGAAATTTTAAAAACAAAAAAATAAGACAATGAAAAAAATTCTTTTTATTTTAGTTACCATCGCTTTTACGATTCCCGTTAAAGCTCAATGGAGTACGGATCCTACCGAAAACAACCAGATTGTTTTTGAAAACACCTACGATTGGGAATCCCATCTTCTTTCAGACGGCAGTTTTGTCGTTTATTACAACCGTCCGGACGGATACCGTCCAACAGGACTTGGCGACTCAGCATCTTTCTTAAAGCATGTACTTAAACGCTACAATGCAGACGGCACGCTTATTTGGGAAAAAACTGTTGCAAGTACTCCGAATAAAACATTTACAGTTGTTAACGAATATGTGTTTATAGACGGTAACGATAATATTTTAATTTGTGTTGCCGATGCCCGTTACGATACTTTCGGCATACTTTATCCCAGCGGACTTTACAAGTGGTGGCATCCGAACTTGTCCATTTACAAGATAAGCAAAGACGGTGATTATCTTTGGGGCGAAAACGGTGTTTCGATTGATAAGACGCCGCACCACGGTATTGCACAAACAAACGTCATTGCTCTTGAAAACGGCAGTGTTGTTGTATCGTATTCCCAAGACGCACAGAATGGTGTTTATTCCGGACCGGTTACAACAAAAATAGTCTGCCTGGATGCCGAAACAGGTGAGATAAAATGGAAGAAAGATCTAATGGTAAACAGCTCAAATGTCTCCTCAGGTGCAAAACTGATAAACGGAGGCAATGATGAGTTTATAGCTGTTTATAACTCTATTGCAGTACAAAAACTTGATTTTAATGGCGACGAAGTATGGCCCCACACTGTTGTTTACGACAAGGGCGGCTTTCCTTCAGGACCGCTTCCTTACACTGTCATAAAAACAATACCTGTAAAGCGCGGCGTATTTATAAGCTGGTATGCCGACCCTGATGGAGATAATTTTGAGGATGTTTTTTGTTCTTATGTTGATATGAACGGTAATCTCGTCTTTTCAACCGGCACAGCGGGTACAAAACTTGGTTATCAGGAATACAGCCGCAAATTTTCACCAGTAGGAATTTACGATGCGGTTAATGAATTCGTTTACTATGAATGGCGTGAAGACAATTCGACTCAAAGCTGGCACCGTATAGTGGGGCAAAAAATATCTCTTACCGGCGAACTGGTGTGGGATGCAAACGGTGTTGAGACAGGTGCTATGCTGCAACGTTCCGCCGGTTATCCTGCAATCGGTCTTGACGATGAGGGTAACCCTGTTTTCTTATATCTTGAACAGACAAATGGTCAAAAAGATTATGCGGGTTATGCACAAAAACGCACGCCCGCAGGTGATTCTCTATGGACTGTAACTTTTACAAATACTGTGGGCGATTCCGAACATATTTACGACAAAAGCAATCTTAAAGTATTGCCTTTTTCACAAAACCAGTGGATTGCTCTGTGGAACGATAACCGTCCTGAAGCCGCAGATTTATTAAATTACGATCATGTTTGGGGTCAAAATATCACCAAAGACGGCAATATCGGCACGACAATTACATCAATAGAAGCACCTGTAAAGGCAAACATGGGCAATGCTCACTTTTTTGTTGCAAATAATCCTGTTGCAGGCGAAACATCTTTTACAATTAAAGGGCTTAAAGAGCAAAAAGTTGAGATAAGCATTTTAAACGGTTTCGGTAAAACAGTTGCAACCGTTTTTAAAGGTGCCGTTCTTAATGATGAAAATACTGTTGCATGGAATCCCGGAACGCTTGCAAAAGGCATTTATGTGGCGACATTAAGAACGCAAGCAGGTGTTGAGGCGATAAAATTAGTTATTAAGTAAGAATATGAAACGAATAATATTAACAGTGGCGATTGCATTATTTGCTGCTGCGGTTGTTTCGTTGAAAGGGCAGGTGAATGTCAGCATTGTGCCGGAACAGAAGTCCGTACTTCTTGAGGTTTTCACCGGTATCAAATGCGGAAACTGTGCCGATGGTGATGCAATGGCGGAGGCATTGCAAAATAAGTCGTTTTTGGGTAAATTTTTCGTTATTTCGTATCATACGGGTTATTACGCGGTTCCGTCAACAGGACAGCCCGATTATCGTAATGACTATGCTGTTGCACTTGATTCTATGGGAGCGGGAGCTTATCCCCACGGAGCAATCAGCCGTCATTTTTTTCCGGACGCTGACCATTACAGTACCCGCGACAGTGTTCGCAGCATGAGCCGCGGCGATTGGGCAAAGTCGGCAAAATACATAAACGCGGATACGGCAACGGTTAATTTGTGGATAAATGCCGTTCTTGACAGTGCTTCACGTGAATTGCGGGTGGACATAGAGGGCTATTTTACGCAAGTGCCGAAAGCAGCAGTAAAATATATGCTTAATGTTGCACTGTTGCAAAACCATATAAAAGGACCGCAAAGCGGTGCGCCCGACCCGAGCAACTACTATCACGAAAACATGTTCAGAGATTTTTTAACCGGTCAGTGGGGTGAAGAGATTGAAAATCCTGCGCAGCATGGCAGTTTTACAAAACAATATATCTACACTGTGCCGGAAGATTACCTTAACGTAGCAGTTAATTTACGCAATCTTGCAGTTGTTGCTTTTATTACTGAAGATCATTATGAAGTTGATAATGTGGTTGGTATGAAGCCTGTTCTTTCGGGCTTTTCAAATGAAAAAGACACAGCTGAAATTCACCTTGTGGAAACTGTTGGCTCGCGTTATGCCTACAATTATTTTCCCATTGTAATGCGCAATTTGGGCAATGATACCATAAAAACACTGACTTTTCAAGCCACGATTAACGGAACATCGCAGACAGCGCAGTGGCAGGGTACGATTCTGCCGTATGCTGATATTTTTACCGATGTGGACGTAGATGAGTACGATTTGAAATCCGGAAGCAACAGCGTTTCTTTTAAATTAACGCATGTTAATGGAGTGCCCCGCAGCGGGAATACAAAAACGTTCGGTTCGTTCAGCGCACCCTTTTTTGTAGAGGGAAGCAATACAATAGTATTTGAAATAGGAACCGATCTTTGGGGAGATGAGATAACATGGGCGGTTAAAGACAGAAACGGTAACTCAATCTACGAGGGAGGTCCTTATCCTGCGGGAGAACAGGTAATAGACAAAGACACATTTGTATTTCCGAATGGCGGTATATATGCCATTGAAGTTAAAGATTGGATTGGAGACGGCATGCTTAAAGCACCGCAAGGTTATTACAAACTGCGTAAAGGTACGGGCGTGTTTGTTTTTGAGAGCAGAAATATAAGGGATTATGGCGAGTACTTTTTCTTTAGAGTTGATACTGTCGGAACTGTACTTTCACAGGAAGTTTCGGAACTCCGTAAAGCAGGCAGCGTAAAAATCTTTCCTAATCCGACAACTGATTATATTACGGTAGATGTTCCCGGCGGCACGCCGCTTGAAATATACTCCGCACAAGGCAAATTACTTTCATATACAAAGAGTAATAAGATAGACATGCGTGTTTATCCTTCGGGCATTTATTTTGTGAAAATTTACATGCCGGATAATCATTTGTTTGCTAAAGTGATTAAACACTGACATTATTTTTAATAAGACGAACGTGTAAAAAGCCGGCATCGGGGACTCGGCTGCAGTAGCGGTTTATGAGTTATAATCGTATGAAATTTCGGTAAACTTTTAAAAAGATTGCCACGTATAAGGCGGGATTTTTGAGTATCTTTGTTTCATGAAGAAAAATACATTCCTGTTATTCGTCATGCTTGGCAGTATTGTGACGGCAGCGGCACAACCGTTTACCTGCGGTGCTGTTCCAGATACGGAAAATATACGTCAGACAAAAGTAAAAGTACCATTACGCGCAGCGGCAGAGAGCAATGCCGCCGTTACGGTTGATCTTCTGGTACTTTATACTTCGGCAGCAAATGCAATGGCTGTTAAAGACAGTATGGCTATTGACACTCTGATAAACCGGTCAGTGCAACGTGCCAATCTGGTAATGCAAAATTCAAATACAAACGTTACATTTAGAATAGTACACATACAGGAGGTGAATTACACCGAATCGGCAACGAACACAAACAACGATCTTGTAAAACTCAGAAAAGTAGCGGACGATGAGGCAGACGAAGCACATGCCTTGCGTACACAGTATAATGCCGATATGGTCTTAATGGTAGTCGGCGATAATTCGTCCGGCGTGCTGGGTGCAGGGTACATACTCAATAGTGATGGTTACGGCGGTAGCCCGAGCAGTGCTTTTTCGGTAATGAAATTTAAGGCACTTTCGTCAGGGTATGTTATGGTTCACGAAATGGGACATAACTTCGGCTGCGGACACCATAAAGAAACCGATAATAATTCACTTTACGGTTATTCTCACGGATATAAGGGAACAACAACAAATGGCGATAATTTCTGTACGGTTATGACGTATGAAAATTCGAGCAGCGGTTTCTTTCCGCGTATTCCTTATTTCTCCGACCCCAATATTTCTTTTGGAGGAGTTCCTGTCGGAAGCGAGTCGGAAAGCAATAATGCAAAGACAATTCGCCAAACAAAGGAGTTAATAGCAAATTATTCCTCCGAATTACCGTACACCGATAATTTTCTTAGAAATATAAATTTAAGCGCAGGAACGCTTTCGCCCGAGTTTAACGCAGGCATAAGGCAATACACTGTTACTGTGCCGGGTAACGTTACAAGCATAGATATTGAAGGTGAAGCCAATTCGCCCTATTCTGCCGTAAGCGGCAATGTTAAAGGCAAAATACTGTCTGCAAGCGACAGTAACGTTGTTGAAATAAAGGTTGAGGATAGCTGGAGTAACAATGGCGTTAGAACATATACCGTAACGATTGTAAAACAGGATTTTCCTGCCGCACCTCCTGTAGTTTTTCCAAAAACGAATGCGGTAACATACAATCCCGCGCAGAAACTGCGGAACGTAACTCTTGCAGACGGCTCCGGAGACGGCACATTTGCGTGGGAAAATCCTGATACCGTGCCGACAGTAAATAATACCGGTTATAAAATGGTATTTAATCCCAACGATACGGTTAACTACGATTATACAGATGTTGTACTGTACGCAACGGTTTCTCTAACTGTATATAAATCAGACCAGATAATTACTTTTCCTGCTATTGAAGATAAACAGTGGTACGATTTGCCTTTTAATATAAATGCGTCCGTAAATACCGCATTGCCGCTTATTTACAGGAGCAGTGATACGAATGTCGTAACGGTTTCATCCGGCGGATTAGCAACAATTGTTGATTCCGGCACAGTAACCATTACGGTAAGTCAGGCTGGGGATGATAACTATAATCCTGCCGCCGCTCAGCAAACGTTTACGGTTCACGGACAACAGCCGTCTGTTATCACTGAAAGATTGCAGCATAAAAACTCAGGTATCTGTCCCAATCCTGTACGTGCGGGAGAATATGTGAGAATTGAGAAAGCGAGAGTAGTAGAAATTCGTGATATTACAGGCAGATTATTACAGCGTTTAACGGTGGACGAGCGTTCGGACGGCTTATTTATTAAGGCTCCGGACAAAACGGGAATATATTTTATCAATAATAAAAAACTTGTAGTGATATAAATTTTGGAATATGCCTGCCGAATGGGGTGAAAAATCCCTGAAAGTTCACTTTGGCAATAATTTCACTGAGTTTGCTATACTCGCATAATTTCGCTATATTTGTATAATATATTATTCAAGATACCCGTATGTCCAAAATTTCCGTTCTACTTTTGATCATAGTATTCACTATTGCGGTATCGGCCGCCGCACAAAAGACAGTACTGCCGAATATAAATCATAAAAATATCCTGAATTTTGTGAACGTAAAGTCGCAACTTATTCCTAAATCTCACTACTAATAATAACGCGTACACATTGATCTTGCCATTGTTACTTAGTGGCGTTGGAAATACCGTCTAAAAAAATAACCCATAAAAAACAATTATTCTAAAATTAAACTATTTTCGTATGAAACAAATTCTTTTTATTCTGATTACCCTGGTTCTTACAATCCCTGTTAAAGCGCAGTGGAGTTCCGATCCAACCGAAAACAATCAACTTGCTTTGGAAAACAACGTTTACGACTGGGACAGCCGTGTTCTTTCCGACGGTACTATTGCTGTTTATTACAATAAACCTGACGGATATTTTCCGACAGGAATTGGCGATACGGCATTTTTCCTTAAACACGTACTTATGCTTTATAATTCCGACGGTACTCCTGTTTGGGATTCTGCAAAAGTTTTCAGTAGTCCGAACAGGACATTTACAATGGTTAACGAATACCTGTTTATAGACGGCGACGATAATATTATGGTTGCTGTTCCCGATTGCCGCTATGATACTTTCGGCGAAATGCATCCGTCGGGGTCTTATAAATGGTATAAAATGAATCTTACTTTGTACAAAGTAAGCAAAACGGGCGAGCATCTTTGGGGAGAAAATGGCGTTTCAATAGACAGCACGCCGCACGACTTAATCGCACAAACAAATGCTATTGCTCTTGAAAACGGCAGTATTATTGTGGCATATTCTCAGGAGGAAGCAGGGAACCTTAAAACAAAAATAGCGCGTCTTAACGCTGAAACAGGTGCGGTTATATGGCTTAAAGATCTGTTGCCCAATGGCTCAAATGCGAAACTCATAGACGGAGGTAATAATGAATTTATAATTGTTTATAATTCTATTGCGGCTCAAAAACTTGATGCCGGTGGTAACGAAGTGTGGCCCCATACTGTTATTTACAACAAAGGCGGCTTCCCTGTGGCTCCGCTTCATACTAATATAAAAGTGTTGCCTGTTGAGCGCGGAGCATTTATAAGCTGGTACGCCGACCCGGACAACGACAATTTTGAAGATGCGTATTGTTCTTATATAAACAGAAATGGGGAGATCGTTTTTTCAGCAGGTACCGACGGTGTTAAACTCGGTATGAAAAACAATATTCGTCAATTCTCACCAACAGGAATATACGATCCTGTTAATAAATTTGTTTATTATATGTGGTGCGAAATGAGCAGCGGTCAAACCTGGAGCAATATGGTGGGGCAAAAAATATCTCTTACAGGTGAACTTATTTGGGATGCTAATGGTGTTGAGGTTGCTCCAATGTTGGAACGCCGTGTTTCCTATCCTTCAATGGGTATTGATGACGATGGCAACCCCGCTTTTTTCTACCTTGAAACGACAAACGGTCAAAATGACTTTGCGGGCTATGCGCAGAAACGCACTCCGGCAGGTGATTCTTTATGGAATGTTACTTTTACAAGTATTACGGATGATGACGAACATATTTACTCCAAATCGAACCTTATGGTATTGCCGTTTTCGCAAGACCAATGGGTAGCTCTTTGGAGTGATAATCGTCCGCTTTCCACAAATTTAATAGATCAAAATTCTGTTTGGGGGCAAAATATCAACAAAAACGGCAGTATTGGAGATGGTCAGCCTCCGATTACTGCAAATGAAGCGTCTGCAAAAGCAAATACAGGCAATACTCACTTTTTTGTTGCAAGCAACCCTGTTGCAGGCGAAGCGTCTTTTACGGTAAAAGGGCTTGAAGGACAAAAAATTGAAATAAGTATTTTAAATGCTGTCGGCAAAACAGCCGCAACAGTTTTTAAAGGTACTGTTGCCGGCATGGAAGAAAGTGTTGTATGGAATACAAGCTCGCTCTCAAAAGGCATTTATATAGCAAGATTAAGAACATCTGCGGGTGTTGAAACTATAAAATTAGTAATTAAATAAAAATATAAAATAGCCAACCATTTATTCACTAAAATAATAAAACAGAAATGAGAAAATTTTATTCAATCCTTGTTCTTTCCCTTTGCTTAATTGGAGTGTTGCAAGGGCAAAGTTATTCGCCGCAACTTTATAAATTTGCGTGGGACACAAACGCGAAAACGCTTACTCCGCTTGTTGGAAGTATGCGGGTAACGGCTATTTCCGACACTGTTGGCGCAGGTCAAACAACAATTGCCGCCGCTTTTCCCGACAATGTTGTTATTCCTTCGGTAGAAGGTTATGCTGAAAACGGTTTCCCGATCGGCTTCGATTTCGTTTTTCATGGAGACACATTTAACGAGTTCCTTATTTCGGGACGCGGTTTTATTAAACTTGGTAAAGACAGTGTTTCTTTACATTTCGGCAAATCAAGTGACGACGCCAATAGCAAAGGCATTTTATCTAACGAAAGTATAGGTTTGGACGCTGATGAGAACGTATATGGACGTTACAATACTTCAATCAGTTATATGTTAGAGGGGGCGCAGCCGAACAGAGTTTTAACTGTTGAATTTCTTAATTTAGGCTACGACGCCTCCGGAGCAGACAGCATTTCATATCAAATAAAATTGTATGAAACATCTAATGATATTCAAATAATTTTTGGGGATATGTACGTTATCCTTGCTAGAGCATGGTTTGGTATTGGTATTGCTAAAGCATGCTATCCGACTTCGGATATTCATTTAAGGTTACCTGCAGGTAATTCAAGAGACTGGACACAAACGGTAATGTCACAATCTACGAGTGCGCGTTCATCGCTTGGAAACTCACACTTTCTTCCGGCGGGTTTAAGATTTACGTGGTCAGTGCCGGATCCATGTACTGTTCCAACTGCTTCCGCAACATCTTTCAGTATAAACGATCGTGCATCTACATTTATTAAAGGCACTGTTTTACTGCCTGCCGCAGGTGCTGACGGCTATGAAATTTATACTTCCGACGTAAAAACATCCGATATTAGCGGGATGACGTTGCTTAAAGAGGGTGCTCTTGCCGCTACCGTCAATTTTCAAACACCAAACGTCACGACGCCAAGTACCGATGGTACTGTTGATGGCTGGAAACAAGATATTCCATCTTACGCAAAAAAATATTTCTATGCTTATTTGGTAAATTCTAATTGCATCGGCAAAGAGTATAGCTCTGTTATTGTGGACAGTGCCGAATTTATGCCTCTGCCCCCAACATCATTTACGGTTACTGCTACCGATTCGGGAATCCTGTTATCTGCCTCTGCAAATAATGCAGTAGATTCCATAATTATAGCTTTAAGCCCTCATCCGGGAGGAGGGGCAAATGGTAACCCAACCCCCATGCAGGGATTTTTCGGAATTCCTGCAGGAATTGTCAATATTGGCGATACATTAGAATATAATTCCAATTTACAGGATCCGTATGACCAGTGTCCCAATCAGATGAGAGTTTCGCCCTATCAGGGTTGCGATAATTTGCCTAATGCGGGCATTGTTATTTATAAGGGAACAGGCGTAAATGATTTTATCTATAATGATAATATACAGCCAAACCGCAAATATCACTTCGCTGTGTGGACAAAAAATTCCAAAGGTGAATACTCAACCGTAAGCGAGCGTATTTCTGTTTTCACAATGCCTGTTACGCCTTATACGATTAATTTTGAACAAACTTACGTTCGGTTTACTGCGCCCACAGGTTGGACTGTAAATACGGCAGGCGGACTTATATTTCGGACTTCTCAGACACTCAACGGCTTTACTCCGTCACAAATTTATCCGGAAGATAGCAACGTTTTAATAGAAAGTCCTTATATAAAAACGGAAAGCGTTAACGGTGTGCGTGCTAAGTTTGGTATTACCGGTTACAGCAGAATTGGAAGTACCAGTGTTGCGCTTGCTCAGAGTTTTACTGAAAAAGATACGTTTTACTTTGAATATACGACAGATGGCATAAACTATACTGTAGCTGATATGTGGGTTAAAGACGCCATGCCGAATATTTCATCTTCCAGATCAGATTTGAAAATACGAATGCCCAATGCAACAACTACTTTTAAATTCAGAATGCGTTGGAATAATATTATGGCTGACGGTACATCATACCGGAATGTAGCAATCAGCAATTTCATAATTGAAGATATTCCTGACTGCGATCCTGTTGCAGCAAGCGATATTTATGTTACTTTAGACGGCACAAGTGCTATTGTCGGATGGAAGAGTCAGGATATAACCGATGCAACTGCGTTTGACGTGCGCTATAAATCGGCAAGCGATAATACGTGGACAACAGTGCGTGTAAACCGTGATACCGTTATTCTTACAAATCTCCCGCAAGCACAATTGATGAATTTGGAAATCAGTGCAGTATGCGCTGTCGGTAAAGTTTCTCCTTATGTACCTGTAAGGGATTTTTATTTTTATACAGGATATAATACTTTGCCGTTTCGCGATAATTTTGATATGAGTTTCACAGATATTGCAAATGCGGCAAGTACTGCCGGACTAAAGTATTTCCCGGCTTTTTGGGATGAATTCAGATTTTCCGATGTTGCTCCGTATGATGTGTTTAACGATACAAATACAAGTGGAAAGATTTACAAATATCCTCATAATCTATATACGGCAAATTATGCATATCTGCTTTATGGGCGCGTTTATCAATGGAAAGGTACTTATGATAACTATTTGTATAATAATGGTCAAAATCAGGCAATGATTTTAAAGCATTCCGGTGCAACTGCAAATCCGAGAATAGGCTGGTTTGTAACAAGAGAAATTCAAAATTTGAAATCCGATACGAAAATTGCTTTTGATATGGCAGTAAAACAATCGGCTGCTGTTGCTTTGAGCGATGTAACAGGATTAACCCCCGGTGCAAAATTCTATGTTGCTTTTATACCTCATTCTGCTGACGATACGGTAACCATAACAAAAGCCAATCTTTTACTTGAATTGGATTCTGCTGCTATTATAAGCACTTTCTCAGGTAATGATTCTGTTCATTATGAACTTGATTTATCAAATGTTATAGAGCAAAATTTAACTGTTGCAGGCAGAATAGGGTTTAACTATGTTACTACAGATGTTACACCCGCATCTTTAGTATATTTGGATAATGTTGTTATAGAAAATGCGTGTACGCCTGTAGACGGTCTTGCCATTACGCAGGCTTCTGTTGACAGTATTGATATTGTATGGAATATTGCTTCCGGTGGTGTTTCAGACTATATGGTAAAAGTATATAATGGAGATGGAACTGTTCTTGGAATAAAAGATGTTGCAGGTACTTCTTACAGGTATAATCCTGCTGCTGCCGGAGCATACGATTTTAGCATTGGTTATCTTTGCGGCGGCGACACAACTTGGAGCAATATTGTTAATACCGTTGTAACAGAAGTATGTGATGTTCCCTCAAATCTCAGGGCAACAGTGGTTACGTCAACTTCTGCAACAGTAACATGGACAGGTCCTGCTTTAGTTGCAGGATACAATGTTCAAATTCGTACTCTTGATTCGGTTGGAGCAACTCCGTCGGCGTGGATAAATGATTTTACTGCCGAAAATACTTATACTGTTTCGCCGCTTGAAGAGGGTATAATATATGAATACCGCGTTCAAAGCAAATGCGGTAACGGTATCGGCGATACAAGCGACTGGTCGGCAATAGAGAGTGTTACGGCTGCGCCGATTACTTGCTTTACTCCGGAAAATATTGCAGTAACGCCTGCTTATTACAGTGCCGTTGTTTCATGGTCAAATAACGGAGCAGGCAGTTATGAATACGGCTACCGTTCGGGTTCTTCGGGCAACTATACTACAAGTATTATCGGAGATACAACCGTAACGCTTTCAGGTCTTACGGCGGAAAGAAGTTATCAGGTGCGTGTCCGCAGTATTTGTGGTGATGAAACCAGCACGTGGAGCGAGCCGTTGCCGTTTAATACCACATCAGTTCCGCCTTGCCCGCTCGTAACAAATTTACAGGCGACTGCGGTTGCCGCAACATCTGCAACTTTGCAGTGGGACGCTCCTGCCGACTACTTTGAATTTGTTGTAACCTATCGCAGTGTCAATGTTGATGTATGGGATACCGCAGGCGAAATAAATGCCGAAACAACACGTTCTTTGGCAAATCTTACTCCGAATACTGCTTACACATGGAGAGTAAGAAATCTCTGCGATAACAATCGTGCAAGCAATTGGGCAAATGTCGATAATTTCAATACGCTTGAGGAAGTTGCTGTTGAAGATATGCGTTCTGCTTCTACTTTTAAGATATATGTTTCGGGCGGACAGATAAACGTTATTAACTTGAAAAACGAATATATTGAAAGCATTGCGTTAACTTCGGTTAATGGTGCGGTATTGCAGAGATATTCCGTTCACAGCCGTGATAACGTTCTTGTTACAACAACTTTCCGCAATCAGGTTATTGTAGTTGTCCTTTACGGTAAGAACGGCATAATAAAAAGCGAAAAAGTACTTGTTAAGTAATGAGTGCATTACAGGGATACTTGAAGTTATTCTGAATAGTAAAAAAGGCGGCGGTTTTCACAGATCGCCGCTTTTTTATTACCTTTGCACGAAAATTAACATGTAAAAAATTAAAATCTTATGAAAATATTGACAGAAGGAAGTTTTGACGGCAAGAAAGTACTCTTGCGCTGTGAACTTAATGTTCCGCTTAAAGATGGTGTTATTACGGACGACACTCGTATTGTTGAGAGTTTGCCCACCATTAAATATTTGCTTGAACATAATGCGGCAGTAATTATTATGGCGCATTTGGGGCGTCCTGAAGGTACAGGCTACGAAGAAGCGTTTTCGCTTGCTCCGGTTGCAGAACACCTTAAATCGCTTCTCGGTCGCGAAGTAACCCTCGCGGGCGACTGTTTCGGTGATAAAACCGCAGCACAGGCGGAGGCATTGCGCAGTGGTGAAATTCTTATGCTTGAAAACGTGCGCTTTGTAAAAGGTGAAACAAAAGGCAGTGAAGAATTTGCCGAAAAACTTGCTTCTTACGGCAATGTATATGTAAACGACGCTTTTGGCACGACACACCGCGCCCACAGTTCGACAGCCATTATTGCAAAGTTTTTCCCAAATGATAAATACGCGGGAAAACTTCTCGAACATGAAATAGTAAATCTTGAAAAATTATTAAAAACGCCCGCTCGTCCTTTTACTGCAATAATAGGAGGTTCAAAAGTTTCGAGCAAGATAGACGTTCTTAAAAATATGGCGGAAAAAGTAGATAATCTCATTGTCGGCGGCGGTATGGCATACACGTTTATAAAAGCACTTGGCGGTACTGTGGGCAACTCAATTCACGAGGACGACAAGATTGACATTGCACGTGAAGTTATGGAAGTTTGCAAGGAAAAAAATGTTGTTTTTGCTCTGCCTGAAGATACCGTTGTTGCGGACGCTTTTGATAATGAGGCAAATCGCAAGACAGTTCCCACAATGGAAATTCCGGACGGCTGGGAAGGGTTGGATATTGGTGCTGCAAGTATTGAGAAGTTTAAGAATATTGTCCGCAATTCAAAAACCATTCTTTGGAATGGACCTCTCGGTGTTTTTGAAATGGATAATTTTGCAACCGGCACTCTTGAAATCGGTAAAACAGTTGGTGAAATATCGCAGCAGGGCGCATTTTCCGCCGTTGGCGGCGGCGATTCAATCGCAGCAGTTAAAAAACTCGGTATCGCTTCGCAAATCAGTTATATTTCCACAGGCGGCGGTGCAATGATTGAATACCTTGAAGGCAAGACACTGCCGGGCATTGCCGCCCTGTAAGGATCACTACAAATCTCCGTTATCGGAAACACCGTCAGCCGTACCTTCAATATTAAATGAACGTTTGCGTTGCCTTTCGCGGAATGCCTGATTGATATTATACGTTACGGTCAGGTACAGTGCGCGGGACGAAGCACTTTTGCGTACGCTGTATTGCTCAAAGTTATTGCCTGTAACAAAGCGGTTAAACTGACGTGTATTGAAAATATCCGACAGCCGCAGCCCCACAACAAGTTTACGGTTCAGGAAACTTTTACGCAGCGCAATATCGGCGTCGAAACGCTCATCCATTTGTGTCTGCCCCCAGTACTCAGGTCCTCTGTAAGAAGCGGAAAGTTGCACAGTAAACTGTAAAGGCAGATTAAGCGTATTATTCCAACGCATGTTATAACTGTAGCCCTCGCTGTTAAGGTAAGCGTCTCCGCCGCCATTAACAAGGTTTCTGTAAAATCCGCCGCTCAAACTTATACGCCAAATTTGCCATAATGTAACGTCATACGATAAATCAAGCCCGAAATTCATACTGCTTGCATAATTTATGGAAGTATTATGCTGTACACCCTGTTCATCTTCAAAAATATAACGGCGGATAACATCGTTAGTATGGCGGTAATACGCTGTTGCGGAAATGGTTCCTGCTTTCTTAAAAAATATTTGATAATTTAATTCCAATGAATGAACATCTTCGGGTTTCAGTGCAGGATTGCCGTAGTTAATGCTGACAGGATAGTTACTGTAATCAATAAACGGATTCAAATTCCATGGACGCGGGCGGTTTACTCTGCGTGAATAACTTAACTGTATTTCCTGCAATTTGGAGATTTTGTACGACAGGTGCAGTGCGGGATAAAGACGATGATAAAAATAATCAAAAGTCGTATCGCGGCTTTCGGACTTCGTGTTAGCGTTCATCGCCGCAACCTCATAACGGATTCCGGCCTGCATTGAGAAGTTTCCGAAAGTTGTCATATAATTAAAATACAAGCCATGATTTTGTTCAAGATATTTAAAGTCAAGAGTGGGATCCTGCAATCCGCTTAAATCTTCTGCAATATCCTGTGTCTGATACGAAGCATTTGTGCGGACTTTACTTTGTTCGCCGACTTCTATTTTCATATTCCCGTTAATCGGATAAACATAATTTATCTGTCCGTCAAAATCAATACCGTTGCCGGTAACACGGCTTTTCTGATTATAAATATTAGAATCGGTTACTGTGCCGTCCTGTCCGCGTGTAACACGCGCACGTTCACTTTCGCCGTCCTGTTCCGGAAAAGAATAATTAAAAGACGCGTCTAAAGTAAGTTCTTCGTCTTTCCTGTTGCCGTCCCATTTATAGGAAACTACCGCATTCGTATTAGCCCAGAGCATACTGTTGCGTGAATCGGTATATGCACTGTTGAGCCATTGTGTTGAAGCATCCGAAGCGATAGACATATCAGGATTGCGGGGATCATATTTATAGGAGTCGCCCGCAAACAGATATGAATTAGTTGCAGAAGGATTTATATTAGTTCTTTGATTGGCAAACAGTCCGCCGTTTACGGAAAAAAGCAAAGAATGTTTTTGATTGATTCTCCAGTCGAAACCAAGTCGGGCATTACCTCCGTAGCCATTGCCGGTACTGCTTTGCTCGCCGTGTTGCCAACCGACAGTGCCGGTGTCAATACGAGTGAAAATATCACTGCGTCCGCTTGAAGTACGCTGCCTGAAATTGCCGCCGAGAGCGAAAATAACCGAAAAGTCTTTTGATATTCCGAAGTTAAGATTAGTATTAAGATTATATCCGGCAAGTGGATTTTCTTTGTCAAAAGCAATGCCGCCGGAAGCATTAACAGTACCGTTTACACCAACTTTTTTACTGCCCTGTTTTAATTTTATGTTGATAATGCCCGACATCCCTTCGGGATTATATTTCGCAGACGGATTTGAAATAAGTTCGATAGTTTCAATACTTGCAGCGGGTATCTGGTCAAGACCCATTCCGCTTAATACGGCAGGTTTGCCGTCAATAAGCAGTGTTACGCCGCTGCTGCCTTTCATTGAAACATTACCGTCCTCGTCAACGGTAACGCCGGGAACATTTTGGAAAACATCAACTGCTGTTCCGCCTTCGCTCACGAGTGACTGGGTGATGTTTACGATTTTTTTGTCAAGTTTATATTCAATCAATTGCTTTTCGCCCTCTACTTCTACCGCTTGCAGCGATTGCGCACTTGGTTTCAGCATTACAATCCCGCCGCGTTTATTCGGATGTTCACGTGTAAGAGTAAAAGGCTCGGATATATAAGTTTCATAGCCGATAAAACTAAATTTTGCAACAACTTTTTTTTCAAGTGGAATTTTGTCTATAAGTACTTTTCCGTCTGCCGTTGTAACTGCGCCTTGCAGAATACGTTTTGTTGCGTCTTCCATAATGGCGACACTCACAAATTCAAGACGATCATTTGTGCGGAAATCAATAACGGTGGCTGAGAACTGTTGTGCGGATAGCGAGAACGGAATGAATAAAAGAAAGATTATAATTTTTTTCATATTGATTTTTACTTGACATATAACGCAAGCAAAATGTGTGCCATTGTAGTAAAATTTATTTTTCGTGCATTATGAGCCGGATAAAACTATCCTGTTTTTAGATTTATGAAGACAGTAAATTACAGCCGCGAATTTGACTGCTGTCGTATCGACCTGTAACATCAAAACTGCCGTCGGGATATAACCGCCCCAAATCTTGCGTTTGAATAAAAGGGCAGGAGTGAATGTTTGACAAATCAATAATATTTATTCCGCCTGTTTTACCGAATTCTTCAACAGTTTCAAAAGGATCGTAAACAGAGCGAAGCATTATTTTCATTTGAGGCGGGCAACGAAATTTACCGTCATCCAAAAGATATGCCTGTGAAAAAAGTTCAGCCATTCCGTATTCGGAATAAACGTGCTTTACGCCGAAAGCGGTACGCAACCGAGAGTGCAGTTGCGAGCGCGTAATTTCTTCCTTTCGTCCTTTCATCCCGCCTGTTTCCATAATAAAAGTATGGCGCAATTCCAACGGCTCTTGCAAAAAATCTGCGAAATCAAGAAGTGCAAATGAAACACCGATAAGCAATGTTTTTTGCTTTCTGCTTTCAAGTTGCATAAGCGTATCGTAAAGTTTTTCGTGGTCGTAAAGGAAGAAACCGTTAGCAGGATGTCCGCTTTCTTCAATAAGCGTTTTTACCATATAAATAAGTGACGAATGTTTTCGTTCCAAATAATGAGGCAGCAATGCGACAATAGCAAAATCTTTCGGATTGCCGAGAAAAAATGTGAATGTTTTAAGCAAACTTTCGCGGTAAACAGAGAAATCGGCAATGTAGTGGCGGCTTGTTTCACCGGTCGTTCCGGAACTTTCAAAAAAATCAATATCAACCACCCCATTTAAAAAGACTTTTTGTGTTCTGAAAAATTCAATGGGCAGACAGGGGATTTGTGAATAATGCTGTGGCTTATGCGGAAAACTCTTTGCAACGAGAGAAATATATTTTTCATAAACAGGGTTCTTCCCGCTGTGCAATTTGTAAAGTTCAAGTGCCGATATATTAAACTGTTGTTCGCTATTCATAGTTAAATCTTTTTTAACTTTGTGGTGAAATGTCAAAGATACATCGTTTTTTTTTACTGCTTGCAGTTATTGCATTTTTTTCGGGATGCGAAAAAACCGAAGATAATTTTCCGCCTGAACCGCGTGTGGAATTCAGAGATATGGTGAACACAGGCAGTTCGCTTGATGTAACAATATATTTTGAAGATGGAGATGGGGATGTGAGTCGGATAACAATGACTCCGTACGTAAGAGATGCAGGGAGTACGGATACCGGAAGAGTTATATTTTGGGATAGCGTTCAGGGAAATGCGGTACTTGTTGCAACAGAGGATACCGTAATTTATAACAGCACGAAAATATTATACGATTACAATATAAACAATCTCGAACCTGTATCATCGAACGGCTCTATGAAAGGTACAATTACTTACAGCATAGATGCGGGCGAAGCGGAATTTTTATTATCATTATTTCCACAGCAAAAAAAATATTTTAAAATATCACTCTACGACAGGAAAGACAACAAGGCTGAGGTATTAACTCCGGACATCAATTAGAAATGAATTAACCCCCATTGATTTACAATGCTAAATTTAACAAAACGGCTAATAATAGTGATTATTTTTGTTGGGGTAATAGTTCTTTACTGGTTGCGTTTATTCTATATTCAGATAATAGACGACAAATATCGTGTGGATGCTTCCAACAATGCGTTCAGATATAAGATTCAATATCCGGGGCGCGGGCTTATGTACGATAGAAACGGAGAACTTTTTGTATATAACGAACAAATTTACGATTTAATGGTAGTGCCAATGCAAATTGAGGATGATATGAATTGGGACTTACTGTCAAGGATCCTTCGATTATCTCCTGAAGAATGTCAGGATAGACTGAAAAAAGCCAAAAAATTTTCACGTTACGCACCGAGTATTTTTGAAAAACAAATATCAAAGGAAATGTATGGTCAGTTACAGGAATATTTACATTCTTTTAATGGCTTTTACGTTCAGTCAAGAACATTGCGCCGCTACCCCAAGCCGATAGCAGCGCACGTATTGGGCAATGTCGGGGAAACAGACGAAAAAGATCTTGTTGCAAACAGTTACTATCGCCTCGGTGACTATATCGGCAAAAGCGGATTAGAGAAATATTATGAGGAGGAATTGCGCGGCAAAAAAGGTGTTAATGTGGTGATGGTTGATGTCCACAATCGTGAGCGGGGTAGTTACAAATACGGAAAATACGACAGTGTGGCAATTCCGGGTACTGCTCTTCATACGACTTTGAGTATTTCCTTACAGGAGTATGCCGAAGAACTTATGAAAAACAAGCGCGGCAGTATTATCGCAATAGAGCCGTCCACAGGGGAAGTTCTTGCTTACGTTTCCTCTCCGACTTACGATCCTAATTTATTAGTCGGCAGAGTGCGCAGTGCGAATTATTCCAAATTGCTGAATGACCCGTCAAAACCGCTTTTTGACAGGGCGATTATGGCATCTTATCCACCCGGTTCTATTTTTAAACTCGCTCACGCGCTTATAGGATTGCAGGAAGAAGTGATTACGCCGAATTTTGCTTTTAGTTGTGATAAAAGTTTAGTTGATTGCCATAGTCATCCTTCGGCTGTTTCTGTGTCGGAAGGTATTAAAATGTCGTGCAATCCCTATTTCTACGGTGTTTTCAGAAAAATTATAATGCAGGGCAAAGATAAAAACAGTTCTGCCGACAGCAAACTTGGTCTTGAAGAGTGGAAAAATCGTATCACAAAATTCGGCTTTGGTACGCAACTCGGTATTGATATTGCGAATGTAAAAAGCGGGCTTATTCCCGACAGTGCTTATTATAACAAACGTTATAAAGGTCCATGGAATTTCTACACAATTTATTCGGTCGGTATAGGTCAGGGTGAAGTCGGGCTTATTCCTTTACAGATGGCAAACCTTGCTGCAATAATTGCAAACAGGGGATTTTACCATACACCTCATCTTGTCCGTTCTATTGGCGATGGCGGGCATACCCGGAAGATAGATACGGTAAAGCACTGGGCTGGTATTGATTCTATTTGGTATGTGCCTGTGATAAAGGGTATGTATGGTGTGGTTCACGAAGCAGGAGGTACGGCACGCAGAGCGCGTATAGACAATATTGTTGTGTGTGGAAAAACAGGTACGGCGCAAAATCCTCATGGGGAAGATCATGCCGTATTTATTGGTTTTGCACCGATGGATAATCCTGAAATAGCGATTTCCGTTTTCATTGAAAACAGTGGTTTCGGCGGTACATGGAGCGCACCTCTTGCAAGTTTGCTTATAGAAAAATATCTTACGGGAACGGTAAAACGTATGGATTTGGAAAGATATATTAAAGAGGCAGTTTTTAATAATGGAATAAAGAGATAAATAATAAATTACAGATATGTATAACCGCAGGGAAACAGGAAAAAAATGGTGGTTCAGTATAGACAAAACACTTATAGTTATCTATGTCGCACTTGTGGTTATCGGCTGGTTCAATATTTACTCTGCTGTTTTTGACCCCGACACAGCGGGTACATTTTCACTTTTGAGCCGCTATGGAAAACAGTTGCTGTTTATAGGTTTAGCATTTATTATAGCAATAGTTGTGATGATTACGGATATTGGTATTATGATCAGATATTCATACTTTCTTTACGGCGTCACAGCAATACTTTTGATACTTGTTCTTGTGGTGGGTACTGAAATTTCGGGAGCAAAAGCGTGGATACGGTTAGGAAATATCTCCATTCAGCCTGCCGAATTTGCAAAGTTTACAACGGCTCTTGCGTTTTCAAAATATATAAGTTCGCCCGATATAAATATGAAGCGTGTTTTTTCGCAGGTAAAATCGGCAATATGGTTCGCAATTCCAATGCTGCTTATAATGATTCAACCTGATGCCGGCTCTGCGCTTGTATATTTTTCATTTTTTCTTGTACTCTATCGTGAAGGTATGTCGGGGCGCGTTCTTTTAACAGGTGCGTTTGTTATCTTCCTTTTTATAATGTCAATGCTTGTTCATCAATATTGGGTTATAGGAGGACTGGGGATTGTGGCTCTTGCAGTCTTTTTTTACGGAAAAAAAACATTTGGAAAAGTTGTTGTTATTCTTTTTGTTTTCCTTGTCTGTTCCGCAATTGTTTTCGGAGCCCGTTATATGTTTGACAGATTAAGTCCGCATCAAAAATCAAGAATAAATGTTTTGCTCGGCAAAGAGGTTGATACGAAAGGTGTGGGATATAACGTAAATCAATCTAAAATAGCAATTGGTTCAGGTGGATTTCTCGGTAAAGGATACCTTGACGGAACGCAGACGAAATTTAATTTTGTGCCGGAGCAAAGCACCGATTTTATTTTTTGCACAATAGGTGAGGAGTGGGGATTTGTCGGAACAACGATTGTGTTAAGTTTATTTTTGATGATGTTGCTGCGAATAATAATGCTTGCCGAGCGGCAGCGGAACAGCCTGTACCGTATTTACGGATATTGCACTGCGAGCATAATTTTTCTGCATGTTTTTATAAATATCGGAATGACTATAGGGCTTCTGCCGGTAATAGGTATTCCATTGCCGTTTTTCAGCTACGGCGGCTCGTCTTTGTGGGGTTTTACATTATTGCTGTTTACCTTTATAAGGATGGACAGTATGCGTATGAGTACGATTTGATGATATTATATATCACTCAATAATAATAGACAAGCCATACTGCTGATTATTGATAGTTCTAATGCCCAATCCTGTTAATATGCAGTCTTATCCGTTTTATTTTTCCATATTTCAAATACTTCAACTGCTTCATTGCGGAGAAGTTGAACGACAGGGATTGAGCGTTTACTGTACGGTAGCGCAATTTGTTCGTATATAAATGAATCGTCAAAAGATATTTTTGCCGCATCTTTCTTTGTATTGGCATAATAGATTTTATCTATTCTCGCCCAGTATATTGCAGAAAGACACATTGGACAGGGTTCGCACGAAGTATAAATTTCACAACCGGATAGAGAAAAACTGCCGAGTTTACGTGCGGCTTTTCTGATAACGGATATTTCCGCATGTGCAGTAGGGTCGTTTTTAAGTGTTACCATGTTATGACCTGAGGCAATAATTTTGCCGTCTTTAACGATAATCGCACCAAAGGGACCTCCGCCGGTATGAACACTTTTTTCCGAAAGCGCAATTGCTTTGCGCATAATTTTTTCATTAAATGATTTATCCATGTACTTTAATGTGTTGTTTAAGGAAAGGTAAATTTACGGTTTTTTTGCAAATGACGCAACAAAATCTGCAAACAATTTTTCATATTTGCTCCACCGGAATAAATAACAGGTCTGCCTGCTGCGAGATAATAAAATATTTTAACAGGTAAACAGCGATACTTCTTTAGTTATCCAATGTACGAAATATTTCAATTATTTTCTTTGATTCTTCTTCCCAGCTTAAATCATTTTTAATTTGTTTCTTGTTCTCTATCGCCTGTATTATTGCCTTTGAAAGTTTTTCGGGAGTATAATCGGATATTAAAATACCTGCATTACACTTTTCTACAATATTGCGTATTTCGGGAAAATCAACATTAACGGATGGTATGCCTGCACGCATGTAATCAAAAACACGATTGGGCAAAGCGTAATAATAATTAAGACCTTTGTTTTCCAATATATTTATTCCGACATCTGCCTTTTCGGTTACGTATCGGAGTTCATCTGCACATATTTTGCCTGTAAAAATAACCTGTTCGCTCATTTGTAATTTGCGGATAATATCGCCGTCACCCACAACGTAAAAAATAAAATCAGGCAGAAGCGGCATTGCTTTTATCATTTGTTCCACACCTCTGCCGACATTCACAGCCCCTTGATAGATGATTATTTTTTTGCCTTTTTGCTTTTGTTTTTCAATATCCGTTACAATATTTTTTACTTTTTGAGAAGGCTCTTTTGCGGGCATTTCAGCGTACGGTATATTTCTGACTACCTCCATTTTTATACCGTATTTTTTATAATATTCATCACTTATCGGCTGGCATACGGTGTAAGCGTTTTTCAGATGCGGAAAAATTTTATCTTCAATTTTCGTCCAGATATTTTTTACAATTGGTCTGTGAGCAAGTTCGGGTACTTCGGGAAATAATTCATGTGCATCAAAAACAAGATGTTTTTTGCGTATTCGCGCTGCTAAATAATTTGCCGGCAGAGTATCGGTATCGTTTGCTAAAAAAATATCTGCCTTTGCGGTTTTTGAGGAAAATATCAAAAATAGAAAAAGCCGGATATTATACTCGGCATAAAATAATGCGCTTTTATCAAACAGAAGTCTGAAACGTTTTATTGAGTATCGGCGCGTGATATTTTCGCTTGTTTTTGTACGCCTGCCCACGAGCAAAATATCATATCCGTTATCGTGCAGTGTGGTGCAGACTTTATGCACACGATTGTCGGTAACGAGATCGTTAGTAACCGATACTATGATAAGTTTGCTATGATTATTTAAACAATGTTTCACTTTTTTAATGAAATTAAGATACCGATTATAACAGCACCAAGTATAACGTATATGGGAGATATATTAAAAAAAACGACAAGTATTATGGCAATTATCGGCAAAAGAAACGTTTTTAATGTTATTCCTGCCGAACGTGCCATTTCCACTGCAGGAGCGAGAATAAGTCCGACAACACAGGGATTTATACCTTTAAAAATTTTTCTTACTGTGTCATTATCCCTGTATGCGCTACTGAATATAGCGAGTAAAAGAATAATTATTATTGATGGAATTATTGCTCCGAGCATTGCTGAGATGCTGCCTTTTATTCCGGATGTTTTTTTTCCGACATACAAGGCAGTATTTACTGCAAAGACACCCGGAAGTCCCTGTACAAGTGCAATCATATCAAGAAATTCTTCTTCTTTTATCCATTTGTTTTTTTGTACGACTTCGCGTTTTACAAGTGACAGCATAGCGTATCCTCCGCCGAATGTAAACATACCGATTTTTAAAAATGTGACAAAAAGTTGAAAGTTCACTGTGATACTTGTGTTTCGGTATTGCGTTCTTTTTCTGCCGTTCTTGCCGTACTTGCTGTTATATCTTTTTCGGCATAGTATGCTTTACTGAGGTCGGTTTGCGATGATTGCCCGACGTATGTATCAAGAAATTTAAAAAACCTGCGCTGCCATAAAATACCGTTTTGCGGTTTCAATACCCAGTGATTTTCATCCGGAAAGATAAGAAGTTCAGCGGGAACACCACGCAGAATAGCGGCGTTAAATGCAGCCATTCCCTGCGAAGCGAGAATGCGGTAATCTTTTTCACCGTGAATAATTAAAATCGGCGTGTTCCAGTTTTGCACGAACTTGTGCGGACTTTGTGCGTATGATTTCTGTGCTTTTGAGTTACTCTTGTCCCAGAAATTACCGCCTAAATCCCAATTTGTAAAAAACATTTCCTCTGTTTCAAGGTACTGTTGCTCAAAATTAAACATACCGTCATGTGCGATAAATCCTTTGAACCGCCCGTTATGGTTTCCTGCCATCCAATACACAGCAAACGCTCCGTAACTTGCACCAACGCAGCCGAGTTTATCTTTATCAACATAACTTTCCTTACTTATTTCATCAATAGCAACAAGAACATCTTTTTGATTTTGTCCGCCGTAATCACCACTTATCTGTTCATTCCACTTTTGCCCGAAACCGGGAAGTCCGTGTCTGTTGGGTGCAACGATAATATACCCATTGGCAGCCATTATTTGAAAGTTCCAGCGATAACTCCAAAATTGACTTATTGTACTTTGCGGTCCGCCTTGCAGATAAAGCAGAGTTGGGTATTTCTTCGTACTGTCAAAATGCGGCGGATAAATAATCCATGTGTGCAGAGGCTCGCCGGTTGTGGTTTTAAGCCAACGTTCTTTCACTGTGCCGAAATCCATTTGCGCCAGTAAATTATCGTTAATATGGGTTACCTGTGTTTGCTTGCCGTCTTTATCTATCAAATATAATTCCGTAGGATTACTCATAGACTGGCACATTCCGTAAGTAGAATTTTCTGTCGGTAATACGCTTATGTAATCATGTTGTCCGTCCGTCAACTTTTTTATGGCTTCGTTCATTATATCCGGCAGGTTATATGCTGTAGGGTTTTCAATTGCAAGAATACGGTTAATGTCAAGCGAATAAATTTGTGAAAGTGCGTGACAGTTGCTTACAAAGAAAATTTTATTTGCAATGCTGCCGCATTTTCCCCATGCGAAAGCGTCAATATTTTGGTCAAAATATTTTGTAAGGTCGCGTTTTTCACCTGTTGTCATATCCATAATAAACAGATGATTTTTATCACTTTCGTAGCCGTCGCGTTCCATACTTTGCCATGCAAGATATTTTCCATCTGCCGAGAATTGCGGTGTTTTGTCATAACCGTACATCCCCTCCGTGATATTACGTGTTTTGCCCGTTTCCATATCATAAAGGTAGAGATCGCTGTTAGTGCTTTCGGCATACTGTTTGCCTGTAAGTTTTTTGGACGAATATACAATTGCTTTTCCATCCGGTTGCCATGCGACCTGCTCTATGCCGTCAAACGGTTTTAACGGTGCTTCATACGGTTCGTCCTGTAATAAGTCGGTAATTTGTTCGCTTACTTTTCCGTTTTTTATATCGGCGATAAATACGTGCGGAATAATTGTAACCCATTCGTCCCAGTGACGATAATTCAAATCGTTAAAAATAAGTCCGCTCGCCTGCGGCAGATCGGGGTAACGCTCACTTGCGCTGCGATAGTATGGTACCTGTTTTACAAGCGCGATTTTCGTGCAGTCGGGACTGTAAAGGAAAGCGTCTATACCGTCTTTGTCGTTACTTATTTGTTTTTCTTTTGTGCCGTCGGGGTTTATCTCAAAAATTTGCGTACCGTTTTCCGTGCCGCGCAAAAAACAGATTTTTCCATCTGTGCGCCAAACAAGATTAAATTCGCCGGACGCAGTTTTTGTAATCTGTTTTTCATTTGTGCCGTCGGCATTTGCAACGTAAATATCGGTATTGCCCTTATTGCTTGCTATATCGTAATACCGCACACTGTAAGCAATTTTTTGTCCGCACGGCGAAACGGCAACTTCACCAAGACGCCCGAACGCCCAAAGTGCTTCGGGGCTTAACAGACGGTTTTCTATTTTTACGTTTTCGGGTTTGCCGATGATTTGAGTGCTGTTTTTTTCGCAACTGCAGAATAGCACGGCAGCAGTCAGTGCTGCTATAGTAACGTATGTCCTCATAATGGTTGTTTATATTTGTTTCAAAGTTAGCGATTTTACATAAAATAAAAAAAGCCGGCTTATCTTTCGCCTGTTAATGCGTTGATAAGCCGACCCCACAGTTTTACTTGGTGATTTTTTACTTTTTGTTTTTGAAGTAGCGATTGTAAAGTCCTTCAAATCCTTTGCCGTGACGAGCTTCGTCTTTGCACATTTCATGAACAGTGTCGTGAATTGCGTCAAGATTTTGTTCTTTGGCAATAGTTGCTAAACGTTTTTTGTCTTCACAGGCACATTGCTCTGCTTCCATGCGTTTTTTCAGATTGGTTTTGGTGTCCCATACCATTTCTCCGAGCAGTTCGCAGAATTTTGCACAATGTTCGGCTTCTTCAAAAGCATAGCGTTTAAATGCTTCGGCAATTTCAGGATACCCCTCTCTGTCAGCCTGACGGCTCATAGCGAGATACATACCGACTTCGGTTGCTTCTCCCATGAAGTGTGCCTGCAAGCCGTCCCAGAGAACGGGGTCAACTCCTTTTGCGACACCTGTTCTGTGTTCGTCTGCAAATTGTAATGCACCCGCTTCCTCTTTCATTTCTTTAAATGCGTCCTTACCTTTTTTGCATACGGGACACATTTCCGGTGCTTCATTTCCTTCGTGTACATATCCGCAAATAGTACAAATCCATTTTTTTTTCATAGTAATAATTTTTTGATGGTTTGGTTATTTAGATGATTTGGATTTTAATGCGTTTGAGACAGTTTTTTTAGACGGCGGTTTGCATAAAGGGCATGTGCCGTACAAAAAAATATCCATTTCATCTATTTTTAATTTTTGTGTGTTTTTTATTTTTATACTGTTATCTAAAACCGGCAAATCAATAATTTTACCGCAATGCTTGCATTTGAAATGCACGTGTTCCGAAGTGTCGGCATCAAAACGTTGTGTTTTTTCATCTATGGTAACACAGCGGATAACACCGCTTTTTGAAAGGAGTTTTAATATATTGTAAATGGTCGTTTTTGACAGGGTCGGAATCTTATGCGACAAGGCATTGAATACGGTATCAACATCAGGATGTGTGTAATGGTCCATTAAATATTGCAGTACCGCAATGCGATGTAGTGATGGTTTTATATTAAACTCGCTTAACTTTTTTTGTGCATTGTTTTTCATTTTTTGTTTTTACGAGATTTTCTGTTGTTTTAATTATTTCATTTTTGTAATCGTTACAAATTTATAATAATTTTTTTTAAAAAGCAAATTTTTTTCTGTGAAACGAATATATAAAAAACCGACAGTCGAGATAATGGATTATTTAATTTAATTTGTTTTTTTTCTTTATATTTGTAAATAAATATCTTATTGTTAATTTTTTAAGGAAATGAAAACAAAAGTTTTAATCTTGTCGGTGCTGTTCTGCACCTTTTGTGCTTTGTCTGTCCATGCACAAAATAATGACTTTGCGGACAATAAAACAAACGAAAAAGTGTATGATGTTGTAGAGACGGTACCTGCCTTTCCCGGTGGAGAGGATGCACTTTTAAAATGGTTGCAGGGTGAACTGAAATACCCCGAAGATGCAGCCAAAAAAGGTGATTCGGGAATTGTGTATGTTAATTTTACGGTGAGCAGGGATGGAACAATCAGGGACGTACATGTTATCAAATCGTCCAATCCCGTGTTTAACGAAGAAGCAATCAGGGTTGTGAAAAAGATGCCTAAATGGGTTCCTGCAAAGCAACAGGGGAAGGATGTTACCGCAAGATTTCGTTTGCCAATCATATTTCATACGAAATAGTTGTCTGTTTCTAAGATGGAAGTTTGGTTGGAAAATTTATAAAAATTCGCGTTTGTAATTTAGTTGTTATCAACGAATAAACTTGTTTAAATGCGTTTCCCTGGATATTTTTTCATTAAAAAAAGATTTAGCCTTTTTCCCGAACCATTTAAATTTTTCAGGAGTGAAAAACCAATAAGTCGGCTTCATTGGAGAATGGCGACCGTAACTATTTTATGATTGATTTGCACAATAATGATTTTCAAATAGAAAATTCTCACAAAACGGTTAATACGGATAAAACTTGCAAAAAAAAAAGATGTACCTTTGCCACAAATATTTTATTTCAAAAAGACATGCAACTATCAGAAATATTAAAAGATTCGGACTACAGGCATGTACAGTTTGACTTGATGCTGATTTATGAATTTGAGCAGCGTATCATCGTGCGCACCGATAATAAAAGAAGGGAAATCCCTTATATTAACTGTCTTATCCGTAAAAAGGAAATTCGGCTTACGCCGGAGGAAGCTATCCGGCAACTGTATCTCGAAATCTTGCTGAATGACTACAAATATCCAGCCGATCGCATCGAGCTGGAGTATGCCGTCACATTCGGACGGGAAAAGAAACGCGCCGACATTGTAATTTTCGATAAGGATAATACAACTGCGCCTTACATCATCGTCGAGATGAAAAAGCCTAAGTTGAAAGATGGTAAGGAGCAGCTGAAATCCTATTG
>JAIRNR010000077.1 GCA_031257915.1 Bacteroidales bacterium
CATCAACACCAACACCAACACCAACACCAACACCAACACCAACATCAACACCAACATCAACACCAACACCAACACCAACACCAACACCAACATCAACACCAACATCAACACCAACACCAACACCAACACCAACATCAACACCAACATCAACACCAACACCAACACCAACACCAACACCAACACCAACATCAACACAAACACAAACACAAACACAAACACAAACACAAACACAAACAACCCCAAAAATGCTAATCACAGGCGGAGGCGCACTAAACACTTACTTGACAGAACGAATAAAAGCACATACATCAGTCCAAACAGTTCAATCCCCAAAACAACTTATTGAATATAAAGAAGCACTTATTTTCGCCTTTCTCGGTCTGTTGCGCATTGAGAAACGCCCCAACGCACTTGCGAGTGTTACAGGCGCGAAAAAAGACAACACAGGTGGAAGTATTTTTCTGCCGTAAAATCACAGGAATATAAACATGATAAAAAGAATATTTACCACATTCAATTTTATTTTAGCATCCTGCTTTTTACTGAAAGCACAATCTCTGCCGATAGATACTGTTATTGAGCAACAAATTCATTCAATGTCGCTTGAACAACTGGCTGCCCAAACAATTATTGTCAGAATAAACAACGCCTACACGCAGGCGTATGCAGCGGAAATATCAAGTATGCAGGCACGTATCGGCTACGGAGGAGTATGTTTCTTTAAAGGCACTGCACAGGATATGTTACCCCTCGCACAGGCATTGCGCGACAGCAGCAGTATTCCGCTTTGGATAACGATTGACGGAGAATGGGGACCCGCAATGCGCCTTACGGATGTATGGAAATTTCCCATACAGCAAACACTGGGTGCAATTTCAAATAATAATCTCATTTACAAAATGGGTGTACTTGTCGGACAACAGTGCCGCGCACTCGGTATTACATGGAACTTCTTGCCGAGTGCCGATATAAATTCCGAACCGAATAACCCTGTTATAGGCATGCGTTCTTTCGGCGAAAATACGTTGAATGTTGCTGAAAAATGCCTGATGTATAACGCAGGAGTACTGAGCCAAAACGTGATGACCTCAGCAAAACATTTTCCCGGACACGGTAACACGATTGCCGATTCTCATTATGATTTACCGCTTGTATCGGACAATTTTGAAGTACTTGATACGACACATTTAGTACCGTTTAAGGTATTGATAGGAGATAATGTTCCGAGTATAATGCTCGGTCACCTTAATATCCCCGCACTTGATACTTCAAAAACACCATCTTCGCTGTCATACCCTGTTGTGACGGAATTTCTTAAAGAGCAACTGAATTACAAAGGACTTGTCGTTACGGACGGATTGGAAATGAAGGGCGTACTTAGAAGTGATTCGCTTGTTATCGCAAGCAAGTTCAAAAATTGGCATAATACTACCGGTGATATTGAAGTGCGGGCATTGCTCGCAGGTGCAGATGTTTTACTGTTGCCCGAAAATCCCGAAATATCAATAAAACAGATTGTAAAAGCAGTGCAAAGCGGACAATTGCCGCGTGCGCGGTTAGAAGACGCTGTGCGTAAAATTTTGCGCAGTAAAAACTCTCAGGAATTTACAAAAGCGTACGGTCAACGCATATTGCCCGCCGACAGTGCGCTTATGCAAACAAATACCGCAGATGTTACGCGGATAAACAGATTACTTTTCGCAAATGCAGTCACATTGCTGAAAAATAAGGACAATATCATCCCGCTTTCAAATACGGACAGTATCCGCACCATTACGCTTAATATAAGCGACACATTACCTTACATGCAGGATACAATAAATCCGTTTATTGTAAATATAGTTAATACGAATATTCTTGCAAAAAAAAATTACGGCATTTCGCCGCAAACAATAAAAGCAGTTTCGCAATTATCAATAATACCTGTAAAAAAAATTCTCTGTCTTTTCGCTTCACCATATACTTTTTCGCTTTTCGATACAGCTGTATTAAACAGATATGACGCTATTCTTACAGGTTATCAGGAAACGGAAGAAGCATTGCAGGCTGTAGCGCAAATTATAAACGGCACAAAACCTGCTAAAGGACATCTGCCGGTAAGTGTTCTCACTCCCGACGGTACCGTGAAAATTTTTAGCGAGGGAGACGGATTATCAACACTCAATAATCAACTCTACGAATCCGAGCCTGAGGAAGCAGGTTGGGACAGCAAACAAATGAAGTATATTGACAGTATCGCACTTGAAGGTATTTTTCAAAAAGCGTATCCGGGTTGTCAAATTATTGTTGCAAAAGGTAATGCAATCATCTACAATAAATGCTTCGGATATTTCACGTATGACAGCATACATGCCGTTACAGGCAACGATATTTACGACCTTGCATCCTTATCAAAAATATTCGGCACCACACTTTCGTATATGAAATTATATGAACAGCGGAAATTTGAATTGGACGAGCCGGTATCAAAGGTGATACGCCGTCTGTCCCGCTCTTCAAAAAAGAGAATTACGTTTAGACAGTTACTCGCGCATCAGAGCGGATTAAAAGGAACTATGAAGTGGATAGCCGACAGCGTTTATCAAGATCATAATATTTTTTCGCACTGTTACGACGAGGATGATTATCCTTATCAGGTTGCCGACAGTATTTATCTCTATAAAAAGTATCGCAAACATATTCGTACTATGATTGACGAGAGTCCTCTGAGTGAGCAGCCAAAATATATATACAGCGATTTGGGATTCTATTATTTAAATGAAGCGTTTGAAGAGATAACGGAAAAAAATTTTGATGAGTTTGCAACAGATTCTTTTTACAGACCGCTTGGATTAAAGCGTTTTGGTTACAGTCCTTTAAAATGGACTTCGCGCAGCAGCATTGCGCCGACGGAAAATGATACACTGTACCGGAAACAAGTTATTCAGGGTTATGTTCACGACCCTCTTGTTGCCATGAACGGCGGTGTAGGCGGGTCGGCGGGACTGTTCGGCAATGCTGCGGATGTTGCTGTAATTTGCCGTATGTTGCTGCAAAACGGAATGTATGCGGACAAACAGTATTTGAAACCCGAAACGGTAGATATTTTTACTTCAACCGATTTTTCAAGTACGTGGAATCATCGTGCAGGCGGCTTTAACAAGCCTCCTTTGAAAAAGAGCGATCCGTCTGCCTGCTGCGAATATTCATCGCCGATAAGTTACGGACACAGTGGTTTTACAGGAACGTATTTTTGGGTGGATCCCGCAAATGATTTGATTTACGTTTTTCTTTCAAACCGCGTCTATCCGAATACTAATCCCAACAAATTAGCGAAGACAGGTATCCGCACCGAAATTCAAAAATTACTTTATGAATTTGATGCCGCTGTTTATACCAAGAAATAAAATTATTACAGATCCCCAATATACAATAATCTTTCGTAACTTTACTCTTATATAATAACACCACAACAACGAAGAACCAATGGGTGAAAAATTTTTTGCCCTTAACAAAATAAACAATATGAAAATTCTTGTAGCTACCGAAAAACCATTTGCAAAAGATGCCATAGACGGCATTGCAGAAATTGTAAAAGAAGCGGGATATGAATTCACACTTCTGGAAAAGTACACATCTGCCGGCGAACTTTGCGCTGCCGTTGCCGCGGCGAATGCACTTATTGTGCGCTCCGATAAAGTTACGCGGGAAGTTATTGAAAATGCACCAAATCTTAAAATTGTAGTACGCGCAGGAGCGGGTTTTGATAATCTTGACCTTAACGCCTGCACAGAAAAGGGTATTGTTGCAATGAATACGCCCGGACAAAATTCAAATGCCGTTGCCGAACTTGCCGTATGCTTTATGATTTATCTTTATCGTAATTCACTCACATCAGGTACGGGGCATGAATTAAAGGGTAAGAGACTCGGTATTCATGCGTACGGAAATGTCGGCATGAATGTTGCGCGTATTGCTCGTGGTATTGGTATGGAAATCTACGCTTATGACGCTTTCTGTCCGAAAGAAGTTATTGAAAAGGATGGTGTAATTGCTGTTAATTCGGCAGAGGAATTATATAAAACATGTGATGTTGTTTCGCTTCATATTCCTGCTACAAACGAAACAAAAAATTCTGTCAACTACGCTTTACTGAATTTAATGCCGAAAGGAGCAATGCTCGTTAACACCGCTCGTAAAGAGGTTATCAATGAAAGTGAACTTGAGAAAATTATGACGG
The DNA here is from genome assembly GCA_031257915.1 of Bacteroidales bacterium. GTDB lineage: Bacteria > Bacteroidota > Bacteroidia > Bacteroidales > P3 > JAIRNR01. Next base: position 4,220 of record JAIRNR010000077.1, read on the forward strand.
AACGTACCGATTTTAAATATGCTACCGATATAATGCCTGCCAACCACGAAGCAATGCTGAAATTCGGCGCACGCTATTTTTCCACGCCTAAAAAAATGGGTGCCGAAACAGCCGAAGCAAACGTAAATGCGGGACTTGCCGCAGCACGTCAAATTGTAGATTTTTTTAAGACGGGAAATATAAAATTTCAGGTTAATTAAGGCGAGATAGAGATACAGGGCAGGGTCAACGCATTTAAATCTGATTTTTGCCAAATTATGAAATATTTCTATGTATAACTTGTTGATTAACACTATTATATAATTTTTAATGCGTTGACCCTGAGATACATGGCAGTTGGTTAATACGAATGTAATCCCCCGAGAAAAGCACTTACACCAAAGTAGGTCATAAGGATTGCCGCACCGATAAGCAAAGTAAAACCATGTACTGCCGAAGGATTTTTAAACCGCAGGTGAAGCGGAATTATTGCGAGCATAAATGTAATTAAAGCCCAAACCTCTTTGGGATCCCATCCCCAGTAACGTCCCCATGAAACATTTGCCCATATTGCACCTGTAAAAATACCGCAACCCATAAGAAGTGTTGCAGGTAAATGTAATTTGTTGCACAGCGTGTTTAAATCATCAGGAACATTTGCTCTTTTAAATGGTAATAGAATAAAATGTATCAGTGAAACTGCAAATATTATTGCAAAAAGTGCATAAGAAATCATCATTAAAGACACGTGCAGCGCAAGCCATGGAGAATTTAAAACAGGAACAAGTGAAGTTATTTGAGGATTTTTATTTGCGATATTTGCGGTTAGCAGTACAAGTCCCGAAAGAAATAATCCGAACGAATAAAATTTTCTTACCCTTACCGCGAGCGTTATAATAAGCAGTACAAGCGCAAGGAACAACATTGTTTCATGTCCGTTACTGAGTGGGATATGATTGCCTGTAATCCAGTAAGCGATATATCCGAGCGCGGTAATAACGAGTGAAATATAGAGAAAAATTTTATCTAACCGCAAAATTATTTTAAAATGTACAAAGTTTAATATAAGGGATATGATTCCCATCGTAAGCACCACTATAAATAACCAGTCAAAAAGTGCGATGCGCTCATAATAATATTCAAACATTAAATGCCGCCGGCTCACATGTTGAGGGTCGGCAAGCGAGTACAATTCACCATTTTGCAACATCATTAACACTTGTACTTTTTCATTCAGCGCAGATGCTTCTTTTACAAAAGCACTCTGTTGTCCCTGTGTGTAAAATTCATTGTAAAATGGAATAAGTTTATAATCTCCATGCTCGTCAAATAAGTCAAGCAACGTTGCGTATTCGTGTAATTGTTCACCGAAAATAATCTGTTTCAGCTGCTGATTTTTTATACGAAATACAGGCACTTCAGCCCATTTTTGCGGGAAATATTGCCAGCCCGCAAGAAATTGTGCTGCGTTAGCATATTTATAACTTTTTTTGCCTGTAAGTTTTTTTGTGAAATCAACAGCAGTAGTTTGAAGTGGTGTAATGCGTCCGTTATAGACAACAGGTGTTTTTGCCCATTCTGCCGCTGCGCCTGTGTTAAGTGTTAATGAATCGGATGTTATATCGCTCTGCGCGTATGCTGAGAAAGGTTGTGTAAAAAATGATAAAAGGCAAACAGTGATAACTTTTTTTTGTGTGGAAAAATTTTTTAGTAATAATAAAACAGTTGAAATAAAAAACAAAAAATACCCTGCGTATGTAATGGCAACTCCGTAAGGATCGCAGGAGTAGAGCAGGGTAGAACTGTTTTCATTCGTACTGAAAGATGCCTGATAAAAACGGTATCCGCGTTTTGACAAAATATTATTCATTGAAATAATTTCTGCAGATGTGTCTTTATCTATAACGAGTACGGTGCTTACGTAGTCGGACGGCGAATTGGTTCCTTTGTATGTTTGCACTTCAAAATTTTGCAATTGCAAAGCAAAAGGAAAATCGTACGTTGCGGGCGGTGCGTTTTTATACAGTGTGATGGAGCCGTTTTTCGCGCTGATATATGTTGTTAATGCACCCGCAAGAATAATTATAAGTGCGCAGTGCAGTGAAAATGCTGCAATATTTTTACGGTATAATTTTTGCCTGAGAACAAATATTGTGCTTCCGGCTGCAAGTAATCCCCACAGTAGAATCATCCACCATGCGTGATAAAACTGTTTCCAGAAAGTTGCCAGCGACAGCAATACAATCATCAATGCATAACAGAAAATAAAAAGATTTTTAATTGTCTTCATATTATAACACTTTCTACAGTATTGATTTTTGCGGTGTCAAACGGAGCGCGGATACGTAGATAATTTTCAGTGTAACCATACATATATTGCGGTGTGTTGCCGTGATTATCCTCATGTCCTTCCCATAGAACAAGTGCCTTACTTCCTCTGAATTTTTTATAAAATTCTTCTTTTTTCCGTTGAGAAAATATATGCAGTTTTTCACTTCTGTCTTTTCGTTCTGCAGCGGTGTTAAGTGGTTTTATATGTGAAGATGCTGCTTCCGGACGAGGTGAATATGTAAATACGTGCAGTGCGGAAATATCAAGCGATTGCAGAAATTCGTATGTTTCATTAAATAATTTTACTGTTTCCGTAGGAAATCCGACAATAACATCGGCGGCGATAAAAGCGTCGGGAATTTTGTTGCGTATAAATGCAATTTTTTCCGCAAAAAGTTCTCTTTTATAATGTCGATGCATATCTGCCAAAATATCATTGCTGCCTGATTGCAGCGGTATATGAAAGTGAGGCATTAACTTTTTTTCGTTTGCAACCATTTCAATAATTTCCGTTGTGAGTAAATCGGGTTCTATTGAGGAAATACGATAACGTTCAATGTCGTCTATACGCAGTAATTCTTTTATAAGACCTGCGAGATTTTCGCCGTTTTCGTGTCCGAAATCACCAATGTTTACGCCTGTAAAAATTGCTTCTTTAATACCGTCGGCAGCCATTTTGCGTGCAACTTCTATGGTACGGACAATAGTTGCGCTTCGGCTTCTGCCGCGTGCGTAAGGCACAGCGCAGTAAGTACAGAAATTATTGCAGCCGTCCTGAATTTTAAAAAATGCACGAGTACGTCCGGTTGTTGAGTAAACAGGAATAAACGAATCTTCTTCTGTCGGAGTTTCGGATTTTTGTTCCAACAAGTCAAAAAGTTTATTTTTATTGTCCGTTCCGAGAACAAACGTTACACCCGCAATTTTTTTTATTTCCTCAGGTCGGAGTTGCGCAAAACATCCTACTACGGCAACGCGTCCGCCGCTGCGTACAGCGCGTGAAATGGTCTGTCTGCATTTTTTTTCGGCAGCAGCCGTTACGGTGCAGGTGTTAATTACGTAAATATCGGCGGGTGAATTAAAATCAACAACGCTGTAGCCGCGTACAGCCGCTTGCGCGGCAAGTGAAGATGTTTCGGCAAAATTCAGTTTGCAGCCAAGCGTATAAAAGGCAATGGTCATACCTTGCGTATAATAAGCGAAGAGTTTGTGCCGCCGAAACCGAAAGAATTTGAAAGAAACAAATCAAATGAAGTATCAATACGTGCGGCGGGAATATTTAATTGCGATGTAATTTCGTCGCCCTCCTCGTAGTTAAGATTCGGTGCGATAAAGTTTCCGTGCATCATTAAAAGCGAGTAAACTATTTCACTTGCACCTGCCATCCACATTTCATGTCCCGTATATGATTTTGTAGAAGCTATATATGGGCGTAAAGAGCCAAAAGTACGCAGTATTGCCTCTGCCTCATTTCGGTCGCCGACAGGGGTTGACGTAGCGTGTGCATTAACGTAAGCAATATCTTCCATACATATACCTGACTGCTTTATCGCCATTTGCAGCGAGCGGAAAGGACCGTCAACATTCGGCACTGAAAGATGTTCGCCGTTAGACGAAAAACCGTAACCGAGAATTTCGCCGAGAATGGGCGCACCCCGCTGTTTGGCACTTTCGTAACTCTCAATAATAACTGTTGCCGCACCGCCCGATGGTACAAGTCCGTCCCTGCTTTTATCAAATGGGCGGGATGCGCGGGCGGGTTCATCTTCACGTTTTGAAAAAGCGAAAAGTCCGTCAAAACTGCCGACGGCATAAGGGTTTACTTCCTGTGCGCCACCGCATATTATTATATCCTGCAATCCCTGCTTAACAAGCAGGTAGCCAAGTCCGATAGCGTGTGACCCGCTCGCGCATGCACCCGACACTGTAAAGTTTATTCCGCGTAGATTGAACAGACACGACAGATTCATTGTAACGGTAGAGTTCATGGACTGAAAAATATTACCGCTGCCAATAAGAGCAGTGTTTTTCTTTTCACGCAGAGTATTGGCACCTGTAATTACAGACATGGCACTGCTGTCATTACCGTACAGAACGCCAACTTCGTTAGAAAGTAAAAATTCTTTTGTAATACCGCTCTGTTCCAACGCCTCAAGCGTGGCAACATAAGCATAAGCCCCCTGTTGCGGCACACTTATACGGCTTTTACGGTCTAAAAGTGCCTTTAAATCAACTTCCGGAACAATACCTGTTAATGCTGATTGAAAACCTGCTTCCTTACGCACAGGATCAACACCTATGCCGGATATACCCTTATACAGGGAATTTTGAACTTGTTCTTTGTTTTGTCCAAGACAGGAGTAAATCCCCATTCCTGTTATAACTACGCGCATAAAATTTTGCTTATAAATGGCAAAGTTAGCGAAATTGTTTGCATTTTTCAAAAAAAAATACTACCTTTGCAATCCCTTTGCGGGAAATATATGGTCCGTTCGTCTAGTCTGGCCTAGGACGTCAGGTTTTCATCCTGGAGATCAGGGGTTCGAATCCCCTACGGACTACAAGAAGAGTTAACAAAATTATGGCAAATCATAAATCATCTAAAAAACGCATCCGCTCCAACGAAACCAAGAGAGAGCATAACCGCTACTACGCAAAAACCATGCGCAACTCACTTCGCGATTTTCGTGCTTTAACAAATAAAGAGGAAGCGGCGAGCAAAATGAATTCACTTGTTTCTGCGATAGACAAACTTGCAAAGCGTGGTATTATCCACAAAAACAAGGCAGGTAATCTCAAAAGTGAAGTTATGTTGCAGGTAAACAGATTAAGTGCGTAATAGCAAAAAAGCGAAGTTACAGTTCCCGCTATTGCGAAATCAGATTATTAAATACTGCGTAAATAGTTAAACCGGAAATGGTCTTAATGCCTGTTTTGCGGGTAATATTTTTGCGGTGAGAAATAACAGTGTGTACGGATATGGAACATTTGTCGGCAATTTCTTTGTTCGTTAATCCGTTTGCTACTGCTGCAAGAATTTCTTTCTCGCGCTCGGATAATTCAGCAACATCTTCATTCGCTTCATCAAGATTTTTATCCTTTTCCTGAATTATTTTTTGCAGATTCTTTACTGCCTGCGCCTCGTTGTTGTAGATATTGAATATGCCGTCGAAACTGCTAACCGTTTCGGTATCCGCATAGCCGTAAAGAATAGCGATGATGGATATTTCTGCGTAGTCGGCAAAAAGCGTTTTTGCAGAAAATTGTTTATAGGGATGTATAATTGCGGGATTTACAAGCAGGGCGTCAAAATGTTGTCCGTCATGTCCGCTTTTAAACGATGGAAAATCGTGATATGCGGATATTACGTTAAATAATCCTGTATCTTCAAGTATCTTTTTTATTCCTGTTTTTACAATGGGGGATGGCTCAATAATAATAATGCGTGTCATTTTTTAGCGGTGTTTTCAATTCGTTCAACAACAGAAATTAAAATTTTATCCTCAAGCAGAGTGTGTTTACTTAAATCATCCTCAAATAAAAATAAATCAATAAGTATATCGCGCCATTTTTCTATTGTACATTCGGGCGGCAAATACTTTATTATAATATTTTTCAAATCTTCAAGTGCCGCATCAATATTGCTGTGATTATCTTCATACTGTTTTATATTATAATCAGTCGGCTTATCGCCGTTCAACAGCGCGGATATGTAGGGAAATACAATTTTTTCTTCGTAATTAAAATGAGTTATTACTTCCCGCATATATTTTTCGCAAAATTCCGTAACTACTTTTATATGTTTTGTGCAGCAACTCTTGATTGATTGCAGTATCCTGTCCGTAATTTTCGGTATTCTGTGTTCAAGATAATCAGTGTGTGAATTACGCAGATATTTAAGCAAATCCTTTAACGATATTTGGGACAGTATATCGCTGTCGGGCATATATTTATCAAAGGTGTAAAGATTACACACAAGTAGAAAAAAATCAGTGGAAATTCCGTGCTTCTCACACGCATTTTTAACCGTTGTTTCACCCATTCCGATTTCAATACCGAAAAGGGGGAAAACATAAAGAAGCCTGCAATTGGTCAGTATCAGGTCGGCTAATTTCATTTTTCCCGAAAATAAAGAATGATTCATATTTATATCATTGTTTTCGGCAAATATACGGAATATTGCTAATCTCATCGCGGTTATAAATCGGCAAAATTTCTAATTGCCACAAAATCAACAAATTTATTCTTAAATGCTGTAAAATGGAAAACTTATTCGTTATACAATAAAACGAACTTAACAATGAAACACCTGTTATTAATTCTGATTACAATTCTGCTGTGTCGAGCAAATGCGCAGCCATTTACTGCAACTGTTACAGACGAGGAAACCGATTATCGTTGCTCACTGATGAACAAAACAACCGACAAATTTGCTTTCTCGGTATCCACAATTCAGCAATGGTTATCAATAGAGAAAAATCCAAACACTTATATTCTTAATGCGGAATATCGCCCTGTAAAGCAATTTGGTATCAACACTCATATATCATCGCTTAATATGGGATTTTCACGCGACTTGTCGTGGTTTGTTAAACCCACAACAACATTGCAGGTTGCAGAAAATATTTTTTTACAGACAAATATTGCTTATGGCGGGATGTACCGGCATTTTTCAATGAATTATGATGAAGTGATAACCGAGCATCCTGCGTATCCGAATGTTGTAAGGGACTACGGTTATTTTCATTATGCGGGTGCAGGATTCGGCGTAGAATTTTCCGATGGAAAACATTATTTTCTTTGCAGTACGCAAGGGTTTTTAATGCTTAATAACCGCAATATAAGTACATCTGCTATCAAAGAATATCAAATAAATACACTTCTGAAATATCGCCTGATAATGCCTTCTGCGGCATTAACGTTTTCTTTTCGCCATAAGTATGATTTCTACATTAAAAACAATAATCTTTTTATTTCAGCCACTTTGGAAAAGAAGTGGTTTGATTTTTCCGTCGGCAGTTATTACGGAATAAAAACACGATTATTTTCACCTGTGGCAGGCGTTGATTTTACCCTGAAAAATATAGGACTTGCCATTGGTTATAAAGTTATAGTTCCGCTGTCCGTTGTGAGGGGCAGCACAACTTGTGCCGGACTTGTGAATTACTTCACGGTTTCGTATTTGCTAATGCCCAAAGCAGCAACGGTAAAGAAAGCAGAAGTGGAAGACAGTGAAACGGATTGAATAAGCAATAATACAAATAAAGTATGAGATACAATATAATGTTTTACAGTTCTATTTTGTTGATTTTATCAATAAAAACAACAGATAGTTTATATGCTCAAAACGGCGCATTTTGGGCTAATTTTGCAACTACTGCCGCCGATGGTGATGATTTCTTAGTTTATTCTCATCGTAATGCAAATATGTCGGGCGGTTTTCATCAAACAAAAAAGAATATCCGCCCCGCATTTCCCGACACGATTATTTCCGATATAAATCCGTTATCTGTTTATGATGTAACGCAGATATATATGCGCAAATATGCCGCCCCCTGTTCTTTTACGCAGGAATACATTACGCAGAGCGGATTTTACAGGTACCGTTATTATTCTGCTTATGGCAATAAACTTTTGACCGACAGCGTTTATTTTGTTGTTTCAACTGCGGATACGATTATTATTGAACCGCCGGTTGATACGGCTATTGTCAATCCGCCGGTTGATACGTCAGCAATCGTTCCGCCGGTTGATACGTCAGCAATCATCCCGCCGGTTGATACGTCAGCAATCGTCCCGCCGGTTGATACGTCAGCAATTATTCCGCCGGTTGATACGTCAGCAATCGTCCCGCCGGTTGACACGTCAGCAATTATTCCGCCGGTTGATACGTCAGCAATTATCCCGCCGGTTGACACGTCAGCAATCATCCCGCCTGCCGACACAATAATTTCAGATTCGGATACGGCAGATGCAAGAGCGTTTAAGATAGTGAATTTAATAGTGGTTGACGAATATGAATTGACGTATTTGAAAGTAATAAATCTTGACCATTTTACAAATGTGGAATTGCGGGTATTTTCTTCTCGCGGTGAGCAGATTTATTATACGAAAGATTATCGCAACGAATTGAATATGAAACCATTTAGAGATGGCACGTATTACTATTTTATTAGCGGAGTTGATAAGGATAATTACAAGTATCAGACAGGAAAAGGATTTGTTCAACTGTATCATAAACTATAATTGAAAAATAAAATTATAAAACAAAAATATTATGAAGTATCTTATTAAGTATCTAAAATTTACATTTATTCTTGCAGGCGTAATGCTTGCCGCATTTTCACTTATTGCAGGTGTGCTGCTCCTGATTTTTATCATGTCAGACACCGTAAAGGCAAATAATTTATCTCCAAACATGGTGTATCAGGCAGTTTTGCGCGACAGGGACGGCTTTATTGAGAGCGGCAAAACAGCAACGGTTGTGTTGTCTATTTATGATGATGACAAAATTATTTTTTCCGAAAGACACGTGATTACTTCGGATTCTCTCGGACACGTGCAGTTGTCGCTTGGAGCGGGCGAACTTTTTTCAGGAAATTTTGAAAGTATAAAGTGGGGAGACAATTTGTTTCTCGGACTTAATGTTGATGGAAATATTTACGCTCCGACACCTCTGCTTGCAGTCCCAAAGGCGTGGCATTCGGTTATTTCAAATACTGCAAACAAACTTGCAGGGAAAATTTTTGCCGATACTTTATCCGGTGAAAATATTTTTTGGAGTTCAAAAAAAATAGCATCTCTTTTTGACAGTGTTTATACTTGCAACGGCATAACGTCCGACAGTCTTTTTATCTATGGCAACCTGCTTGACGGTTTACGCGCCGAACGTCTTGAACGTATAAATGAGGATTTACGAATATGGGACAGCATTGCACATCATAAAGACGGACAGTTGATGCTGGGAAGGATATTGCGTGACAGCGTAATTGCGGGCGAACAATTGATAATAGAGCGATTGCATGACAGTATAATTGCAAGCGAACAATTGATAATAGAGCGATTACATGACAGCATAATTGCGGGCGAACAATTGATAATAGAGCGATTGCGTGACAGTATGATTGCGGGCGAACAATTGATAATAGAGCGATTGCGTGACAGTATGATTGCGAGTGAACAATTGATAATAGAGCGATTGCGTGACAGTATGATTGTAAGCGAACAATTGATAATAGAGCGATTGCATGACAGCATAATTGCAAGCGAACAATTGATAATAGAGCGATTGCATGACAGCATAATTGCGAGTGAACAGTTAATAATAGAGCGATTGCATGACAGTATAATTGTAAGCGAACAGTCAATAGTTGAGCGATTGCATGACAGTATAATTGTAAGCGAACAGTCAATAGTAGAGCGACTGCATGACAGTATAGTTGCAAGCGAACATTTAATTATGGAACGACTGTATGACAGCATTTTTGTTGTAAATAATAATACCATGCAAGAGATTGTTAACAGACAAGTAGCCGACAGCAACCTGCTTAACAGTTTACGCACTGAACGTCTTGAACGTATAAATGAAGATTTACGAATATGGGACAGCATTGCACATCATAAAAACGGACAGTTAATGCTGGAAAGGATATTGCGTGACAGCGTAATTGTAAACGAACAGTCAATAGTAGAGCGACTGCATGACAGCATAATTGCAAGCGAACAGTCAATAATAGAGCGATTGCATGACAGCATAATTGCAAGCGAACAGTTAATGATGGAACGACTGTATGACAGCATTTTTGTTGTAAATAATAATACCATGCAAGAGATTGTTAACAGACAAGTAGCCGACAGCAACTTTCTCGACAGTTTACGCACTGAACGTCTTGAACGTATAAATGAAGATTTACGAATATGGGACAGCATTGCACAGCATAAAAACGAACAGTCAATAATAGAGCGACTGCATGACAGTATAATTGCAAACGAACAGTCAATAATAGAGCGATTACATGACAGCATAATTGCAAGCGAACAGTCAATAATAGAGCGATTGCATGACAGCATAATTGCAAACGAACAGTCAATAATAGAGCGATTGCATGACAGTATAATTACAATAGAACAGTCAATAATGGAACACCTGCATGACAGCATTTTTGTTGTAAATAATAATATCCTGCAAGAGATTATCGACATGCGGATAGCCGACAGCAACCTGCTTGACAGTTTACGCGCCGAACGTCTTGAAAGGATAAATGAAGACAGCAGTGTACGCTATGATCTTACGGAGGCAGTAATGGCTGTTACACCACTTCAAACATATTCCGGAAGATTTACGATTGCCGACGTGTTTAATTCAAAATATGCAACAAAAGCGGTTAGAGCAAATCCGAGAAAACCGTTTATAGACTTTACTAACGGCACAGCACCGTTTTTTAACAAAATAAAGAACAGTGCCAAAACAACTTCTCTGTATGGAAAAGTAATTGTGTCGCTTGGACAGGACAGTAAAGACGATGAGGGAAACTATCGGATACTTTTACCGGGATCGTCAATAAATAATAATGCAAGACTGTTTTTTGAAAATGTAAATCTGTCTAATCGCGGATATATGTACGATGTTTTTAAGCAGAGCAGCAATATCGGTTATGTTGTTTATGAGTTTTTTCTTTACTGCGATACGAGTATGAGTGTACCGGCAGTAACATTTTTCCGCAAAGGGAAAACATTAGAGACAAATCTTGTCGGCTTATGCGACAAATATAAACTTACAAAACGTTTACCCGACGATATTTGGATATGTGCGGGAACAGATACGACAAACTTAATGCCTGAGATTACTCCGGTAATGAGCGGTGGCGGGGATTTTAGATATATATGGTATAACAGCGAAACGGTAAAAAACGGTTTATACTTGAAAGACGAACTTAATAATTCCTCATATCGCCCTGCGGCAAAATCGGATACTCTGTATTTAGAGGCTATCGGAAATAATGCCATGTGTTTAGAGAGAGATACCATTATTATAAACGTAGAACGTTCGGTAATACCGAATAAAACAAATCAACAATTCCTGAATAACAATTTGTTTGTGTCGCAGGATGGAATGGAATCGACGGCGGGTTCCGACGGTATTATTTCAAATACTTATTGTGAGAGTTATGATAGAATTTGTCTGAATTTATCAACATACGATATTCCTGATATAAATGAATTTAACAATGATAACTATTTTACATTTAAATGGAGTGACCAACCTTTATCTTTCACCGATATAGAGCAAAACAGAGATTGTTTTTGGCTTGGAAAAGATACTCTGATAACATTTGCATTATCAACTCCTGCAAAAGAGCATTGCCCGACAGCAACAGTTATAATAGATTTAAAAAGAGAAAAACAGATGGATATTAAAACACCAAACGATACGAATATATGCGAAAGTGACGGCACATATATAGATCTTGTTCCTGAATTTGACGGCTATACATTTATAACCGACCCTCGCAGCAATCTTGCGAATACTATTTATGAAGTAAGAGACAACGGGGACGGAACATACTCTGATGTAGCGGCAATTTTTAAAAACGGACTTGGGTCGGATATTGTAAAGATAACAAACACTTCAAAAATATACAGACTGAGGTATGGATTTTCGGGTGAAAGCGGCTATTGCAATTCACATGATGAAAAAATCGTAAAGATAAATGTAACGCCAAAACCGATATTAAATCTTTTTGTCAGTGATACTGTTTATACTTCGGATACTTTTTGCATTCCACCGCCGCTAAACAATATTGAAGGGCATTTCAGTCTGATATACGGTAACAATTTTTATGCAAATAATTTCGGCAGTTTGTTTTTTACAGTATATTCACGTCCCGACAATTCTACAAGCGATTATTCAAATGTCAATACCCGTATATTCGGAGATACTAAAGATATTCAAATGCTTGATATTCCTGTAATGATTAGAAATGCGCCTTATTTCTATTATCAGAGAATGAAAAAATTCAGCATTGCCGTTATAGGGAAAGGTGCCTGTGCAGGCATTGCCAAGTATTCGGATACTGTCACTGTTATAAAGAAAGATACCGGATTTATTTATCCTGAGATTCAGGCACCGTCAATATCTCTTAATGAAACATATAAAGAAATTAACTGCAATAACAACGAATCATTTACATTTACCGCTAATGGAACGGAAACATTGCCCGAAGGGAGTGTTTATCTTTGGTTTACACCGGAGAATAGTACTTCCTCAGGTGCTTATATGTTTAGTGATATTATGATAAAGGAGATAAAAGACGGTACATTCAAGAGTCATACAATACATGTTAATTCTACTTCAAATACGATGTATCCGTCTTGCGGGGATATGGATTTACCTCAAAGATATAATTATTTTTGTGTCTTTATTCCGCGTGGTTGCGGCGACACTTATGTACAATTCCATTATGCCGTATCCGTAAAGGGAAAACGGATTATGGAGTGAGTAAAGAAAAGGGTTTTCGCCGTATAGATTGATAAATTTTATGTAGATTTGCGGAAATAAAAATCATCCGATGTGCAAACAGCAGTTTTCACTCCGAAATAATGACAGAACAGTAAAAGTTAATGAAAATACTTAAATCACATAAAATACAAAGTCAGCCTTTTAGCGCATTGTTGGTAATGGCGGTTCAACTGCTTGCAGCATCAATAGCAACTATTATAGCACCGCCTGTAATTATTGCCGACCAGCTCGGCTTGCCTGCTCAAGACGCAACGGTACTCGTTTCAATGTCACTTATTGCAGCAGGTATTGCAACGTTTTTGCAATGCAAACGTTTTGGTCGTATTGGTGTGGGAATGATTGTAATTGAGGGAGCAAATGTTACGTTTCTTGCGATGGTTGTTGCTTTTGGTCAAAAAATGTTAAGACAGGGACTTCAGGTTGAAAGCGTGCTCGGCACTGTTTTCGGCACATTACTCGCTGCTTCAATTGTAGTAATTGCAATGAGTTTTATTGTCAAATACATTAAAAAGTTTTTTCCGCCTTTTGTGCTCGGCATAATGCTCGCTCTTGTCGGACTTTGCCTGCTTAAAGTATTTATGATTGCTTCGGCAGGCGGCGAAAATGTAATATCGCAGTTAAATATATCCGCCGAGGCGGCAACGACTGTAATATTTAAGAATCTCGCTGTTGCGCTGACAGTGATTATAATAATGCTTGCAGGGCAATTTTCCCGTATAAAATTGATTTCGAGCGGTTCAACATTGTGGGCTTTTGCGATTGGTATTTTACTTGCGTGGATATTTGGCATTTTACCCGAATACGTACCGGCAGACAGAACGATTGTTTTTCCTGAGATTATGAAATACCGCCCATTTGGTTTTCATGGAGGATTTTTTGCGAGTACGGTTGTGCTGTCGTTATTTTATATGTTGCTGAATATGGGCGTTCTGTCTGATTTGTGTCGTGTTTACGGTATTGACCCGTCAAGCAAAGAATGTACAAAACGTATATCAGGAGGGCTTTCCGCAGTTGGTATAAACGGTGTAATATCTTCTCTGTTTTGCCTTTTGCCCACAACTCCGTACGCGCAAATAAACGGTATGGTGGAATTAAGCGGAATTAAGGACCGCAGGGCAGGGTATATAACTGCTTTAATGCTCGTTATGACAGGTCTTTTTCCGCCTGTAACGGCACTGTTTGTGTGTATTCCGCAGCCGGTGCTTGGCGGGATTTCGCTTTTGCTTTTCGGAACCATTGCTGTTAGCGGATTTCAGATGATGTTGTCGGAGAATACGCTTGATAAAAATGTTTCGGTACGCACGATTATGATTATTGCCGTATCGCTTGCACTTGGGCTTGGCGTAGAACTTTATCCTGCCGCCGCAAGCGTACTGCCCGACATATTCACTTCGGGTATTAACGTTGGCGGGTTATGTGCAGTAGTGCTTAACTGGGTAATTCCGAAAGAGAGGCGTTAAGATTTTGCGGCATCAATATCTGCTTTGTACCACCAGTCAAGATAATTCAAATATCCCTGTGCATTTTTATGGGCGGCGGCACTAATATCTTCGCAGCCGTCTTTCTTTTTAACGGCAGGCACGCCTGCGTATAAGCCTGCTTCGTATTCTTTTTTGCCGGTTACCACACTGCCTGCGGCAATAACCGTTCCGTCCGCAATAACGGCGTTGTCAAGAAGCACTGAACCCATTCCAATCAAAACATTACTGCCGACGTGTGCGCCATGGACAATAGCATTATGCCCCACGGAAACATAGTCGCCGATAACAACATCGGCTTTTTCATAAGTTCCGTGTAAAACAGCGTTATCTTGAATATTTGTATTGTTACCGATTCTTATGGGGGTAACATCTCCGCGCAGCACCGCACCGTACCATATAGAGCAATTGTCGCCGATTTCCACATCGCCTGTAATTGCGGCAGTTTCAGCGATAAAACAATTCTTTCCGATTTTTGGGGTCTTTCCGTTCAGTTCTTTAATAACAGGCATAATTTCAATTTAGATTTTTTACAGCCACCGCCGTTTTTTTGCGAAAAATAAAAATCCTGTAACAAACGTAAACATCACCATTATTATTCCCCAGAATATCAACCTCTCATTCATAAACGGCAAATCAATATTCATTCCGTAAACACCTGTAATAAAGGTGATTGGTAGAAATATTGTAGAAATAAACGTCATTATTTTCATAACTTCGTTTATACGGTTTGTCTGCAGCGAATCAAATGTTTTTGCGAGTCCTGTAATTAACTCGGCATTATCCTCAATCATATCCCACATTTTTTGATAATAGTCAAGAATATTGCCCCAGTAGTCGTCCATAAAATCATGGTCTTTCGTAAAACCTTTTATGCCGCCGCTCTCAAATTTATGGAACATTCTGAGTTGCGGCTTGAATATAGTGTTAAGCAGGATAATATTCTTTCTCGTTATAGATATGGCTTCAATAGTGGCTACTGCTTTTTTGCCGAAAAGATTACGGTTAATTTCTTCAATTTGTCCGCCGACTCTCAGCAATAGCGAGTATGCGTCAACCATCAGGCGATTTAAAATCGTGTAAAGCAAGGCATCGGAACCGGATTTTACAAATTCGTCCACTGTGTCCGTATTTTTTTCAATAAGATCAAACAGATTCTTTATTGTCCAGTGCGCATTACCTATTGTGATTATATAATCGGGTCCCCAAAAGATTTTTATTTCTCTTACCCGCAGGTTTTTCATTTCGTTATCAAATGCCGGAAAATGCAGAATAAGAAAGTTGTAATCGTCATAAATATCTATCTTGGGGCGTTGATTTGTACTCCTGCAATCCTCAATGTCAAGCGGGTGAAAATGGAAGTTTTCCTCAAGGAAAAGAAGGTCCTCTTCGCTCGGATTCAGGATGTAATGCCATCTCAGCGTGCCAAAATCAATAGTATCTATCATCGTTGGCAAATTTAGTGATTTTTTTTTGATAAGTTGCACAGAAGAAAACTGTCGCCTTTATGGAAATGATAGACTACCATATACCACTGCGCTGTACTCCCTGATTCTATTGCCTTCTTTTATCATTTTGGAAATCATTGTAAGTTAATCATTACCATATATATATTTTATTATATATATAAAAATGCATATATGATAAATTGTATATATAATAAATTGTATATATTCAAAAAATAGTGTAACTTTGCAATATAATTGCATACAAAATATATTATGAATAAAATTAATAACATTATCGGACAATCTGCCGAAGGCGATAATTTCTTTGGCAGGGAAAAAGAAATTGCAACCGCTTTGGAACTGCTGGAAGAAGGCAACTCTCTAATACTTGCTGCGCCTCGCAGAGTGGGTAAAACTTCTTTTGCAAGAAAGATTATAGAAAAAGTGACCGAAAAAGGCTGGAAAGGTTGCTATATTGACTTGGAAAAATCACCGACGGAAGCAGATTTTGTGAAGCATTTTTTGAAGGAACTGAAAGGTGAAAAACGTTGGGAAGAATTTGTTCCCGACAAACTTGGTATTAAAATTAAAGATTTTTCATTTGAATTTAAAAAACAGAAACGGGATGTTTACCGTAAAATTGAAAAAGAATTACCCCACAACGAAAACACTTTAATTGTTTTTGACGAATTGACTGTATTTTTTGATAATGCCTTAAAAAACGAAGATGGAAGTCTGAGTGATGTCAAGTGTTTATTGGACTGGCTACGGGGTTTGAGAATGGAAAAGAATACTAAAATTCGTTGGATTTTTTGCAGTTCAATAAGTATTGAGCATTTTACTCACAAGCATAATTTCAGTAAAACAATCAATGATTTTACCCGTTTCAAATTAGACGAATTTCGGGGAAATGAACCGAAAATGCTTGTGCAGGCACTGGCTAATTCAAAAAATATCGTTTTTTCAGATGAATTGATTGATTATATGCTGTGTAAATTGAGCTGGAATTTGCCTTATTTTATTCAATGTTATTTTAGGGCAATTGTTGAATTGATTGCAGATGGGGAAGAATTATCAGAAAAAACGATTGACCATGCATATAAAAATTTGCTGAACACAAATTATTTTTACCATTGGACAGAGCGTTTGGTTTATTATGAAAACGAAAAACGATTTGTCAAAATAATATTAAATGAGTTGTCAAAAGCAAAAAACGGAAAGTCAAAAAGTAGTCTTTATAATTTGATTTTTAGTGAATTGAATGACGCAGGCAAAACCGATGAAATTTTCAAGCCATTATTGAAATTGCTTGAAACCGAAGGATATATAATGAGCAATAATGATAAATATTCATTTCGTTCTCCGCTTTTAAGGGACTTTTGGTCCAATCAATTTGGAAAATAACAGAACTATGGAAACAGCAGTTAGTTTAAGTCATATAGGGTTATATAATCCACAACGGCAAAGTGCCGAACTTACCGAGAAATTGTTTGTGGTGCGCAAAAAGCAATTTAAATTGCTGATGGAACGGCTAAATGAAGAGGAAAACGACAGCATTCCGCAGCACCACCTTATTCTTGCTCAACGGGGTATGGGTAAAACCACTATGCTTAAACGAATTGAAGTGGAATTACATAAAGAGCAGTATCGTAGCAAGTTTATTCCTGTACTTTTTACGGAAGAGCAGTACGGATTAAATAATCTTGCTAAGTTCTGGATGAACAGTTTGAACGCATTGGCAGACTCACTTGAAGTGGAAGATAAAAATAATTCTAACGTCGCTGAAATTGATAATTATTTGAAGCAAATAGCAAAGGAAAAAAACACAGATAATTTCGCTGAAAGATTATATCAATATTTATTGACATTCTGTAATAAACTCAAACGTCGTCCTGTTTTGTTAGTTGATAACATTGGACTGGTATTTAATCGGTTAAGTGAACAGGAAAAATATATATTACGCGGGTATATTACCGAAAAAAATTGCCCGATTATTATTAGTGCCGGTATTGCAATGGCAGGTAACTCAGATGTAAAAGAACACATAACAGGTTATACTGCTCCCTATTACGATTTTTTTCAGACACATTATTTAAAAAAATTAAGTTTTGAGGAATTTGAGACATTATTCCAAAATTTAGCCGAAGTTACCCAAACAAATATTTTCATTACTTCAAAAGAAAAACCTCGTTTGAAATCCTTACTTCAACTTACAGGCGGAAATCCTCGAACGTCAGTGATACTGTTTAAACTGTTAGTAAAAGGTTTTTCTGCTGATATTGTTGATGATTTGGAAGCACTGGCAGATGAAATGACACCTTTATATAAATCTCGATTTGAAGAATTGTCAACACAGCAACAACAAATTTTATATACCATTGCTCTGAATTGGGATAGCATTAATCTGGCAGAAATACACGAAGCCACAGGACTGGCAAACAATCAACTCTCACCACAACTAAAACGGCTTATTGAAGACGGCTGGCTTGAAACAACGAAAGCGTACAAAGCCAAAGGAAACGCTTATTATATTTCTGAAAGGTTTTTCAGTATATGGCATTTACTGAGAAACAGCACGCGTTCTGCAAAAAGGGAGATAAACTATTTGTCCAAATTTTTGGAAAATTTTTTCGGAAAAAAGTCTTTATCCGAAGGAGTAAAATCTATATTAAACATGGCATATATTGATAGAAAATCAAGAAAATTGGCTCTTATATTAAGTAATGTGGCTGTTATACCTAAAAAAATGAAAGAGCGGTTAAATACAAAGTTGATGTTTGAGATTAAAACTAATAATTATTTCAAACAGGACGAATGTTTATTTGATTTCTATAAAAAAGGGATGTTGTGTCAATTCAAAAATTTAATTAGTGATGGCGATAAATATCAGGCAAATAAAATACTCCATACAATTGGGGAAGATAATATATGCTGTGACAGTGAAATATTATTATTAGAAGTATATTGTGAAATACATTTTGAAAATTATAAAAAAGCGGAAAAAGCGGCTAGAGAGGCAATAGAAAAAAATAAATTGGATACACGAAACTGGTGCTTATTAGGATGTTCTTTGCTGGGGCAGAGAAAATATAATGAAGCTGAGCAGGCGTTTTTACATTCTATCGCTTTGGACGATGAAGATATTCGTTTATTGTTTTGCCTGAGCAGGTTTTATGTGGCGACAAAACAGAAAAATAAAGCAGAAAAAATAATAGAAAAAATAATGGAATCAGGCGAAAACAATTCTAAAATATTGTTTGAGGTAAGTGAGTTATATACAGATATGTTTGACTATTACAACGCTGAAAAAATACTAAAAAAAATAATCTCTATAAAGTCAAACTACATGTGCGGATGGTGTAAATTAGGACAAGTATGTGCGCAACAGGACAAATATGATGAAGCGGAAAAGGCATTAAAGAAGACCGTTGGTTTAAAAAAGAAAAATTGCATAGTAGCATATCAAGTGTTAAGTAGTTTGTACATAAAAATGAAACGTTATGATGAAGCGGAAAAAGCAATAGAAAAAATTGTTACGTTAGACCGGAACAATGCCTTTGTTTGGAATACGGTTGGTGATATATATGTTGCAATGAAAAATTATGAAAAAGCGGAACAGGCATACAAACAGGCGATTTCATTGGACGAAAACGAGCCGCAATTATGGTTTGGTATCAGTCAATTGTATATAAATACTAATCGCCATAACGAAGCGGAAAAAGCAATACAAAAGTTCCTGGAACTGGATAAAGAAAATGTAGATGCCTGGAATGTTGCAGGTGAGTTATTTTTTGAAATGAAAAAATACAACGAAGTGGAAAGAGCATACAGGCAGGCAATTGAATTAGACGAAACAAATCTTCGAGCGCGATTTGGTCTAAGCATATTATATATGAACTTAAGTCATTTTGATGAGGCTGATGTCGAAATACAGGAAATTGTAAAACTGGATACAGATAATAGAAATGCAGGAGTGATTGGGAGATTGTATTTTAATTATGACCGGTATATTGAAGCGGAAAATTTCTTGCAGCAGGCGGTAGATTTGAATAAAGGCGATGCTGTGAACTGGTATCAGTTAGGGCAAGTATTATCAGAGCAGGATAAATATTCCGAAGCCGAAAATGCTTTCGGAAAAGCTGTTGAATTAGAGCCTGAAAATTCATATTATTGGTGCTTTTATGGAGTTACTTTATTTTTTCAATATGAGTATGCCGGAGCAGAAAAAGCATTTCGTCGGGCAATAGAACTGGATAAAAATCAGGAGAATATTTTTAATTGGCAAATGCTGGGAATAACTTTATCTAATCTGGAAAAGAAAAAAGATGCTATAGAAACTTTTAATAAAGCCATAGAATTAGCCCCGAATGATGCAAATGGTTACATGTTGCTGGGAAAAATTTATGAAGATATGACCGAACTGGAAAAGGCAGCAGGTTGTTATACTGAATCTATAAATATAGATCCCAATGATGAAACAGTATATAGACAGCGAGGATATACTTATAGCATGCTGGGCGAAAGTTCAAAAGCGATAGAGGATTATACAAAAGCAATTGAACTTAATCCCAATAGTGCTATTGCATACAGTGACAGAGGTTGGGAGTATGCCTATATCGTTAAAGACTATGATAAAGCAGTTGCGGATTACACAAAGGCAATTGAATTTGATAAAGATAGTAATGCCGGAAAACATTTGTTGCATTTATATCGTGACATAAAGAATCAATTTGATAAAGCGGAAGAAATATTTGAAATATCAAATTTTCCTGAAAATGTAAAATGTTTGGAACAAACGCTTTTTGAATTACACAGACGAAATGAAGGTATCGCAAAAGAACATTTATCAAAGGCGTTGAGTTTTATAGAGAACGGATTTAAAAAGGATATGCAAAGCAGTTGGGAGTATTTTGCAGCAATTACTGTCAAAACAGGCCATGGACAATGGCTACTTGATATTCTTAAAGAAGAAGGTTACGACATTATCCTTTCGCCTTATTATATTGCTATTCAATATTTGGAAATAGGACGAGCAGAAAACGTAGAAACGGCGGAAATTTATCTCAAAAATCAAGCCGTAGAAAAAAGCGAACCTGCGGGGATAATTATTGAGAATATGAATGTATTTTTGTAGTGAATGAAAAATGAACGAAACTACAATCCGCAAATGCATATTTTTCACTATCTTTGCCTTTTGTTATTTTGACGTATTGAAGCGATAAAACACTGCAATTCATGTCAATATATTCAAATAGTTTTAGTAAACGATTTTAATTAAGTTCTATAGATGGATAAAATCACTTCAATATTATCGCGTCAGGGTATCACTGTAAATGTTGTACCTCATGGGCTTTCGGTTGATGTCCCGCAGGAGAAACTTTACAGTACATGTTCCGAACTTTACGGTGAGGGCGGTTTAAAATATCTTATTGACATTGTGGGTATGGACTATGGCGACACGCTTGGCGTTATTTATTATTTAAGTCGGGCGGCCGGTAAAGATGTACTCGCACTGCGCACAGTTACAACCGACACCGAAAAGCCGCAACTGCTCTCGGTATGCAAATTTTGGACTTCGGCAGGCTTGTACGAGCGTGAAGTACACGACTATTTCGGCATTACATTTGTAAACAATCCGGATATGCGCCGTCTTTTTTTACGTTCGGACTGGAAGGGCTATCCGCTGCGCAAAAATTACAACGCGGAAAATCCTGTACCGTTGCGCAATGAAGCAATTTGCGATATGGAACGTGTGCCTTCTACTGTGTTTATGATGACCGACAGCGATGTTGAGGCAGAGGGCGGCTCAATTCCGACAATATCCCTCTCAATGGGCGATACCGAAGAAAAAGTGCGTAATATTTTTGAAGAAGACGAATACATCGTGAACTTCGGACCGCAACACCCCGCAATGCATGGGGTTTTGCATTTAAGAGTATCGCTTGACGGAGAAATTATCCGCAAAGTAGATCCTAATTTCGGCTATATCCACCGGGGAGTAGAGAAAATGTGCGAAGGTTATACTTATCCGCAGATACTGCATTTGACAGACCGTCTTGACTATCTTTCCGGCACGATTAACAGACACGGTTTTTGCCTCTGTGTGGAAAATGCGCTCGGTATTCAGGCTCCTGAGAGAGCGCAATACGTGCGTGTGATTTTCGACGAACTTACACGTATAGCATCTCACCTTTTGGGGTGGGGTTGTATGGCTATGGATATGGGTGCTATTACGGCATTTATCTACGGTATGCGCGACCGTGAAAAAATAATGGATATTTTTGAAGAAACTGCAGGCGGGCGATTGATGGCTGGATATAGCGTTATCGGCGGTCTGGCGCAGGATTTCCATCCTGATTTTCAGAAACGTGTAAAGGAATTTATCCCCTATATGCGCAAAATGTTAAAAGAACATCACCTGCTGTTTACAGGTAATCCGATTGCACGCGGACGTATGGATGGTACCGGAGTACTGCCGCTTGAAACGGCAATTGCGCTCGGTGTTACCGGACCGGCAGGACGTGCCAGCGGATGGAATAATGACTTGCGTAAGATTGCACCGTACGCCGTTTACGACCGCACATCTTTTGATGTCCTTACGCGCAGCGGCGGTACGGCGTTTGACCGCTACATTATTCGTCTTGATGAAATAGAACAGTCGTTGCGCATAATAGAGCAGTTGATAGACAATATTCCCGAAGGCGCGTATGCCGAAAAAACCAAAGCAATAATAAAACTGCCTGAGGGTGATTTTTTCCAGCGTGTGGAAAATGCACGTGGGCAATTCACCGTTCATATAACAAGTAAGGGTGATAAAACTCCCTGCCGTGTAAAATTCCGTTCGCCGTCAATGACGCTTGTAAGCGGACTGAAAGCCGTGGCGGATGGAGGTAAAGTTGCCGATTTGATTATGAACGGCGCGTCGTTCGACTACGTAATACCTTGCATTGACAGATAGACGGTGAATAATAAACAAAAAAAGTAACAATGAGTTTAGCAGGATTAGATATAACAGCCCCATTCCACTTCGGCACCGTAACGCAGTGGTTCGATAGTTGGTTAAACAGTGTAATGCCGCATTTTTGGGCGTTGACAATAGAGTTCATATTAGCAGGCGTATTGCTTCTTGCGTCATACGCCGTTTTCGCGCTTGTAATGATTTATATGGAGCGTAAAATTTGCGGTTTTTTTCAATGCCGGTTAGGACCCGACAGAGTAGGTAAATGGGGCATATTTCAAGTGTTTGCCGATATGCTCAAAATTTTACTTAAAGAACTTGTAACTATCAATCGTGCGGATAAAATGCTGTTCCGTCTTTCAATATTTTTCGTAATTCTCGCTTCGCTCTGCACTTTTGCGGCTATACCGTTCGATAAGGGCTTGCAGGCAGTAGATTTCAATATGGGCGTATTTTATTTGCTTGCCGTTTCCTCGCTCGGTGTGATTGGTATCCTGACGGCTGGATGGGCATCCGACAGCAAATATACGATGATAGGCGCAATGCGTAGCGGTGCGCAGCTTATAAGTTACGAGCTCTCGGCAGGGCTCGCTCTGTTGAGCATAGTAATACTTTCGGGTACAATGCAACTTTCCGAGATTGTAGAGCAGCAAGCCGACTTATGGTTTATATTTAAAGGACACGTTCCCGCGGTAATCGCATTTTTCATTTACGTTATTGCAGGACACGCCGAAACAAATCGCGGACCTTTTGATTTGCCGGAAGCCGAATCGGAACTTACTGCGGGTTACCACACTGAATATTCGGGCATAAAATTCGGCTTATTTTACGTTGCCGAATATGTGAATCTGTTTATAATTGCGGCAATTGCTTCAACGATGTTCCTCGGCGGCTGGCAACCGTTCCATATTCCGGGGTGGGACGCATTTAACGGCATAATGGATTACATTCCTCCCGCGTTATGGTTTACAGGCAAGACACTTGCCTGCGTATTTCTTGCCCTCTGGGTACGCTGGTCGTTTCCGCGTTTACGCATAGACCAGCTGCTTGGTTTGGAATGGAAAATCCTGATGCCTCTCGCGCTGATAAATATAGTGTTGATGTCACTTGTGGTATTATGGTAAACTGCATTTGTACAATCGGAAAAAACAAAAGTAATGTATGAATCATATTAAAAATGTAATTGTAGGATTTTGGCGGTTATTGCAGGGGATGTATATCTCTATGCTTAATTTTTTACGTCCGAAAGTGACGGAGCGGTATCCCGAAAACAGAGGAAAGAAAATTTATTTTGAGCGTTTTCGCGGAATGCTTGTTATGCCGCATAATGCAAAGAATGAACATAAGTGTACCGCTTGTGGAATATGTCAGATGAATTGTCCCAACGGCACTATTAAGGTTGTAAGCAAGCAGGAGATGAATGAAGATACAGGTAAACCTTCGCGTGTTCTTGATGTTTATTACTACGATTTGGGCACCTGCATTTATTGCGCTCTGTGTACGCAAACATGTCCGCAGAAGGCAATTGAATGGAATAACAATTTTGAACACGCTGTTTTTGAACGTGCTGCGCTTGTAAAAAAACTGAATAAAGATGGTTCGCGGTTGGAGCCGAAACCTGCAGTTCCGAAACCTGCAGCAACGCCTGCCGGTGCGCCGGCACCTGCTGAAACAGCAGATTCAGCCCCGACACCCCTTTCCGCAACGACGGTTTAATAAACTATATTTTAAAAACTATGATATTGATTTTCGCAATTCTCGCACTTGTAATAATTGTATCGTCTGTGCTGGCAATAACGTCAAACAGGATGATGCATGTTGCAATGTATTTGCTGTTTGTGCTTGCGGGCACAGCAGGACTTTATTTTTTGCTCGGCTATCATTTTCTCGGCGTAGTACAACTTTCGGTTTATGCGGGAGGTGTGCTTATACTCTTTATTTTTGCTATCTTGCTGACAAATACCAAAGGCGAACGTTCGGAAGTTCACGGCGTAAAACGCATTATTCCGGCAGTGCTTGCTTCCGTACTCGGTATAGGAGTAATTGCAATCGCTGTAATAAAGCATACGTTTTTGTATGTTGACAAAACTGCTGCGGCTGCGGCGGACACAACGGAAATTGATATGAAAGTAATAGGCAATGCCCTTATGGGAACGGAAAAATATCAATACTTATTGCCCTTTGAGGTATTAAGCGTATTGCTTCTTGCCTGTATTATCGGTGGAATTTTAATTGCGCGTAAGCGGTAACAATTTATAATTATATGAAACAATTGATAGATAATTTTTGGCAGTTTGTAAACGGAGTGGATATAAATGCTATTCCGATGGAATTATATCTTGTTGTTAGCACTGTTATGTTTTTTGCGGGTGTTGCCGGTTTTATTATTCGCAAAAATCTACTCGCTGTTTTAATATCGGTAGAACTTGTGCTTAATGCAGCGGAACTTAACTTTGCCGTTTTTAATCGCTATCTGTATCCGGATTTGTTAGAGGGAATGTTTTTCTCGCTTTTCGGCATAGCGATAGCCGCTGCCGAAACGGCTGTGGCAATAGCAATTATTATCAACGTTTACCGCAACCTGCAAAGTGTGGATGTTGAAAAGGTTGAGACGTTGCATGGATAACGTTTTCGTATCGGAATATTCACAATAAAAAACTATAAAAATATGATAAAAAAATTATTGCTGCCGATGTGTGCACTTGTGCTTTGTGTATCTTGCAGCTATGTGGGCAAAAAGCAAAATTCAAAAACACTTGTTGCTTATTATTCGTGGTCGGAAACGAGGAATACCGAATATGTTGCAAAGCAGATAGCAGTACTTACAGGTGGGACATTGTTTGAGATAACTCCGACAGAAAAATATCCAACCGATTTTAACGAATGTTTGGAACGCGGGCGCATTGAAAAGGATAGCAATGTTCGTCCTGCACTTGTTTCAAAGGTAGGAAATATTGATAATTACGATACCGTATTTATCGGATTTCCCAACTGGTTTGGTTCATTTCCAATGCTGATAGCAACCTTTATAGAAGGAAATAATTTCAAAGACAAAGTCATTATTCCGTTTGTAACGCATGGTACGGGAGGTCGTCAGAACTGTTTTTCCAACCTGATGCCGCTATTGTCCGAAAGTATTGTTTTAGAGGGGTATTCCAACTACGGCAAGGATGTTCAATTGCCCGAAGCAAAAGAGAATGTAAGGGTGTGGATTGAGAGTTTGAGGTAGGTTTGTTTTCCGAATTAGTGCAGATGATAGGTTCTTACGTTATGGGGACAGGGCTTGTGGCATTGTGCCTGTTGACGGGGCTTTATGGGGATGATTTTAGTGATTAGCAAAAAAAAGTTATTATGTCGTCAAAATTTTTTACAAACCAGTCGTTAAATTCGCTTTTTAACAAGTTTAAGGGCATTGCCCAAGACATGGCAAACTTTTACAGTTTTCACGCAGTAGTTGGCTTTTTTCGCTCTTCGGGATATTTCAAGTTGCGGCAGGAACTTAAAGATGTTCAAAAAAATCAGATACTTGTGGGTATAAATATTGACAATATCTGGAAAAAGCATAATAAGGCACAACTTTTTATGGGTGATGACGAGCAGGCGAAACAGGAATACTTAAAGGATTTTATAGAAGACGTGCAAAATTCTAATTATTCTGCTGAAGTTGAGCAGGGTATTCTGCAACTTGCAGAGGACTTAACTTTGGGCAGAGTAGAAATGAAAATATATCCATCAAAAAATTTGCACGCAAAGTTCTACTTATGTTTACCCGAAAAACATTCGGAACATTCTGACGGCTGGGTTATTATGGGTTCGTCAAATATATCGGAATCGGGTTTGGGAATAAGCACTCCACCAAGATACGAACTCAATGTTGCAATGAAGGACTATGATGATGTAAAATTTTGTAAGGAAGAATTTGACAAGCTTTGGAACGAGGGTATTGAAATTACAACAAAAGATATTCAAAATAGTACGGAAAAAACATATATTGGAAAACAGCCCACTCCTTATGAACTTTATATAAAAGTGCTGATAGATACTTTTGGTACTACTGTAGAGGATAACTTTACCATGCAACTTCCCGATGGTTTTATGGACTTGAAATATCAGAGAGATGCCGTAATTCAGGGTTACAAGATGCTTATGCAGCATAACGGTTTTTTCCTTGCCGATGTTGTTGGTTTAGGCAAGACACTTGTTGCCGCAATGATTGCAAAACGTTTTATTGAAGCAAATGGAAGAACATCATCAATTCTTGTAATATATCCGCCCGCAGTAGAAAAAAACTGGAAAGAAACCTTTAGAAAATTTCAAATAGAAAATTATACACAGTTTGTAAGTAATGGCAGTTTGCACCATATATTGAATAGAGAAGACAACTTAAGTAGAAACCTCAACTATAAAGACAAATCTGAATACGACCTTGTTATTGTTGATGAAGCGCACAACTTTCGCTCTTGGTGGACTGAGCGATACAGTCAGTTGTATAAAATATGCAAAACTCTGCGCTCAAACGAGGGACTGCTTAATGAAAATAGTCACAAAAAAATAATTCTTGTATCGGCAACACCTTTAAACAACAAACCCGAAGACCTGCTCAACCAATTGCTGTTTTTTCAGAATGCGAGGCAAAGTACGGTAGAAGGAGTTGGTAATCTTAAAAGTTTTTTTACTCCCCTTATTGCCGAATATAAGGAAGTTTCCAAAATGGAAAATCCGCAAGAGTACACAAAAAAAACAGATGAGATATACAAAAAAATACGCACAAAAATTTTGGACAAACTCACAGTAAGAAGAACCAGAAACAATATACTTAACGATAACACGTACAAAGAGGATTTGAAAAAGCAGAAAGTTGTTTTTCCACAGATAAAAGAGCCGCAGAGCATAGAATATTCTATGAATTATAAATTGCGGAAACTTTTTTACGACACTCTTGTTACTCTTACAGATGAAAATACCGGGCTCAAATATGCACGTTACCGCGCAGTAGAATTTCTTTTGGATGAAGAAGAGAGAAAACAATACAACAATGTTTTTCTTGTTGGCGAAAATCTAAAAGGAATATACAAAACAAGAATGGTAAAACGCCTCGAAAGCAGTTTTTATGCTCTTAAAAAATCGCTCGAAACATTTTTGCGAATAACGGAATCCATCATAAATCAATATAATCAGGACAAAGTAATTATTGCCAAAGGGCTTAATGTAGATGAACTTGAAAAAAAAGGCTATGAGTTGGACAGAATAATTGAATATGCAGAGCAGCACGGATTATTGAAAAATGGAAAAACATATAAAAAAAGCGATTTTTCTTCTGATTTTATAACAATGTTAAATTCCGATGCAAGTAAATTAAAAACGCTTGTAGAAGAATGGAACAAAATTATGGAAGATCCGAAACTTGATACTTTTATAAATAACATTGGTAGTATGCTGGATAAAAAAATAAATCCAACAGAAAAACTTGTTATATTTTCAGAGAGCGTAGATACTGTAAATTACCTTGAAGAAGAATTAAGAGAACGTTTAAAAAGAAAGGATATTCTAAAAATATGGTCGGGAAACAGAGATAATTTGCGTGATGCTATAAAACAGAATTTTGATGCCAATTTTGTTATGAGCGAACGCAATGCCGAACTTGTTCAAACATTGCCGAGCGAAGACACGAAATTAATGCGCAGTAATAATTTTGCTATGAGTGAGCAAAAAAATATACCCGAATACAATATTCTTATAACAACAGATGTTCTTGCTGAAGGAATAAATCTACACAGAGCAAATGTTGTAGTAAATTACGACACCCCCTGGAATGCAACAAAACTTATGCAACGCATTGGACGCGTAAACCGTATCGGTTCAAAGGCGGAATCAGTTATAAACTATATGTTCTATCCTTCGCAGCAGGGCAACGAAGAGATAAATCTCTATCGCACTTCGCTTGTAAAACTTCAGGGATTTCATAGTGCTTTTGGCGAAGATCAGAAAATATACACAAAAGAAGAGATGTTAAGAGAATTTGAACTTTTTAATAGTAATGTGCAGGACAGCGAAGACAAACGTCTTTCACTTATAAGAGAAGTAAGAGAACTTTTTGGAAGCGACAGAGAACTTTATAATAAAATAAAGCAGTTGCCACCAAGAAGCAGGTGTATAAGAAAAAAAGAAGAAAATAAAGATAGCAGCGTAGTATTTATAAAAAATAGACGAAAAACAGAATACTATAAAATAACAGACAGTACAGTAGAAACAATTGATTTTATTGCTGCGGCAGAGATATTGAAGGCAGATAAAAAAGAAAAAACAAAATACATCAAACATTGCACCGCAAAAGAACAGAACAGGCATTTTAATCATATAGCGCGTTCTTTAAAAAAATTTGCAGAAGAACAGACAGTACAAAACGATACATCTTCTATAAAAGCATTAACACAGGACAAACAAACACAAATCGTAATAAATTTCTTAAAAAACATACAATATATAGGATACGGCGACTTTAAGCAAAAATGCGATATGCTCAAAGAAGCAATACTAGGTGGTGACAACCCTTTGCGAAAAAAAATAAAAGCGTTGCAGTACAACAACGAAAAATGGGGAGAAAATAAAAACATTCTAATAGAAAGAATAGACGAACTTTATATAGAACACTGTTTTTATGGTGATGCCGGTGTGGAAGATATTGACAATGGGCATGCGAGTATCGTTATTTCGGAAACCTTTGTGTGAAGCGAACATGTAAAAAGTTTGATACCCAGGATAATGATTCTCTAAAACGCCCGAATCCGGCTGTGACTTGGCTTTTAGTTGTGAGTTCCATACGACCTGTTAAAAACAAATTGTAGACATATAAAATCCGAATTATTAATTCTAATAATCAAATAACAGATATGACCACACAAGAATTGCAAAACATTTTTCAAAACAGATTTAATGCATCGGCATGGCAAGAACTGTTAAAAGATGTTCTCGGAGCGAGAGATCTGCGTGAAAAACCCGAAAAATTAGACGCTTCCAATAATACGGAAACGGGCTACTATCTTGGCAAACTAACTGTATCAGAAACACAACAGGCAGAAATCGGTCTGTTTTACTATCAAGTAAAAAAAGGCAGTGTAGTAACAAAGCGTGTGGGTTTGCGCAATTTAGTAAGGGGCTTTGTAAATAAAAAATGGGGAATGTTTTCTGCCGCTCTTTGTGTATTTGACGATAGTGAAAACTGGCGGTTGTCACTTGTCTGCGACTTGGAAAATAATGCTACAAGCCCCAAACGTTTTACCTTTCTGCTTGGTAAAGACAAGCCATGCAGAACAGTGGTAGGCAGATTTCTTGATTTGCAGAAAAAAGAAATATCGCTCGAAAATTTGCGCGATGCCTTTTCTATTTCCGAACTCAACAAAGAATTTTTCTCTCGCCTTGTTCAGTGGTATGACCTCGCTTGTAATGACTTTAAACTTGACTTTTCAAAAGCGGAAAAAATACTCGGTAAGAATGTCGATAATCAACTTAAGCCGGAAGCCATTATACGCATAATTATTCGTATGATGTTTTTGTGGTTTATGAAAGAAAAGGGACTTGTGCCAAAGGATATTTTTGATGAAGAATGGGCAAAGACAATGCTTACAGGCAAACAGGATACTCAATACTACAACGCCATTTTGCAAAATCTCTTTTTTGCTGTTTTAAACAAAAAAATCAAAGAACGCCGTTTTCGCAAACAGGATAAAAACAACAGATATAATCCCGAAACAAACGACTATGGAGTTGCCGATGTAATGAGATTTGAAAATTATTTTAATAAAGGCAAATCAAAAGATTTTATAGAATTTTGCAGTAGCATACCCTTTGTTAATGGTGGCTTGTTTCAGTGTCACGACAATGTTTTTAGCGGCAAAAAAAATGACCAAAGTAAATATCACAAAGACGACAATTTCTTGATAGATGGTTTTAGCGAAAGCAAGCCCGCCCGCATAAGCGACAGTGCTATTTTTCAGCTTATAGAACTTTTGGGTGACTACGCCTTTACTATTGAAGAAAGTACTCCACATGAACAGGATATAGCCCTTGACCCCGAACTTCTTGGAACAGTGTTTGAAAATCTTATTGGCTACTACAATCCCGAGACAAAAGAATCGGCACGCAAGACCACCGGCTCTTTCTATACGCCACGCGAAATAGTTGATTATATGTGCAAGGAGAGTTTGAAAGAAACGTTAATTACAAAATTTCCCAAATTAAAAAACGATATTCAAAATCTTGTGGAAAATGATGAAGAAACATTGAATTTTCCGCAAAAAACAAAAATTATTTCTGCAATTACAAGTATAAAAGTCCTTGATCCCGCCTGCGGTTCAGGAGCCTTTCCTATGGGAATGTTTAATTTAATGGTGCGGACTATTGAAAAATTACAGGAACATAAAACCACATATAAAAATAAACTTGATATTATTACCAATTGCATTTACGGTGTGGATATTCAAAATATTGCAGTAGAAATTTCAAAACTCCGTTTCTTTATTTCGCTCTTGGTTGACTATGAAACACCAAGAAAAATTGAAGACTTTGATGTTCTGCCTAACTTGGAAACAAAATTTGTGGTGGCAAACACGCTTATTGGACTTGATAAAACATCGCAGCAGACCTTGTTTGATGCGCATACGGAATTTGAACAACTTACAGAAATATTTTTGCCATACACCACCGCAAAGACCCCCGCAGAAAAAACAAAAATCAAAAATGCCTTTGAAAGGAAAAAAAACGAAATACTCTTGGACGACAAGTTTGGCAGCGATGCCGACAAGATTGACGCTTGGAATCCTTTCAATGTCTGCTACGCTTCGCCCTTTTTTGATAAGCAAATAATGTTTGGCCTTGCAGACGGCTTTGATATTGTGATTGGAAATCCGCCGTATGTGCAACTGCAAAAAAATAGAGGCGAATTATCAAATCTTTATGGACCGCGAATCATAAAAGAAGGCAATAAAAAGAAAATAATACCAAGTCAATATAAAACCTTTGACAGTATGGGCGATTTGTATTTGTTGTTTTATGAAAGAGGTTGGCAAATGCTGAAACCGCAAGGGCGGCTTTGCTTTATCACTTCAAACAAATGGATGCGGGCGGGCTATGGCGAAAAAATCCGGGAATTCTTTGTGAAAAACACCAATCCCGAACTGCTTGTTGATTTTGCAGGCGTAAAAGTGTTTGAAAGCGCAACTGTTGATACGAATATTTTAATGTTCAGTAAGGATAAAAATCGGCAAATTTGCAAGGCTTGTTTAGTCAAAAAAGAAGGTATAAAAGATTTGAGCGATTTTATTAGACAACACAACACTATTTGCAATTTTTCTGCGGAAAATTGGGTCGTCTTATCGCCTGTAGAACAACGTATTAAACAAAAAATTGAAACAGTTGGCACTCCTTTGAA
>JAIRNR010000010.1 GCA_031257915.1 Bacteroidales bacterium
ACCTTATCTATTATACTAAAATCCGCCTTAACATATCTGTCAAGAACAGAACTACGAGCATGATTGAGGCAAAAATCTATATCATCACGGCTAACACCAAGTAAATTACGACACCAAGAGGCGAAAGTGTCTCGCGCCTGATAAAAGTATAAATCGGGAACACCTATTGCTTTGCCGATTTTTTTAAGCCCCTTGTTTGTGTTTTGATTGAACCCCATGTAGTTCGCATAGCGCACAGAGAATAATATTGCGCCATTTACAGTAATATACTTGTCTAAAAACGCAGCAGTGTGATTATTAAGTGGAATGGAAATAAGAGCCTTATCGGAACGGCGACTGGTTACTTTACGCCTGCAATATGTAATACGCCCGTCATTTATATTTTCTTTTGTTAGCGCATAAATATCTGCCGTGTTCATTCCGCAGGCAAACAGAGAAAACAAAAATACATCCTTTGCCAATGTTTCTCTTGCTTCGGTTGGCTTATAATTCATTAGTGCAACATAATTTTCGAGGGACAGGGGGGCGGGCGGTGCGCCCACCGGATTTTTGGGCATGGTATATTGACTAAAGGGGTCGTTTCTTATTATGTTTGGTATGCCGTCATCGGATGTATTATACTCTTTTCTTGCTGCGTAAAAACACGTTTTAAGTAGGCTTATTGTGCGATATTTATTTCTGCCGCCAACCAAAATATCCGCAAATTTGCGCAATAAAGATACAGTAATGTCGGCCGTGTATAAGCGTTCACTTCCCGTAAATCTTATCAGTTTATCCGCAACACCTAAATATAGAGCGGTTGTTGCTTTTACGCTTTTAATTTTTGCATAATTTTTTATAAACGCAATAATATCTATTCCCTTTTCCGCTTGTTTTTGCGCTTTTTCGCCGGCTAATCGCGAAATAATATAATTACCTATTTCCTGCGCCGTAAAAGTTACTCCAACTGCGCCCGCCTGACGATAGATTTCTTCGCATCTATTTTTGAATTTTATTATTTCTGCAAGTAGCAGCGTGTTTTTTATTGCACCCGATTTGTGCAAATCCGCCTTTTGAGCACAAAATGGAGTTGCGATGTCTTTTCTGCCGTTACGCTGTTCGATGTGAACTACAACCCTGCGTGAGCCATCTTTTTTAGGCACTTGCAGCCTAAAGGTAAATTTTGCCATAATATTTTAACCTTTAAAAATTATTGCGGAATTATTGCGGTTTTTCGTTTCAAAGGTACAAATTTTTATGTTTTCTGCAAAAATGGGCAATAAAAAAGACGGCTTAAATCTGCCGTCTTTCCTTTGTTGTTGCTGCATTTGCAGTGTTTTTAAGACCGAGCGGTAAAAGGGGCTCGAACCCTTGACTACTGGCTATACATGTTGAAGCGTTCTCAACCGGAATACGCCATAGATGAAAAAGCATTAAAGAAGAGACGTTTTTTTTCCGAACTTTTGGAAGAAATAAAGTTGAACAAATTAAATAAAAAACAGATGAGAGCATATAGATTAAGTGAAAAGGATTATGATAAGCTTAAAGTGTATATGAGCGGCAATATCCTCGAAGGTCGCGAACAGGGCTTTAAGGAAGGCATACAGCAAGGTATGCAACAAGGCAGGCAGGAAGGCAAGCAGGAAGGCATACAGGAAGGCATACAGCAAGGCATGCAACAAGGGATACGGCAAGGCATGCAACAAGGGATACAGCAAGGCAGGCAGGAAGGCATGCAGGAAAGCATGCGGCAAGTAGCAATAAGTGCTCTCAAACTCGGTTATACATGTCAGGACGTATCTGCGCTTACAGGTTTGACGCTTGAGCAGGTTACCGAGCTACACAAGTCAACCTCCTTATCCTGACTTGTAAAACCCATCTGCGCCCATCAACATGATCTGTCCGAAAATTGATAAACTTTATCAATACCCAATACTATTCCTTAGATAACGGTACACGTATTCTATTGCAACACCCGAACTTACCGCAAAAACAGCACTTTTTATTTGAGTATCAAATCTTTAATGGGTGTTGCAACTTAAATACGCACTTTACGCAGCCCTTTGTTCTGTATGGATATGTTTGATTGTTGCGTAACTTAAAACATCATAACTTAAAACATTTTCTGCCGTTTAACAAGGTAAGTCTGCAAAATCTGATGATACCCCTCGTTAATATCTGCCTCCACAAAATCAATTTTATACTGTTCGCAACGCAACTTTATCTCGTTGATATATTCGGACATTTTCGTTGTATAATATTCGCGAATTTCCGCAGGATTTATTTTTACTTCAACATTTGATTCCATATCAATAAACCTGTATGGACGGTTTGCGTAATTAAACTCTATCTCTTTCTGTCTGTCATTTGTATGAAAGAGAACAACTTCATTTTTTTTAAATTTAAGATGTTGAAGTGCGGAAAAGAGTGCTTCTGTGCCTGATGTTTCGGAATCTGCCGCACTTCTTTCAAACATATCACTGAAAATAATAATAAGTGATTTTTTATGAATTTTTTCCGCCATCAAGTGCAATGTTTCCGCAATATTAGACGGCGCACTCAATTGTTCGCCGCCTTTTTTAGACAGTAACTGCTCCAAATAATTGTAGATATTTTTCAAATGTATGCGGCTTGATTTCGGGTCTTGCTGAAACTCTACGCTACCCGAAAAAGACGTTAATCCAACTGCGTCCCGCTGCCGAAAAAGAAGTTCCGAAAGCGTTGCTGCGGCAAATACGGAGAAAAGTAATTTATTCGGACTGTCAAGCGTAATATTTTCTCTATACGGAAAATACATTGATGAAGAAATATCCAAAAGAATATTGCATCTTAAATTTGTTTCTTCCTCGTAACGCTTTACAAAAAGTTTATCGGTTCTGCCGTAAAGCCTCCAGTCAATATGGCGAATATCTTCACCTGTATTATATTGTCGGTGTTCGGCAAATTCCACCGAAAATCCATGAAACGGACTCTTATGTAAACCTGTAATAAACCCTTCCACTGCTTGCCGCGCAAGCAATTCCAACGATGAAGGTAAATTTATTTCCGGTGAAATTTGCAATAAAGACATTAAATCAACGCATCTAACTTCGCGGTCAAATTACTTTTTGAAGCCGTACCCACCTGCTTATCAACCACTTCACCGTTTTTGATATAAAGCAGTGTAGGAATATTGCGAATACCGTACTTGCGTGTAATTTTAGGCGATTCGTCAACATTTACTTTTCCGACAACCGCTCTGCCTTCATATTCGGCAGCAATATCCTCTATTGTGGGGGTAAGTGCCTTGCATGGTCCGCACCATTCTGCCCAAAAATCAACAAGCTCGGGCTTGTCTGAATTTAACACGAGTTCTTCGTAATTTTCATCTGTTAATATAAGTGCCATAATTGTAAAATTTTTGAGATGTAAAGGTACGATTAAGTTAGAGAAAATGCAAATTTATTTGCATTTTTCTGACGGAGTACCTTCATGAGCGAAGCGAATCAAGGTACGATTAAGTTAGAGAAAATGCAAATTTATTTGCATTTTATACATTCGGCATATTTGCAGCATTTTTCTTTGGTTTTTTATGATTTATTAACAATTATTGTGTTCAACTTTGTATATATTTGCAACGTAAAATAAAAAAAGAAAAATATGGATCAATTAAATCCCATGCGGAAC
Organism: Bacteroidales bacterium; assembly: GCA_031257915.1. Taxonomy (GTDB): domain Bacteria; phylum Bacteroidota; class Bacteroidia; order Bacteroidales; family P3; genus JAIRNR01. The sequence continues at coordinate 3,646 of JAIRNR010000010.1, forward strand.
AGTGAACAACCACTAAATTTTGAAGCAGTTTGGCGTATGTTTCAGGAAACAGACCGCAAATTTCAGGAAACAGACCGCAAATTCCGGGAAACAGACCGCAAATTTCAGGAAACGGACCGTTTAATAAAGGGAACAGGCGAGCAAATGAAAGAAACAGACTTGAAACTGCAGGAAACAGATCGTTTAATCAAGGAAACAGGCGAGCAAATGAAAGAAACAGACCTGAAAATGCAGGAAACGGACCGACTAATGAAAGATTTGCAAAAAACAGTAGGTACGGTAACAAACACACTTGGTGACGTAGTTGAAGGTTTTATGAGTTCCGACATACATCTTCTGTTCAAAAAATACGGTTACAATTTTAACATAACAAGCCAAAACAAAGTTTTCAGAGATAAGAACAACAGGTTTCTTGCCGAAATAGATGCTTTTCTTGAAAATGGCGACTATGTAATGCTTGTAGAAGTAAAGTCAAAACTCCGTCCTGAAGATATAACCGAGCAGATAA
>JAIRNR010000025.1 GCA_031257915.1 Bacteroidales bacterium
CGTATAAAATCATACACTCAACGCGAAAACCGACTTTTAATTCGTATATTTGCAAGTATAAAAGCATAAAAACAGTGAGAACAATAAATCAACAACAGCCGACTTTTGAGCAGGTAATGGGTCTAATACATCAGCTACCGGATAAAGAGAAAAATAAGATAGTTGTAACTCTTGGCGGCTCAACTTTAACAAAATCTTCAGACAAGTTAGGTGATTGGATTTTATCTGCCCCTACATGGTTAGACGAACAATATAATGAATATGTTGAGGGGCGCAAGCATTTTAACAATCTCTTAAAATGATACTGTTAGACACATCTATACTTATTGAGGTTTTTCGCAAACAAAAGAAAGAAGACACGCTCTTTTATAAGATGCGTAGCCGAAGCGATAAATTTGCGATAAGCATTATTACCTATTACGAAATATTGATTGGCAGCAACGAAAAACAGATAGCACATTGGCTTTCATTTTTAAAAATGGTAAATGTTATTACACTTGATATTTCGTGCGCAAATAAAGCAGCGGAAATATATAAAAGTTTAAAAACAAAAAATAAGTTAATTGAAGTCGCTGATATGTTTATTGCTGCAACAGCCCTGTCAAAAGGTATCCCAATAGCAACACTTAATAAGAAACATTTTGAACGAATTGAGGGATTGGAAGTTATCTGATTTTACCACAAATGAGCCTTACGCCTCGCACTGCTGCCTATAATTAACTGCGAGCCGATACTTTCAAGCGTAGTATCAAACACAGAAGCCCATATCTGCGCTTCGTCATACATAGCCGCAAGGACATACCACCGCCACAGGACAAATGAGTACAGGGCTTTTTCTATTTTACCAAGTAAAGCAAGCAGCATATTCTGCGAAAACTTATCAGGGTTATCTATCTCAAAGAAATAGACAATCTTGTGTGTTGTCTCATAGAGAGGCTTCACTTCTGCGGGCGTCTCGCGCCAATATTCTGCCTCAAATAAATCGGGACCAGGAGGAACGTCTTGTATGGCAATGTAATACTTGCCGTTATCTCTAACAATAGTGCCTTTATCATAAGGAAAGCTGTCGTCACACGGGTCCACAATCGGTATCTGCTCATCAAATAAATAGCCTTTATAGCCCAACTTTTTGGAACGCGCGACAGTTTTGGTGAAAACCTTGTCTGCGCCCTCTTTCAAGAACTGAATGTATAATTCGCGTTCATCGGGTGAAAAACGGTACAAATCAGTATCGGTTACTGCGGGACCGTCTTTTGCTGTTTGTGTTTTGATGAAGCGGGACTTCTGCGATGTGTAACGGTCTATCTTGGTGAACAATTCGTCTATATCTATTATTATGGCAGTAGCAAGCGAGCCGTCAAATCCATTTGCACGCGGAAAGGTAAAGGCGACACCCGCATAGTCAGGGTCTTTTGCCGCTATTATCTCTGCGCTACCTGCTGTGTTACTGCTGCTCCCTGCCTGCACATTATCAATAACCTGATAATATCCGAGCAGCGCACTTGTTAGATTGTCTATTGTTGCCATATTGACTGTTTTATTTCCGCCTTGCGCTGTTTTATTTACGCTTTTCTCTGTTTTATTTCCGCCTTACGCTATTTTATTTCCGCTTTTCTCTGTTTTGTTTCCGCCTTGCGCTATTTTATTTCCGCCTTGCGCTTTAATATTTCTTTGCCGAGACTTATAATTAGATCAAAGACGCTTTTGCCGGCGTAACCTAAAACGTATGATACCCCACACGACCAAATGCTATTAAGCGAAAAATATTCGCAGATTATCATTGCTACGACGAATAAACCAACCCCACTGAATAACTCTGTTATGGCTTTCTTTTTGTCTAAGTTTCCCTTTTGCCAATATGAAAGCAGTCTGGTCATTATTCCTGCAATCACAAAGCCTATGTTTATTATGTAGTATGTTAGCGTCTGTTTCATAATAGGCTCTTGTTTTTGTATTTGTTGCTGCCCTTTGTCGCGTCGTTTATCTCGTGGTGTAGATAGTGAACCTCAATCAGGAACATTGCGCACAGTGCGAGGCAGAACGCGGATTTGTATATCAATAGTGCCAATAAAGAACAAACAATATAGCACAACGATATGAATCGCGTTGTGCCGCTTGCGAAGTTCCAGTGGCTTACTGCGTGCTGCCATATATCGCGTAGTTTTTGTTTCATGATATTAAAATGTCTTATCCTGAATATACAGCCCTGCCCATGCCGGGTCGATTGTGTCGGGCGTGATATATACGATTGGATTATTTCCGCTTCTGGTAATAAGTATCGCCTCACCATTTTGTAGATATACGGGTGTATATTCGGTATAATTGAATGTCTGTACATTCTTAGCATATATTTTTCCGTTGACGATGTCTATTATTTGTCTTTCGGCACTTCCATCTATGGTCACCACCACAAATAGACCACATCCAAGATAATATCCGCCTGAATACTGTTGACTTGTGTAATTACTGCCATTAGGAAGCATACTTGCTACCGTAATACTGCTTGCGGTGTGATTGTCCCAGTCTATCTCATAAGCATCTATTGAAGCACCGAACACTAAAATACAATCCTTTCCGTTAATGTTCTTGTATATTGACGAAGAAAAGCCTGAGTTATAAGGTTGTGAGCTATTGCTCGGCATTCTAACTGATGAGATTGCCCACTTATTGCTTGCCAAATCTATCGCAAAAAAAAGATAATTGCCGTTATAGTAATTGTAATTAGAGGCAACAATCATCTTGCCGTCTCGTAACGCCATATCCCAATTCCCTGCCATTCCAGGCGCATAAATCATTTTGGCACTCGTAAATGGAATAGAAGCGATTATACTTGTTGTCAATGCGCTTGACGTGAGATTATAAGTTAATCTAAGGAATTGATAAGTGTTGTCACCATCTGTCTCTTGCACTTGCAGATACGTATATAGAGTATTGTTGTCATAATAGCACGTGCTGAGGGAATATGCCGTATATGGAACACCAGATATACCAAGTGTTGCTTGTATCGATGAAAGCACATCTGCGTAAGTGAATAATTCTGTAGCCGCGTTGGTGTCAAAGTCTATAAGGAATGCAATAGTGGAGTTGTGTCCGAGTGTGATATACACATACTTGTTTGCTGCAACATGCGTTATGCTTGCAGCACCGCCCCAATTGGCATTGCCGGAAAAATTGCGCGGAACTATACCGGTATCTATTTCCGACATACTCGTTAGTTGATGCGTGGCTTTGTTCATCGTGAATCGCAGATAGCACAATGTACCGCTCGTGGGCATAGATGACGGAAATTTTACGCCTGTAACTTCCGTATCGGTTTCCGCTAATTTTACAAAATTGTATCGTGTTTGATTATTATGTGTATAATAACTCGGCATTGTGCCAAGAGATGTTGTTTTCACCGATGTGTACAACAGTCCCGTAAATATATCATCACCAAAAGCCTTAATTGCAGCAGAGCCTGCATTAAAATTAGCAATGAAATTCGAATCAAATACCGGCGAAACTAATTCGGATATGCTGTCAGTTAGTAGATTGATGGTGATGACAGCAGTATTATCTACTACGTTTACAGTGTAGTTAGCAACCTTATGTCGGGTGGTTATCTCGTTGGCTGTGTCATACACAGCAAATGCAAGCATGTAATCAGTGCTTTTCACAACGTCAAATATTGTGTTGCTGTTTACAATATTGAGCATCCGGTCCGACAGCCCTTGCGACGACAAAACCGCTGAAGTATTTATCAGTTTATTGTTGAATGTTACATGTAATTGCACAACAGCGGTAGCAGCAGCAGAGATAACAAAATTTCCGTTAACATCTATGGTTACTGATATACCCACCCCTGCCGTTATTGCTGCATTATTTATTTTGGTGCCGGTAACAGCACTGTCGGCAATATAAGATGTATTGACAGGCAATATTGCCCGCATTATCTGGTCTATGTATCCACGCACGCGACTTGCTTGAACGAGCGGATCGGAATCGACACAATATTTCAGCATGCCCAGTAGAACCTGCTGTCCGGTGGCGTATTTAGTCGTAAGAACTGCCGACAGGCTGCCGTCATCAGACAGGAATGTTCCACTGACATCCTCATCGAAGACTGTATCGGGTAGCACGAGAGATGTTGCTCTGCCGTGGCTGTCAATTTCAGCGACAGAAACGGTGAGAGGAATTTGGTTTTCGCCGTATGATAATTCGCCTGTTATCTCTTGCCCGGCAGTAAGATTTTCGGGACTATCAATATTTAACGCTGCTGACAGCAAAAAATGGGTAGGGTCAGCCTGCATAAGCACAGGCGTATCACCCAACGTATCAATCTCTGTTACAACACTGTTGTTGAGCGCGATTGCGTGTTCTTTGGCTTTTTCTTCAACCGCTTCCATTAGGGCGATATATGCTAATTTACTTGCCATGTTTATTAAGGTTTTTTATGCTGCGTTAAAGTCAGTTATTGCGCTTGCAATATTAGCGTTGTCGTTCGCCTCTGCAGTGTACAGCTGCGCTTCGGTTGCATACACTGTACTATTGTTGCCTGCTGTTGAACTCTTTGCCGGAACGACTAAATGTGTACTGAATGTTTTTACGCCGGCAATGGTTTCATTGCCTGAAGTGTGAACAATTTTTGCACCATCAAGTTTTAATCCTGCTGTACCTACTGTTAAAGCAGTATCACTTGCAGAATCAATTTTTACAGATACTGCACCTGAGGTAATGTTAATACCATTACTTGCTGTGTAAGTGTCAATAAGACCTGTAAGGTCAACTTGGGTATTTTCTTTTCCTGCAGCAGTATTCCATTCGAAAGTAAGGATATGAGTTGTTGAATTATAATCAACTGATTCCAATACCATTTCAAGCGGTAAATTTGCTGTTGCGATAACATGATCTGCGCCCGAATTATCTTTACCTGTGATAGAAAGTGCACCTGTTGAGCCGTTATAACTCAATCCGAGCGTTGTTTTTAATCCATTGGCGGAAATAGTTAACACTTTGTCTGTGCTGTCAATTTTGACAGCTGAATCTGTGACCGCCCTGTTATAGACAGCCTCCATGAGGTCTAAATAACTTTGTTTTGTTGCCATAATTTTTTATTTTTTTAGTTTTGTTGTTTAAAAATATCTATTGCGTCTGCGATATTAGCATTGTCGCTCTCATCCGAAGATTCTATGAGTGCTTCTATTGCACCGTCGGAAATCTTGCTCTCGGTAACTGCGCCGTCTGCGAGTTTAGGTGTGGTAACTGCTCTGTCTGCAATCTTATCTTCCCACACCGCCCCATTGGCAATTTTTTCTTCTGCTATTGCTTCGTTGTTGATTTTGTGTGTTGTTATTGCGTCGTCCGCAATCTTATCTTCTGTTACTGCACCGTCTGCAATTTTGTCTGTTGTAACGGCACTTTCATAGATTTTAGGTGTCGTTACCGCGCCATCAGAAATTTTATAGTCTGTTACTGCGCCATTACGGATATTATCCTCATAAATAATATCCTCAGCAAGTTTTGCATTTGTTATTGCATAGTCAGCAATCTTATCCGTTGTCACGCCGCCGTCTTTGACGGATACCTGACCGTCGGCATTAAGGTCAACAGAGACACCATCTAATGGCTGCTGCTTGTTAATGATGACATCCCAAAAACCGCTTTTGCCTCCGCCGTCTCTATCCTTATATACTATAATTCCATTAGCAAACTCTATTTTGTTGTTTATTTTGTAAGGGTTATATCCGATAATGTTACGTATATTCGCCCACATTGAATATTTGGGCGTAAAATCAAGTTCCTCAAAAACCCACTCCAGTTTCGCCGGTTTGCCCGGTGCAGTAAATCCGGATGATATAACTTTTCCCCGCGTGCCGTCAGAGGTTATCGCCGTTTCGTCTATTGCGTAGGCATAGCCGCCGCTAATGCCGGCATTTAATTCTTCTTCGCTGCCAAACCAATCGAAAACACCTATATAAAATTCTTTCGGTATAACACCGTCTGCAAGTTTGTCTGCCGTAATTGCTTTGTCAGCGATTTTATCTGTTGAAACGCTACCATTAGCAAGTTTACCAACGGTAACTGCGCCAACAGCAAGTTTCGCTTCCGTTACGGCTGCGTTATTGATTTTGTCTGTTGTGACAGCGGCACTGTTGAGTTTGGCTGCTGTAACGGCAGCATTGGCAAGTTTAGGCGTTGTGACGCTTCCGTCCGCAATCTTTTCTTCCGTTACTCCCAAAGCCTTGACCTGTATGCGTCCGTCGCCATTGAAATCAATAGAGACGTCATCTGTTTGCAACGCTTTATCAACGTCTATTTCCCACGTGGGCGGATTCACGCCGTCATCCTTATATGTAACATCACCATCGGCGAACTCTGTTTTGTTATCTATGTCGTAAGGGTCATGCCCGACAAGGTTGCGTATCTTTGCCCACATACCATTTTTCGGCACAGGATTAAGCGGCTTAAAACTCCAGTCGTTATCACTCTCACTATATACGCCACGCGTACTGTCTGATGTTATTGCCGTCTGTCCGTCTTGATAATTGTATAGTCCGCGCCCATTCTCTAATTCCGCTTCGCTGCCAAACCAATCAAAAATACCCTGATATATTGCGCCCTCATGTTCTACTTCAGCAAGGGCGGCATTCATCATTTCTTTGTTTACTATCTCATACCTGCTGTCTATGGGCTTATTGGTTACGCCGGTGATATAGAAAAATCTGCGTATATCACCGAGAAACCCACTGTATATTCGCGCACCTGCTTTAGTGCGAGAACTTATATTTGCAATCTCTACTCCCGCCGTAGGGTCGTTCTCTATTATGTGCATTTCTTGCGTGTTGGGATTAGTGGTGGCTTTCTCAACAACGGGAACGGTTTCTATGTTTTGATATTCGTCATCATTATCGTTTTTTCGCACGAGACCAACTGCTGTGTATGCCTGTTCTTGGGGTATATTGAACGCCCTCAATGCGTAACTCCTGCAAGCATTGATTATTGCAGCCCACCAAAGCGAAAGTTGTTGAGCCGGCAGGCTCCAGCTAAACTCCCACTCATAAAATGGGTCGTTATTTATGTTTATGTAGGGTGGCGTATCGTTCGTAACATCTATTTCCGGCATGATTATTTTTTCGGCAGGTATCTCACCACCTATTTTTTCTGCTGAAATAGATTGTATTTTAGCGTTGGTAACCGCACCGTTCGCTATTTTAGCAGTGGTTATGCCGTAGTCTTTAACTCCTATTTTGTTGTCGCCCGTTCTCTCTATCGTCTGCCCGTCAACATACGGGGTCATGTCTAAGTCAACATTGCCGTTCCCGTCAGGCGGCAATTGTCCGCCGATGGTGTAGATTGGCTGCCTGCCGACACTGCCGCTGTCGCCTACTGAACATGATATTTCTATGATTGTTTTATTGGTTGTTGTAACAAGACTGTAATAAGGGTTTGTTGTCTTGCTGTCGGTCGTGTATGGAGATACTATAACGGCTATTGCTCCAATGTTATAGGTGTCGCCCTCTACAAACACAGACACAAAATTATTGATAAGTTCTTTATGTCCATTAGCGTAACAATACACGTTAATATCTAATACCCCGCTACCGAAACCGTGTTGTGCCCGAGACAACCCAAAAATCTTACCACTACTATAAGTTTGCCATTGTTGCGGTACTACAGTAAAAGCTTTCGGTAAATTAAACGGCTTGGTCTTTTCTTGCAGCCAACGTAAAAATTTCCTAAACGTACCCGATTTAAGATAATAATACTCAGCGTCACTCTTATTAGGGTCGCTCATGCACACCCTCTCAAACTCGCTCAAATCTTCTGCAAGATACTTAGCCTGCAGTGGGCTAAGCCTCTCGTCAATGCTCTCATTAACGAACTGCTGAATCAATGCGCTTACTTCTTGTGCGCTCTCTGCGGGTGTTTGGTTTTCTGCCATTATTCCAATTTTTTAATCGCTTCCTGGTAAAACTGCGTGCATAACTGTATTGCTTTTTCGTTGTTCGTTGTAGCAAGGACTTCAAGAGCAGTGCGCCAACAAATGGCGTCATTTACGAGAGGGCTTTTGGGGTCCGTTAGTATTCCTTGCGAAGTATTTATGCCGCCTATAGTCTCTGATGCCCCCAATGTAATAGATGGTATATATCGCAGGTTAATAAGAGATGCGCTCTGTCCGCTATTGTTTATCTTACTTGTTTCGTATCTTAATCCGCTGTATATTTCAATGCATGGATTAGTATTTGTGCCCGCCCCTCTTGTCATTACCGCTTTGGGCTTAGTGTTTCCTGCGGTGGTGTGGGGGTTGCGCAACAGTCTGTATTCTTCGCTGTCCATAGACACAACATCAGTAATGGGTCTTTCCCATTCATCCATGTCTATTTGTTTGAGGCGTAGAAATTCCTGGTTATAAAAAGCTCCGGCTGATGTCGGAAGTGTAATTATATAATGGAAAACAGGCTGAGTTACCACAGTTATTATATTTGTTACGGGTGTTGCTTTTATAAGAAAGATACAGGGCAAATGTTTGGTAGAGGGGGCGGTAAGAAAAACACTTTTCACCGCTTCGTCGAGGAACTTGTCTATATAGAACTCTATCGGATTAACAAGCGGTGCTGAATCCAAAGAAAAGGTGCTATCAGACGATTGGTATATTTCATCTAACAGCGACCTGACTTTTATTATAGCGTTTGCCCTTGTTATCATTTCTTTTTAGCTGTCTGTGCTTTTGCTGTTTTTGTCGCCCTTGCTGCTTCAGCCTCTGCTGCTGCTTTTGCTTCAGCCTCTGCTGCTAATGGTTTTCCGTCATCGGCTTCTGACGCGCTCTCAATAGAATAATCGCACTCAAATTGTGGCGACTTTTCAAGCGCGGCTTGTTCTTTTTCATCGGATGTGATATAGTAGGCACGAGAAATCTTATCGCCATCAATAAACTTGATACGCGTTTCTTTTCCGTTCACGACAAGCGGAATACTGTATTGGTTATATACCGTTGTTCTGTAAAGTTTTGTTTTCATGTTTTTTTGTTTTTTATTAGTAAAACAAAAAACGGATACGGAAACCACGTAGTAGCAGTATCCGTATTCATCTTTTTAGGCTATATTCCTTTGATAAGCATGTGAGTACTTGGATAGCGTACCTCAAGTGATAACTTTTCTTTCAGTGCCTGCGCAACGAGGTCTTTTCCGATTGGCGACAAGTCCAACTCCTTAACGTACATGCTACCCCAACGTACAAGGTTGATATTAGATATGTCTATAACAAGGGCGTCGTTAGCGTGTCCTGTAAGGTCAAGCATTGGGTGCAACATTGAGTTAATACTGCCAAAAACATTATGGAAGCCTGTGAAGTTTATACCGTATTTAACGGTAGGCGTATTGCTGCTTGTCTGTTTTTGAACCTCATCAATGTTAGACAACTGCTCAGCAAAACCGCTTCCCATAAACATATAGCGCAAGTTCTCACCGCTGTTATTGGCGAACAATTGTCTCATCATGGAATTGTAGTCGGTTTTCTTAAAGCCCGCTGATGTATTGTAGGCAAAGACATTATCAACGAAGTATAACAGTCCGCCCATCGTGTATCTTTTGCCCGGACTGTTAGACGATACGCTATTGAATTGTGTCCGCATACCAAGTAATATACTGCGCTCCTCGCTTTCCGTTATTTCACGCATGGTGCGTGCAGCGATTTTAGATAAATCCCATTTAACCTCTTTAAGGTGCTGCAATTCCTCAGGTGTTGCCTCAAACCGTCCGCCGAAAGTCTGTATGTAATTGTAGTCGTCTTCGGGTATGTCCGCCCATGCGTCAGTTTGCAGGTCGGATTCACGCAATGCAGTACCCATACGGATAAACTTTGTGTTTACCGGTATGCTTGGCAGGTAGGCTGTCGCCTCGTTTGTGGCAGTTGTGCGCTGTGCGTTGGTTGCCTGCACTGTTATTTTATTCCCGCCTCTATCTACGGACAAAACTGTTAATTGTAGCGTGCCTTTTGGCGTTTCCACACTACCGTTGTATTCGTATCCGGGCGCAGTGCCTGCAGGGGGTATTACCGATATTGTGTCGTTCTCGGTAAACATCTCTGCCTGTCCCGACGCCAATGTAATGGCTGCCGACCTGTCTGTACTTTTAGTGTACGCGGCTGCCACTGTCGCCTGTATCGGTCTTGCGTCAATAGAATAAAACTTATGTATGTATGCCCCTGTGCCGTTGTCGCCCCTCATGGGAACTACTCCTATCTGTCTGAGAACATGGTTGAGCGGGTTCTTACTGGGAAACATCTCAGTAATCTTATCCGAGATGCTTGGGTCAAGCAAGTTGGGCGACCCCTCTTGTACGGTTGTGGTTGATACAGGCGCACCCGCCACAACCGCAAACGCAATAGTGGTACTGCCCGCAGCCGCTACGCCCACGCCGAAGGTCACAAGAACGGCAGCAATAAAGAGTGATAACAATCCGAATAGTTTTAAGCCTTTACGAATGTTTTCGGGCGAATGTTTCATTTGTGTTTTCATGATATTTTATTTTTAAGGTTATTGTCTAAATTTTTTGTTTCTTTCAATCTGTTCGTTGATTGCCTGCTCAAAAATATTCTTTGGGCTTTGTTCGTCAGGGCTTGCCCCGCCCGCATTATTGAGTGCGGGGAGCGCGTCTGTGGCTTTTGCCGCCTCTTGCTTTAAACGCTCATCATCAATCTTGGCGTTACGTCCCTCTGTGATACCGTCCTCTTTTGCTGCGGTAATCATATCGCCGCCATAAAAAGCCATCTCAAAAAGGTCGAGTTCATCCGGCGTCAGAATACCGTCTTCTAATGCTTTGAGGATACCCAACAGTTTATTTTTAAAATCTTCTTTTTTGGCTTCATCCCAATCCTTTTTATCTGCGAGCCATTTTTCGGTGGCTTCAACGCTTTTTGCTGAATTAACATCCAGCTCCGAGTTACGCGTCTCAATATCACCCAACTTTTTAAGTCGTTCGCGTCGTGCGCCGAGAACATCTTGGTCTGTGGTGTTTTCTACCATTTCGGCGTATTCTTCGGGGCTGATATTTTCCGCGAGTGCCTGAATAAAAGATTTGTCGCCCTTTACTACCTGGGCGATAACTTCGCTCATTTCAGGTTCACTATTAAAGAGTTCGTCCATTTGCTGCTGAAAAGACAAATTATCGTCCAATATCTGCGCTGCCGCAGCATATTTTTCGTCGTCTGTCGCTTCCGAGAGTTCAGGCATATTATCGTCTATGAAGGCAATCACCGCGTTCTTTTCTGCGCCCTTTTCCGCGTTTTCTTCTACACTCTTTTCTACGCTTTTTTCTGCGTTTTCTTTTGTGTTTTTTTCTTCCTTTTCCATATTTTTTTGCTGAAAGATTATTACTGCAAAGAAACAAATACAGTAAAGTAAAAACAAACGTATTATGTATGATTTCATACGTATTACGTATGAAATCATACATAATACGTATGAAATAGATAAAAGTTTTTGACCACTTTAATAAAGTTAATTGATTGAACCATAATCTTGATGTGTATTATTTGTATATTTTTTTGTTCTATTTGATTGAAGGCACTTTATAAAAAAGATATTTAGAATGTTGATTTTTGCATAAAAATTAACAGTAATGGAAAGAGAAATGACGTCTATTGCAAGAGAGAAGGTGTACCTCGCAATTCGTGAAACGCTTCAAGAGATTAAAGAGTACACGATAAACCTTACAAGCGGAGAGAAATTTCCCATAAGAAACTCCTTGCGCCGCTCGGATATTATTTTTCTTATTCAGGAAAGAATGGGCAGACCATATTCCGATAGAGTAGTGGAAAAATATTACTTAGAATATATGAAAAAGCAGACACAATAACCATGAGAACCGATGAAACAAGCATAAGTGCAATTATTGCAGAAAACAAGAGGCGTAAGTCTCTATTAAACGAGGAATATACACCTGTTTCCGGTGAAAAAGGCACTTATGGTGAGCGCGTGAAATTTATATGGAGATATAAAGGCGAAAAAATAAGATGGTTTATTCCTGTTATGATGTTGAAAGAAGACTGTGTCGCCCTTGTTAAAAAGCATAATATAGATGGGCTTATAGACATCATTAGGCAGCAAAATGGCGTGTCCGTTGAGGGGAAAACTATTGTAAAAAATTTGATACGATTGCGCTGTAAATATGATTTTGAGTTTTGGGCTGCCTGTTTTGCTATTATTAAAGATAAAGAGACAAGCGAAATGATGAAATTTGTCTTGCGCAGACCCCAAAGAAAACTATTAAGGGCGATTCTTGACCAATTCTACGATAACATACCGATAAGGATAATTCTTTGTAAGGCGCGGCAGTGGGGCGGAAGTACGCTTGTACAAATCTTTATGGAGTGGCTGCAAATCTTCCATTTTAAAAATTGGAACTCGTGCATTGTGGCTGAAAAGGAGTCGCAAGCGGACAATATTATGGACATGTTCAGCACTGTTGCCAAAAATCACTCCCCATTAGTAAAGAAAATCACAATGAGAAATTTCAGGGGCAGCAGCAAAACAAAATATATCAACGAAACAGGTGCGATAATATACGTCGGGTCAATGAAAGAGCCTGATAAGTTGCGCTCGGCGGATATAAAACTCGCGCACCTGTCTGAAATAGGGATATGGAAAGAGACAAAGGGAAAGAAGCCTGAGGATGTGATTCAGACGGTGGTCGGCTCTGTGCCGCTGTTAGCAGGCACAATGATAGTAAAAGAAAGCACAGCAAAAGGTATAGGCAACTATTTTCATAAGAGCTGGCAGGCAGCCGTCAAGGGTGAGGGCGACACAAAAGAAATACCTGTTTTCGTTGCATGGTACGAAATTGACATGTATCAAATGCAGGTTCCGAATAAAGAGGAGTTTATAGAATTGTTTACTGAGTATGATAAGTTTTTATGGGATAAAGGCGCGACATTAGAGGGTATAAATTGGTATCATCATAAGTTAGCCGAATGTCATGGCGATACGTGGGTTATGCAGTCGGAGTTCCCCACAACCCCCGATGAAGCGTTTCAGTCACACGCCCGCCGCGTGTTCAGCCCTGTGTACACAAAACGGGCGGCTAAACACGTAAAGCCGCCTCTTATGGTTGGCGACTTGCACGCATTCATGAAAACAGGGCAGGGCGCATTACAGGATATTGAGTTTGTTGAGCAGGACAACGGATACTTAAAAGTGTGGATTAAGCCCGAACCATACTATAACGATAATGGCGAATTATGCATCGTAAAAAATCGTTACTGCGGATTTCTTGACCCCGCACGCGGACACTCTAATTCGGCTGACTTCGGCGTATTGACAATAATAGACCGTTTACCGCTGCTCAAAGGGCAGGCAGTAGAACTTGCTGCACAGTGGCGCGGCAGATTAGACCAGGATATTGTCGCTTGGCGCAGTGCTGCAATATGTAAATGGTACGATAATGCACTGTTTGCAGTAGAGGTAAATGCGCTCAAGCGCAAGACAGACCAAAGCGCGACAGTATTAGATGAAATATCTGATTGGTATGATAACCTATATTGTCGTTCGAGCGTTGAGGACATCCAGGCGAAACTACCGCGCAAATACGGCTTTTTCACAAACGACAGTTCCAAAAATATGATATTAAGCAGGCTTAATGAAGCCTTGCGCGAAACTACTTTTATTGAGCGCGACGAACAGGCTATAATAGAGTATGACGCCTTTGAAGAAAAGGATGACGGCAGCACAGGAGCAATAGAGGGAATGCATGACGATATTGTAATATCACGCGCAGGGGCTATTTGGCTTGCATGTTCCTATATGGACGCGCCGCAAATTATTGTGGCAAGCGACAAAAATCGCACCACCCAAAGAAAAAAATACAACGAAGCAACTTTTTAGAATTATGTACAGGCTATTTATTGAAAAACGCGGAAAAGACTATGTTGTTATCAAGCTGCAACATAAACCAAAAAACAGATGGGAAACAAAAGAGGTAGAGTTTTGTCCCGCTGTAAGCACCAACAAGTTTGAGAATATTGTCAGGGGGTATTCGCTATTTTTTGGGATAACTCCCGACAGAGTTATCGACACTCGCTACAGTTATAAGGGGGTATCACTTTTGTATGCCGCATACAACGAGATACGGCTTTCCTTAGAGTATTATATATGGAATAAGCAGTTTAATCGACTGAAAAGATACTTGAAAAAACTACATATAGAGAGCGGGAAACGGAAAGAAACGCGACGCAAATATTGGATTATGACAGATTATAAGGGCTTTCCGATGATGATGTCCAAAGTATTAAAAGATAATTATAAGGCAAAGGGGTGGTATTCAAGGGCGGTCGGGTCTTATGAACTTGACAGGGAATGCCTGTGGAGCACAGATGATTTATATAAATAATAAAAAGCAATAAGGTAATGGAAGCATACAAAATAACCTACGGACGAAAAAATCCATCCTCACACTTATATAACATGACTATATATTATAGAGACGAAGAAACAGGTGATGTTGAATCGGAGTTATATTGCGATATGAAGTGGCGGGACGTGAATCATTATATAGCAAGCGTGAGGCGCGACGTTGGCGGCGAATTAACAATAGTAAATTTAGATAAATAGCATTATGATACTTGACATAAAAAGAATGAAAGATACGTTCTGCCATAAGTGCAGAGTGTTCGGCATTGAAACAGTAAATCAAAAATTATTGTTTTGGGCAGAAATAATTCATGAGAGCGCGGGGCTTACGCAATTATCGGAAAACCTGTATTACAGCACAAATGGACTTTTAAAAACATTCCCTAAATATTTTAAGAACGCTTCGGCAGCACGTCTTTATGCCGGCAATCCTGAAAAGACAGCAAACAGGGTATATGCAAATCGTCTGGGCAATGGCGACGAAGCAAGCGGGGACGGATATTTGTACAGGGGCGGTGGACTGATACAGGTCACAGGCAAGGACAACTACAAGCCCCTTGCAGAGTATTTTGACTCCCCAATAAACAAAGTGCCTGATATGATACGCACCGACGTTGTTTTGGCAATGCTCGCGTCGCTCAAGTGGTGGTATGACAACAAAGTGTATCTATTGACAGACATAGACCAAGTAAGCAAGCGCGTGAACGGCGGCACTATTGGAATAGAGCAGCGCAAAAAAATATACAAAGAACATGCGCCGCTATTGATGGATATTGCAGGAATAAGCGAAGATGAAAACAGAATAATAAAATTGTCAGAACTACTAAAGCTATAATAATATGGATAAATCAACGCTATACAAGCTGCGCACTCTCGCTGAAAGTGCCATTAACAGGTCGTTTGCCGATGGTCAAGAGAAAAATGGCGACGATGGATATGAAAACAATTCGGTTGTGATTGAGTTGGAACACGCCTTAGAACATGTGAACGACGCTTACGACAATTGTGAATTTTTGGAGGATGATAGCCCTATGGATGAACCCTACAAGCCCCACGACAAAGAAAATATAGACAGCATAGCGGTACTTGTCAAGGATATAGACCACGCTATAGCACGTCTTGTATTGGCGAAGTATCATCTAACCAAGTATGAATATAAACAGGAAAATGAAAAATAATATGAGCTGGATCGTTGGATTACTGATTGGTCTTGCTGTGGGTGCAGCAGGGGGTACAACAGGCGGATATTTTTGGGGCAAGAAAGCCATCAATAAGCAGGTTGTTAATAAGTTAGATGAAGCAAATATAAAGTTAGGTTCAACTTTATTTAAGTTGGACACGGCTAATCTTAAATTAGATAGTTTACAATGTTTACCACCTAAAATTGATACCGTTATACAGTATCAATTAAAAGTTATAGAAAGGATTGATACAGTCGTAGTAACAACTGCAGAAATTTTGCAACTAAGCAAGGCGATTAAAGCAGACACGGATACAATAAAAAATATTATAAATGAACACAAACATTCAAATTTTTAGAAACGGTCGGTTCGGTGAAATCCGAATTTTGAAAAACGAAAGTGGCGAATTTCATTTTGTCGCAAAAGATGTAGCTGAAAGATTGGGCTACAATACAGACGGGGGAATGGGAAAAATATTATCTCATATACCATCGGAGTGGAAATTCAGCACCCCCAATCCAAATGGGGGTGCTGATATAACCATTCTATCCGAACAGGGATTATACTTTTTCCTTGCACGTTCCGACAAACCGACAGCACTCCCATTTCAAAAGTGGATAGCCGGTGAAGTCTTACCGTCTATCCGCAAACAAGGCGGCTATATGACCGCCAAATCAGACGACACCCCTGAGATGATTATGGCGCGGGCATTACAGATTGCCCAAATCACCATTGACAACCATAAGCAGCGCGTTCAGATGCTTGAGGGTGAAAACGAAAGCCTTAACAATGAAGTAAAGCAACTTGTTCCCAAAGCCGAATACACAGATAAGGTACTTCAATCAACGAGTACCTATACAATGACACAAATCGCAAAAGAGTTAGGTATGTCGGCTGTTTCCCTTGAAAAGAAGTTGCATGAGGACGGTGTAATGTTCCGGCAATCCGGGCAGTGGATACTTTATGCTAAATACCAAGATAAAGGATACACCAAATCGCGTACACATCATTACAGTTGTAATGACGGCAGCACAGGCACGAACACTATTACCGTATGGACGGAAAAGGGGCGGGCGTTTATTCACAAACTATTCGAGAAAGAAGCGTTTTATGAAAATTGGGGAGCGTAGCGGTTAATGAAAAACGAAGAAAGTAGATTACAGCGTGCGTGTGTAGAATGGTTTCGTTATCAATATCCGGACAGGATAATTTTCGCTATTCCCAACGGCGGAAAGCGCAATGCTGTTACAGCAAGCATTATGAAGAAAGAGGGTGCGCTTGCAGGGGTTGCAGACCTGTGCTTGCTTTACCCTCGTGGCGAATACCATGCCTGTTTTATTGAGATGAAATACGGTAAAGGCAAACAGTCGCCGGCGCAAAAAGCGTTTGAGGTATATTGCGTAAAAAATAATTACTTTTATCGGGTGTGTTGTTCATTAGAGCATTTTATGCAAACTGTTAGTATTTATGAAAGTCTTCTATAAATAAGGACGCTAAAATATTGGCTTGCTTGCGCCTTTCTTTTTATCCTTTGCGGACGGCCGGCGGTACTCGTGCAGCGTTCCGTATTTTTTGCCGTATTCAACAAATCCTTTCGTAAATTCAGACACATCGCCCTTTTTTAAGGCGTTTAGCGTTTCCTTTTGGTTTGTTGGTGTGTCGTTAAGTAGTAGTGATAAATCAACGGCAATTTTATCCCATGTGTAGTCTTCGTTTGCTGCGACCAAATCGGCAAATCCTACAAGCATATTTTCCACCGTTTTTAAATCCACGCCCGTTAAAGATAACACGTAACGAGTGGAAAGGTATGCCACTTGTGCCATATCGCGCTGTCCTTGCTTGTTTTTTGCTATGCCGGAAAGTCCGTCAAGTGTCCTTGCTAAATCACCGAAAGCAGGATTTGCTCCCTCTGCTATGTTTTGCGCTACATATCTCCACGTTTTAGCATCATCGTTTTCTATAAGGTCGTAAAGTCCTTGTGCTACGCGTCTTGTTTGGTCGCCATAGGCAACAAAGCCGAAAGATGATGTTCCTGCGTCTATGGCGGCATCTTTAACGCGCTCCCATATCTTTTCCTCTCTATCTTCATTCCTTTCTTCGCCAAATAGTTGCGAAATAAGGTATGTTGCTGTTCCTGCGCCCGCCACCCCCATAAGCTCAAAAATAAATTGAGCCACAAAACCATAAATAGATACGTCTGCCCATGCGGTAATATACTGCCTGCGGGCTTTTTCTCTCGCACGCTCTAACGCCTTATCTGCAGTAATACCCTCTTTTTCCAACATTTTAGCCGTATTGGCGATAATCTTTTGTGCATCGGTATGAAATCTGTGCAATGTTCTTACCCCTGTGCTAAACTTGCGTCCATAAGAGAAAGCATTGTTTTTAAACACTGATATAGACTGCGCAACAAGCCCCTTATTTTTTTGTGTCGGCGAAAGGAATAAATTCTCTGCGCTCTGTTGCGTTAGATTATATGCAAGTTCCGCTTGTATCAGGGCTTTTTTTTGCGCCTGTTCGGTAGTAAGCCCATCCTTTATAAATTCTTCGTATTTTGCTTGATATGCAGTACGTGCCACAATTGCGCTTGTTATGGCATCAATACCCGCATTAACCCAAAGACCAGCTCTTGCCACGCCCCCCATTGTATTTTTAAACCATTCTGCCACCTTTGGATTGTTAATATCCAACGCTTCATTACCGCCAAGACGACTCTGTATGCGCTTTCTAAACAGAGGTAAATTCTCGTATGCCCAAGCATAGCTACCTTTTGGATTTACTGCATATTTGGCAAATTGTCCCCAATTAAGATAACCAAGCCCCGCTACACCGGACGCCGATTGTTTTAGAGCCGTCATAAGACGAAACGACACCTTACCCAAACTTGCCGCAGTCATAATTGTCGCAAGGGCTTTTTCGTATGGCTCATTTGTTCCCTTGTATTTTCCGAGAGCAACTTCACCTGCTTTGCGCAAGTTTATATAAGCATTGGCGTTGCGTTTTCTTATGCGGTTTATGAAATTCTTATTACTCATTAAAGTATTAAAGTCTTGTATTACCGGAGCGAAAGCGTTCCATTTTTCCATTTCGTTAATATGATTAACGAGGACATTAAGAAAATCGTTATTGATAATATCTATTGGCTTCGTGTTTGATACGCGTGCTGTTATACTGCCTACCACCAACGACGGCTTTGTGTTTTCATTATCCTTGCCTAATTCGTATTCTTCTCTTATTGCGTTTGCATATCTTATCAAGGGAAAATAGTTTTCCACCTCTGCCATTGATACACCAAAAATATAAATATGGGTTTTATTATAGCGTTTGCGCTGTTTTGGCAAAAAGTCGTCTTGTATCCAATCGGCGAACTGTTTTACTTTGTCGGGAATAGATTCTTCAATCTCGCGCATGATGTCCTCTGTAATACCCATTTTTATAAGCGATGTCTTGCCTGCGTTCTGCTTCCAAACCATATAAACATAGGTGGCATTACCGATAGAAAGGCGCAAGTCTGATGTTTCACTTTTCTCGTTTGTTATCGTTACAATAAGGGGTATTTCTTGACTGTTCAGTTCTTTCGCGACTGTTTCCCATTTCTTTTTGCCGAATATCTCAGACACTTTTTTGTTGATTTCATTAAAGGCGTTTGTTCTGCCGATAAATTCATTTTGTTCTGCTATTATTATTTCTTTCGTGAAGTGATTATAAAGTTGCCCCTCACCAAAGGCAGCGTTTTTGTTTATTTTGCGAAGCTCGTATTCAAACGTGTGTAGTGGCGACGTTATACCATTCACAAGTGCGTTGCCTTTTTTCTTTTTTTCCATTGCGCCAACGATGGTATCGGCTGTATCAAACTTTGCCATTGAGTTGATATTGTGCCTGCGCTCATCTTTCTCATATTTAAATGCTCTTACCGCCTCTAATCCGCTCTCTAAAACCGCATTTATATCGTTAGTAAAGCTATCCGCTACCTGCAATAACTGCTGTTTGCTATCACGTATTGACTCTTGTATCGCGCCTATAAATTCTTTATTGGCGACTTTGTCTTTTAATGCATTATCTAATTCGCTGTTTAGGTTTTCAAGGTTAATATTTATTTGCGCTACCTGCTCTTTATAATTATTAGCAAGCCGCGCACCTAAAAGCTGTGAAGAATATTTGTTTATGTCCTGCTCGTCTGTGGCGTTATTAAGATTGTCCTGCAGTTCGTCTATCTTTGCCTGCACCGCTTTTTCGCTTGTACTGTCTAACACTTCACGCATTTGCTCTACCGCAAATTTAGTGCGGTCATCCGCGTTCTTTGCCACACTTACTCCTGTTTGACGGTCTTTTGCAGATACTTTTGTTGCAAGTGCTTTTTTGAGGTCGCTTTCCGCCTGTTTTAGCCGTTGCGCCATTACAATATCATAAATCTGATTAGCGTTATTGGTCACATCTTTGCGCGTGGTAGAGAGTTTTAGTTGTGTTAGCAATACTCGTATAGAAGCGGCACTCATTCCGTCAAGAGTATTGTTGTCAAGTAATGATTTAGTAAAGGAGTAAAGCATGTTTGCCTGTATTTTAAGGTCGCCCTTTTCGCCGGCGATGGCTTTTTTCATTGCAGAGAGCCTGCTTATGCTTTTTGCACCAGAAAGTTCTTTGAGGCGTTTTTCTTTATGCTCTTTGACGATTTCCGAAAATACCCCAAACACTTCTCGTTCCGCCTTTTTTGTTGGCTCGTTTTTAGCACGCGCTTCTTGCATTCTCTTGTTTACTTCGTCCGATAACATCTCATGAAATGTTTCGGGTGTGCCGTCAGAGCGGCGCAGGTTTATACCCAAGCGGTGGGCGTTGCGGGCTGTTAATTCGGATTTAGGTACTTTCTTCTTTGTTTCAATTCTGTTATCAATAACGAATATTGTGCCATTCTCGTTTTTTAGTACATTTTCGGGCTTTAAGTCAGATATAACATATTCTTCATTTTCAAAAGTTCTGTCATTTATTTTTTCAAATCCCAATGATAGCATATAATCGGAAATTTCTTGCGGAGTTGCGCCCTCTGCTTTATCAATAAATGGCTGTTTTAATATGACCTCTATATATGGGGCGCGTTTAGTGTTGCCCTCTGTACCTGTAAAGCCGATTATTTCATACTTTGTTTCGGGGAAGATTAGATTGTGCGCTTCAATAGTTTTTATAAGTTCCTCTATTGAGCCAAAAGTATTATTTAGGTTATTGGATTTGTAAATTGCATTTTCTTTTATGTTCAGAAGTGCTGTATTCTCATTTCCACTTCTAAAATGGTCCCCCAGCGTATAGATGTCGTCAATCCAAAGTCCGCTTTCCTTTGCAACGTCAAAAGCAACTTGCTTTTCTATGTTGATTTTTTCGTTGTATGTGAGGTGCTTTTTGCTATTCTTTGAAAACTCATCTCTTGCCTTTTCCGTTCTTCTTCTAAATTTATCGGCGATTTGTCGGCTCTGTTCAGATAAGCCATCGCCGCCTCGCTGTTGCGTCTGTGTGCTTCTGTTAGATATTGGTGATTTGTTTCCATCGTTTTTCAAGGCAGTTCTTTCCTGCAAATTTAGTGAATTTTTCCTTAATCTGTCTTTGCTTCTCTGTATAAGGTTAAGAATATCGTCGTTGGTCATCCTGATTTTTACGCCCATTTTACGCAAAGCGTCTTTGAAAAAGTTGATAATCTTTTGTATGAGATTGGGGTGGTATTCACGGGCTATCCCAGCTACGTGCGATAAAAATTCCTCTGCCACTGCTATTTTCGTATCTTCTTTCTTTGATATAGATCTAAGGGAAGCACTGAGTTCGTCACGGTGTTTTTGAGATATGACCTCATATACCTGTTCCATTACGCTATCAAACTTATCACCGAGCAAGCCGCGCAAGCCGTAGTGTCCGACTACCTCGTGCAGATAGGTTATCTGTACATCTTTTGCCGTTTTGTTGTTTGGCAGTATTATACCGACTTCACCCGTCAGTGTGTCTTGGTAGCCCATCACTGTTGATTTTTCCATTACTCTGCGCAAGCTTGCATCTTCCGGCGTAAGGTCTTTTTCCGCGTCAGTAATAATACGCGGCTTAACGCCGAAAATGGCGGTGAGTTCGTCTAATGTTTGGAGTTTGGCGTCATCGCTGTCTATATTTTGCCTGTCTTTTGTGCCGGTCAGAAACTGCAAATTGTTTTTTTGCTCTTTTTCTATTGCGCTTTCAAAATCTTTTTGTATCTTTGTGGCGTCATTTGGTCTAATGCTCGTTTCGGACGTTATAACAGAAGCACCTTTTTGGTTGGCACTCGTGGCATTGGCAGATGATTTTTCAGCCCACATTGTAATATTTTCCATCTTATTGCTTTCGGGTGATATTTCTCTCTCAACTACAACTACATAGCCATTACTTAAAGTTTTGTAATATTTAATGCTTTCTGCGCCCATTGCTGTTACATTACCTTTCTCAACTTTATCGGGCGCACCCATTATATAAGGTATTAGTGCAATATCTTTATTTGTTAATGGTATTGATTTTTCAGTGTTTTTTTCCCCATTAACGCCGTGATTTTTATTGATATGCCGAATTTCCTCTGCTTTTATTCTATGGCTCTTTATAGGATGTCCAAGTACTTTTTCGGCTAATTTATTGGCTCGTTTAGGTAATTCAATTGTTTCTCTGCCATTCTTTATCTTGCCGTCTAAAACATCCATAATAAAGTCGGATACTTTCCGCGCCTGTGCAATGGACGCGTTTTTATCACCTGAACTGTCCGCGCTCTTTTCGCCTATTATACGGTAGCGGATGTCGGGGTTTTTGCTGTCAAAGTCGCCGTTGTTGTTGGTGGCTGATTTGATTTGGTTGGGGTTAAAGGCGACAATCTCCTGATTTAAATTGCCGTTGTAATATACGCCGTCATGGCCTTCTTCTTGCACTTCTTGTGTAAAATTCTCACTCTCTGCATTATCGTTAATTTCTGACAGTCGCTTTATGTCTTCGTTAGAAGCATAATATGGATTACGAACATTCAAAAACGTTTCCATTACATTTTTGCCGTATTGACCATCTAAACTTCTGTCTCCAAAAAAATAATATCCTGCGCCCAACCAGCCACTATCATTTTCCTGTTTGTTTTTAAAGACAGTAAAGTTCCCGTTCGTGCTATGTGCAACTACCATCGGCTCACTGTTTCCGTCAACTATTTTTGAAGAATTAGTTTGCAAAATTGAAATAAGTTTTGTATCTTTGCTGTCAAGAACTGCTTGGTGTCGTGGCGAACTTGTTATTCGTTTTACCTCATCAAGCAGTTTTGTTTTCTCTAACTGTGTAAGCGCATGGTCATAATATCTATTACCGTCTCTATCATTAGCAATAACCGCCTTAACAGTATAATCTACATTGCCTATTTTTAATCCTATAACGTAGTAGTCGTAACTTTCTATATTAGGATGTTTTATCTTATCTTCATTTGGTAAAGTATCAATATAAATACTGTTTTCAATAATCTGTGGTATTGCTGATACACTTTGAATATGCGCCTCACTACCACCATCATGATGTAAAACTTCATCTAAACTTGGTCGCGATATGAGTATTTCTTTGCCACTATCACTGTTTTTGTAAGTACCTCGTAACTTTTTGCCATATTCCAACGCATTTTTCTTATACTGCTTAATATCATCACTTGCCTCTATTTCTTTGCCTGTTATCTCAATATCCTTGCTTGTACGAAGTTTCTCAATACGCGCCGATTTTTCCCAATCACCAAACCATTCCTTAAACTCTTTCGTACGCACCTGTAGCCACTGCCGCTCATTAAGTTTTGTATCTTTGCCATTAGGGGCTTTCATGAATGTGCCGCTCTTTATTGCGTCGTCTTTTATGCGCTGTATTTCTTTTGTTTTTTCGGCTATTTTAGTGTCGGTTTTCACTTTCTTTTCGCCTATTATACGGTAGCGGATGTCGGGGTTTTTGCTGTCAAAGTCGCCGTTATTGTCGGTAGCGGACTTTATTTGGTTGGGAGAGAATGCAATAAATTCTTTATGTGGACCGCCATTTGCGTATAATCCGTTTTCTACTATAAGTCCATCGTAACCTTTTGATTTTAATATATTATTAGCCCTGGATAATAAACTTATGTTTAAGTTTCCCTTGAGTTTACTTTTATCGTCTATTATATATGGATTCTTTAGTGATAAAAAAATATTTTTTAAAAATCTATCATCATTTTCTACCAGTGAAAAGAAAGAAGCACCATTCTTATTGTCAGTAAAATATATTCCTGGCACTTGGTCTGAATTTGGTTTATTATCCCATTTGTCATTACCGGGCTTAAATTCGTTGAAGGCAACTCTACTACCATGATAAACCACAAGCGGCTCACCGTTTTCGTCTATTACTTTTGATGAATTTTCTCGCGCCTTTCTTGCTTTTTCAAAAAATTGTTGTAATTTTGCATCTGAAATTCCGCTGTCTGACGCCCCCGTTAATAATCCGGGAAACGAAGTGGCGGTTTTTTCGTTTTTATATAATTCCACATCAGAAATGAATGTGCTGTGTAGTTGATTGGGGTTATAGTTCTTGCTGTTTGTTTTTTCCTCTTGCGTTGTAAATCTGACGTAATACTCTGCACCACCAATCTCTATTTTTCCTAAATAGTTGTGATAGCCAATAAAATTATTATGTTCTTTGTGTCCCTCTCTTAAAACCCTGCTTTCGCTGTAAACAGGTATGGCATTTTCAAACACCTCTTTGAATTGTGGAATAATTTTTTTAGTGTCGATACCTTTGTGTCTGATTAGTTTTCCGTATATGGCGTTTACAAACCTCACATTTCTTTTGTCGTTTTTATTTTGTACTTCACCAATATTTTTATAGGCTTCAAACAATTGCTCGTCTGTAAGATTATGAGGCAAAACATTTGTCGCGACCAAATCCTCGATCATTTTAAGTTTGTTTGCAATATCCCAATCGCCAAACCATTCCTTAAACTCTTTCGTACGCACCTGTAGCCACTGCCTTTCGCTCAGTTTGCTTTTCTTCCCATTAGGGGCTTTCATGAATGTACCGCTCTTTATTGCGTCGTCTTTTATGCGTTGTATTTCCTTTGCTCTTTCTGCTGCTATTTTTGTGTCGGTTTCCGCTCTCTCTATCGTCTCACCCCTCAACACATCTGCCACTGCACCATTAACCAAATCGTCAAAGGTCAGTTTCTCAATTTGTTCAGGCTTCAAATTCCTTAACCGTAACTGTCTGCCTATCCAATCCCACACCTCTTTAAGTAGTTTTCTCAGCCTTAAATACATGCTCGTTTTTTCGTTTGCGGGCATATTGCTTCGCAGGACGCTTTCGCCTTTGTCGCCCATTGCCGTTTCAAATGCTTCGTGCGCGATGTCGTCTATTTCGCTATCGGTTAGATTGTCTTTGTCTTTACGCAAATGTTCGTACGCAGGACTATTCAATACATCATTCCAATAGGGCGTTCCTTGCACCTCTTTCCGTATCTTTGCCCATAATTCGGGGTGATTCTTTCTTACAAAACTTACCCAAAGGCTACCTACTTCGTGTATTGGAGTGTTTAGATTGATGAGGTTTTTGTCGTAATAGATATTTTCGCCGTCTGTGAAGCCATATACTTCGCCGTTGCGGGTGCGCATTAGGCGGATTTTCTCGGTTATTTCAATAGCGTTTTCGTCAAAGACGACATAATTGAAAGATTTCTCGTGTGTGCCTTTTGATAAATAGTTGGATGGATATTGTATGCCATCAATGCCCGCACGCAACAAAAATTCGCTCGCTGCCCTGTCGCTACCTAATTTTTTTGATAATTGGTCGTAAACATCTCTGCCTGTGTGATGGTTTGTGTCTATTGGATATTTCGGATGTTCGTATGTTTGAAAATTAAAAAAATCTATGTCTTCAATTCCTTCTTTTGTTAATTGTTCGTATATTTTTCCATTGTTTTCGGGCGTTATCGGCTTATCCCAACGCATAAAATTCAGCTCATCAGCTGTTTTGTCGCCATGAATTTTAGCATTAAGCAGGATAGAATCCCCCGCTGGTAAAAATTTGCCTGTTTTAATAATTTTAATTTGCTTCTTAATGCGCTTCTTATCTGCCCAGCTGCGGTTATATAAACTATTCAAAAGCGTAAGAGCCGCTTCTTTATCATTGTTATATATATCTAATGTTTCCCTTGCGAGGTTATTTATTATGGCGTTTTCCTTGTACCTTTCTGGTTTGCCTGCTGTTGCTGCGTAGTATTTGGCAATGGATTCCAATTCGGTAAAATAAAGCCCGTATCCGAATGCTTGTGCGCCCTCGCCTGTTCCTATTTTGTTATTGCTGAATTTATCAAAGTTTGCACTCGTGCCGTGCCACAGCATCATCAGTCTTAACCCCTCTAAATTTTTTTCAGAAATTTTAGGATTTTCAAAATCTTTTATTATCTTTGTGGCAGAAACTATCGCTTTTCTCACCTCAGCGGAATTGTACCGCTGTTGAGGGGTGTGGTTTTCAAACTCTGAATTATTTACAGCCGCAGCGATTGGTGCTGCATCGCCTAAATAATTCAGGGTTTTTTGTTTATTGTAGTATAATCCCTTTTTTCCGTTTATCCAACCAACGATACCGCTTTCCGACTTATCAAATATGGTTGCGATAAAATTAAATTCAAGCTCGTTGTCGTGTTTTGTCTGTACGCCTACAAGTGCTTTTTTGCCCTTAATCTCTACTTCGGTTAAGATATTAAATATGTCATTACCACCATCAAAAACCGCAATCGGATTTGCTAATGCGAGAGGTAAATCTTTTAGGTCTTTTGGATTGTATCCGTGTTCTTTTGCCTTTTTAATCAATTTGTTTCCATACAAACGATATGATTTGTCGGGTACTCCCGCTGCTCTTACAATGGCAGATGGTTTTCCTGCATTAAAAATTTCACTATCGGCATTTTCAGGCGTAAGTGTTTCTAACTTTGCATTAAAGTCATTATTCGCTTTCACTAACTCCAAGAAGTCCGCAATACCTCGTGTCTTCGGGTTCGCACGAAGCCGGTCAATATCTTCCTGTGTGGGATTTTTACCGTCAAAACCGATAAACTCTTTCGGCAGCCCACTTTTGCTTAATTGCTGTGCAAGGCGGTCAAACAGTCGTTGTATGGTGCGCTGTGCTTTCTTGTTGTCTGCTGCACTAACCTTGTGAAATGGTACTTCTTTGTTGTCATTTTTGGCAGCGGTGGGTCGAAATCTGATTCCCAAATTCTCTTCATAAGATTTTCTTCTTTCTTTTGCTTCCGCTCCTTTTTTTTGCTTTTCTGCCTCTTTTTTCTGTTCTTTTTTAACTTCCGTATTTATTAGTTCGGACAGTGTATAACCCGCTGTTTCTACGGCATTTTTGATTTTTATTTCTTCGTTTAGTTTCGCATTGTCATACATGCGTTGCAGTTCGCCCGTATCGGCAAGGGTTTTAATATACAACGGATAAGAATTTATTATTGAATTAAATACGTCAACATATTCTTCCGAACCTTCAAACTCATCCCTACTCAGGTTGTTATCGTTTACGTACTTGGAAATCTGCTGTTCCAAAAACTCATCTTCTGTTTGTATCTTATTATAAAGTTCCGCAACCTCTTGTTGTTTCTGCTCGTCTGCTACGTGAAGTGGTTGCTGCTCTAATTTTTGAAGTTTTTCCTTTGCCCATTCTGATGCGTTATTAAGAATTTTGATTTCAGTACGTACATTTCGGTATTGAGGTATCGGAACATCAAGCAGCGAAACGTTGGGATTATTCCTGCTGAATTCGTCCCTCCAGTTTTCAAGATACGACAGTAATTCTTTTTTGCGAGCCTCAATAGCTTCAATCTTTTCTGTGATTTCTCGTACAGTCGTTTCCGGCATTGCCGTAATATCGCGCTCTCTTTCCGACCTTATGACAACGCCCTGTGACATCCTGTTGAAAACCGGTATCTCGACGCTGTTCTTTATCTCGTTAGATTTTTCCCCTAATGTTTCCGATGTCGTCGGCTGTCTTGTATCCGAATCCGATTCTTCCGCCAGTTTTTCTTCCGCTTCGTCCGCCGTTAATACTCGCGATACCTTCGCGCTTTCTGTTCCTGCGTCTTTGTCATGCTGTTCCTGCAACCTCTTCTCTGCTTCCTCAAAGGCAGCCTGTTCTTTCGCTTCTGCTTCCCGCCTGTCAAAGACCTCTCTTACCTGCTTCCAATACTCTAAACTCTGCTGTACCGCCTCTACCTGTGCGTTCCATTTTTCCATGAGCGCAAAATCTTTCTCGGTATCGCCCGACAGTTTTGGCTTTTTTGTCTGCTCAGCAAGTTTTTCTATTTTTTGGTCTAAGTATTGTGTTGCCTCACTGTCGTACATCTCGGTAAAGGCGTCCGCCGTTACCTCCGGTTCTGACTGCTCGAAAAGCGGCTTTCCCTTTTCATTTTTTTGGATTTTGCTTATTGCTGACGGGGCTTGATTTTCTTGTTTAGATGTTGTAACTTTGTCGGCAGATGTAGGGGTGTTTTGAGAGGTCGAACCCGACGTTTCGTTGCTTGGGCTTTGTGTGACGAACGGCGCAAACTCTGTATTCTCGCCCAAAGAATTAGAATCGAATACGAAGCGATTCCAAAGCACCTTTCCATTTATTAAGTCTCTTTTAATTTGGTTCTTCCCCGCAATATGGTTGCTTACGACAACTTCTAACCCATCTTTACTTATTGTAACAGATTCAAAATGTCTTACCTTTTTGCCATTTAGGGTAAATGTTTTTATAAAAACATAACTGCTTGGACGTTCTGTTTGTTGCCGCTCTTTTGCCTCGCTTGGTACTTCAATGATTAAGTCGGGATTAGTAAGTGTCGGCTTTATCATTCCAAATTCACCCGTTCTCTTTTCTTTTAATAATTTAAAATACTGATTTTCGCCCATTTTAACCTGTCCAAGCGGAGTTTCCACCCGTCCATTTTCACCAAATTCAATTGTCCAATTTTCAGGCGTCAGTTCTAATTCAGGCGCAGGCTCTGCGGTTGTTTCCATTTCGGAAATAACCACTTCCGCCTCATCCGCCGTTAATACTCTCGGTGTTTGCGCTCTCTGCGCTCCTGCTTCTTTTGTTTCAGTATCAGATGTACCCGCTCCCTGCTGTTCTGCTTGTACTTCTTGTTGTCCCTGTTTCTGTGAGTTTTGCTCATTGTTTTGATTATTTAGTTCGTCAAGTGTTTCAATTTTCTTTTTTATAAATTCTCTGCCCTCGCTCTCGCTATACTCTTGTATAATGGTAAAGTCTTCCGCATTGCCCTGAATAGATTCACCTGTTTCAAGATTTTTGAGGATATATTTCTTTTCAGCCGCGACCTCTATTCTTTCCCCTGTTTCAGGGTCTATGTCTATTTTGGGGACGGATGTCGTTGTTTCATCCCTTACTATGTAAACGTTCGTTCCGTCGCTGACAATCTGTATTGTGCCTGTTTTGATGTTTTTTGACGCTTCGTATTCGTTGTTGATTCGGGTTTCCATATCGTCCACATCCCGCAACTGCTGCTGTTCAAACGCTTTCCTTTCGGTTTCTGCCTGCATGAATTTGTATAATTCTTCGCCGTAAGCGTTTACAATGTGTTTCTCTGTCTCGCTGCGCTCTTTTGGTGCTTTGGCGAAGATTCTATGTAATTCTTCTACCTTTTGCCTGTCGGTGAGATTATCTTCAATTATGCCCTCGCTTTCTAATCGCTGAAAGGTTGCGCTCAGAATTTGTCCGTTGGTGTTACTGTCAAGATAATTAACAACGTTTAATATGGCTTGGTCTATAAGCCCTGCCTCTAACTCCGCCTTTTTTGCCTCTGCCCTCTCTACCGATGAAAACCGTTGCCGTTCAAGCAGCGCACCGTCAAATCCGTACGTACTTAATGTTATTTTGCCATTCTCGGCTGTTAATTCAATTTTACGCAAGTATGGTGTTTGGAACTGCTGACCACTGATTGCCTCTTGCAGGCTTTCCGGCGAAAGAACATCAGCAAGTTTCATCTTTGTGCTCATTGCTACGTTGGGGTCGCTGAATACTTCTTGCAGTTTTTCCGATTTAGCAAGCATCAAGATGTTTGTTATAATACTTTCTTTTTTTACTCCGTATTTTGCAAGGTCTTCTATTTCTTCGCGTGAAAATTTTGTGCTTTCTCTTGCTGTACGCGCAAGATTAACATTATATTGGCTGCTGTTAGTCGTGTTTGGCTTATCTTTGCCGAGTTTTTTTGCGATTAGGGTCGGCAAATAATGCTGTGCTTTGAGTGCGCCAAGAGTGGCAAAACTCTGCAACCAGTCTTCGGCTGTCGGCAGTTCCCCTGTGTATGCTGCGTCCATGCCCAAAAAGACAGCATTTTCAAGTACAAAACCACCTATACTAACGGTGTTTTTTACTTTTGGAAACAGTCGTCTCGCAAATTGTGTTCCTGCGCCTGTAAGTCCTATTGCTGCGCCTGTGCCCGCCCCTTTAAGTCCGGATAATCCCGATTGTCCCCAACTAACGCCCTCACCTGTCTGCGCCTGTCCAAGTGCGTCAACAGTAAAATCATGCAAAGCAAAAGCACCGGAACTGCTGCCCACTGAACTGATTGCCTGCGGAACAAACTTGCTGCCTGCCGCTTGCAGTGCTTTTCCCCTTGCAAGCGTTATGCCTGCTTTTGCTGCTTTATTAGTAATGGCTTTCGCGCCCTGATTCACTATTAGTCGCTGAATGGGTGCTGTTGCAGCCCTGCCCGCTGCGCCACCAACCATAAACGTAGGGTCAAGTAAAATGCTTGTCGCTGTCGTTGCCGCCTGTGTCGCTACTCCCGGATTGTAGTCGGCTGCTGCCTGTTGCTCTAATTTTATCTGTCGCGGGGTTTTTAAAAGGTAATCACCAACCATGCCAAGCGGGGATTGCTTCCACCCCTGCGCCATAATATATTCAAAGGCGTTACTTATCTTATTTTTGTCGTAATATTCTTTATCCACATCTTTCAAAAGACGGTTTGCGTATTGCCCTATCTTTTGATTGTAGCGTTCTGATAATAACTCATTAAGTTCATTTGCGAAAAGATTATTTATCTCATCTATATCACTTTGTGATTTGGCTACTCGTGCAATATTTTGATATTTTGCCTGTAATTCGGTTAAATTCTGAGGGGTGCTTCCATGTGTAACTTGCGGATATTTTGTTTTTAACCGTGCTATTTCTTCCTCTGTTATATTATACTGTGCATTATTCTCTGGTTCTTTTTTTATCGAATCATATGGCTTGCCAAAAAATTCTTCAGTTATCTGTTTTTGTATGTTCTCTGCCTGCTTCTCTAATGCAGAATTGATAAAATTGTTTGGGTCGGTCTTTTCATTTATCCTTTTTGTTGTTGCTATATTTTGTGCTTGCGCAGATGAAAAACCCGCGCCGCCATAAAATATAGGGCGATTTAGATTATTTAATAGTTCTTTTTGTCCTTTCTGTGTCTCTGCTTCTTCAAACCCCTTAAAAGTTTCTTTAATGCCCGCATATACCTCATCATCACGCCATCGTTGCTCTGCTTCTGCCCGCACTTTTGGGTCGTTGTAGTTGGGTATATCTTTTACTCCGAGAAATTTTTGCTTGCTGCCTGCGAGCAGACTACTTGAGATGGGGGGCTGCCATGACTGCGGCCGTGGCAACGCATTGTAATCTGCCTCGTCCGTTTCAATAGCATTAGGATATTTGGCTCGCATTTTTTTATAGCCCTCATCGCCGCTGACAACCTTTAATTTTTTAGTTTTTGTGCTGTCTGAATAAAAGTATCTGGTATTATTTGCCATAATGATTATCTATTAAAACACCTCTTCATCTGTTTCGTTATCTTGGACTTCAGGGGCGGCTGCCGAAGAAATGGTTTGCTGGGTTCGTTTTTCAAACCAATCGTACATTCCGGGATATTTTCCAATGATTATATTTAATTTCGCACCTATCGTTTTAGCCTTTCCTAATTCCGGTAAAATATCTTCAACGCTTACATCCTTTTTTACATTACTGATTGCCGACACAGCCCTGCCAAGCAAAGATTCCGCTTCCTGTTTGCTGATTACAATCTTCTTTGTTGTGTCTTTTTTATTAAATATTGTTACTGTGCTATTTTTATTTGTTGCAGCGTTCTTTTCGCCCGCTAATTTTTCTTTCAGTGCACGTTCTTTCGCGCTTTCCCCCGCCTTAAATGCATGCTCTTTTCCTTGTTTTTCCGCGTCAAGTTTGTGTTTGTAGCCTGTCTGCCATTTGAACGCGTCAGAAGAAAGGTGATGAGTGAACAGGGGTGCAGTAAGACTGTTTTCACCACGTTTGGGTCGCCCCGACAAAATATCATTAAGTTGTTTCTGCCACTGTTGATGTGCGTTATACTCTGCTGCTTCCTCTGCCTTGCGGCTTTGTTCTGCCTCGTCGAACGATTTCTGTATCGTCTGCCCGTGATTTTGTATGGGCGTGTGGTACGCGAATAATGTACCAAGTCCACTAAAAAGAGTTTTAAGCGAACCCTCTAACTGTTTCCGTTTTTCTATTGTCGGGTCTGCCTTATATAGATTTTTCTTATTGCTTATGTGGCTGTTATACAGTTCTTTCCACGCTGACATCTCTGTCTTGTGCGTATCTTCAATCTCTTTTTCTCTCTGCGCGTACATTGCCTTTGCAGCGTTCATGTTGTCGCTGTCGGTTGGCAGAGATTGTAATTTGTATTCGCCATTAAAAGACGTTTCTTTGTGCTGTTGCTCTTTTTTCTCTTTTTCCATATTTTTTTGTATTGTTACGCCAATGGCGGCGACTGCGTATTATTTCCGCCCTGCATACCCACAGCACGCTGCAATAGTTCTACTGCCTGCGGGTTTGCCTTTCCCGCCTGTGCCTGCATTTCAGGGGATATATTCACCTGTTCCCCGCCCTGCATTGCCTGCGCCTGCTGCTCTTGCAGCTGCTTCATGTCTTCATAGATTTTTTTGCTCGTGCTGTCGGACGAATTTTTGAAATAGACATCGGGCGGAATAAGCCCCTGTGTTACCATTTGTACAAGCCTGTCTTCCACAATCTGACGGTATGCTTGCGTATCGGTGTTATCTATTATCTGAGTATCAAAATCAAGGTCACGTATCTTGTCTGTGTCAACCTCTATCACTCCGCCGTTCACTCCACTTGATATAATGCGCCTTTTGCCATTATAGAATTGCAGCGCAGTCTTTAGTGTTTTTCTGTCCCTCGCTCGCTCAAATGCCGCATGTACTTTCATTATGTCAAGCGTGTTCATACTTGAGTTAATCGTTTCCTGTTGATAGAGTTTTCCGGACATTCCCGCTACCGATTGTTTTCCCTGTATAGCAGCGTGCACCCCGCTAATATCTTCCATCATTTTGATATAGATATTGAACAGTTCAAAGTCGCCGGCGGGAACGCTTGCTGCTGTTACCTGCTGTGGCATGTGAGCGTGTTTTGTGGACGGAGTATATACAATGACGCCGTCGAAGCGCACCCATTCATCCGCAAAATCTTGGGGCGACTTACCCTCTGGTATCATATCTTCGGGCAGAAGTAGAACGCCTTTTGCGCCTGCGCCGCGCATAAAATCCCACATGATTGATATGCGGTTAATCATGCGCTGCAAGTCAATCATCTGATAGACTATGTTCACGGGCATAATCCGCATAACAAAGGGATGTTCCTGATGTTTGTACGGTGTTGCGCCTTTTTGCAGGCATGTACCATCGTAAAGCATGTAACGATAGACCCACTGAGGCTCTGCCCTGAACTCATAGCGCACGAGTTCAACGTCTTCTTGGGGTATCTGCTCTTCTACGCTTACTTGGGCGTTATAATCCATTACGTCCGCTATTCGCTTATCATTTATCGCCTGTAGTTCTCTTTCGGTTAAGTCTGTCAATCCCTCTGTGCCTGTAACCCTGTCAAAAACATAAATAGAGGCTTTTGTCTCAAGTTGCCACAATTCGTACACGCGTATCGTTTGCCTGTCATAAGGTTGCATAAAATTGTTTTCTAATCTAAAGCCCCCTGAAAGCCCTTGCGAGATGTCGTACGCAGATGTGAGCGCGTCAAACTTCCGCTCCAAATATTCAATGTCTGCCTTTGATTTTGAGAACTGCGATACAAATTCTGTCTTATTTATATCGTGAAACATACCAATACGACAGAGGTCTTTCATTCGGATGTCTTTGATGTTTGAGTTGAAAAAAATGCTATCAAAACCTACGTTCTCTATGAACACGTCATTCCTGTCAAACTCCTTGAAATACCGGAAAGATATGCGTTGCACTTCCATTGTGGAGTGGAGTGCGGTTGTGAAGATGTTCGCGTCGAGTTCTTCGGTTTCGTTGAGGGTATTGATTGCGCTTAAGATGTCTGTCAAAACTTCTTCCTCTTGTGTTCTCTCTGTGTCGCGAACTAATACAACTGCCTTGCTTGAGTTTGAGCGATATTGCCCCAACAGGTTGCGAATAATAGAGCCTATCTTATTTTGCACAAGTGGGGTTTTGCCCTGCTTTCTTATCAGATCCTTTTCTGAAATATATTGTCCTGTATCAGGGTCCTTAATAATATCGTCCCATTGGTTGCCCTCGCTATATCTCAATGCACGGATAGCGCGTTCCCTGAATTGTGAGAGGGAGTTCCAGTCCAGCTGCGCACGGTACAGAATGTCCATGTTCTCTGCATTGTCCTGTTCGTTCTGCGCTATACTTCTTTGTACTGATATTTCTTTTTTCTTATAGCGTTTGGCGTTGTATCGCTGTATATTATCCATTGCCGTAAAGACCTTTGTAATTATTGCGCATGTAGTTCTGCCAGATGTAATTATTATTCGGGCTTTGTGGTAAACTGCTTGACGGTGCTTTATTCGCGCCTGACGGTGCTGTGGCACCTATTGCAATACCAGCTGCACTGTTAACCATGCCGTTAACACCGCTCGCAACCTGATTACTTGCCTGTTGTTGCTTCTGCGCAAGGAATGCTTGCTGATTGCTGATAAGTCCCATACGTCTGTTTTCCAGCGTGTTACGCCAATTATTCGCCCCTGATGCTATTCCGCGCAGTGTGTTCGCGTATGCCTTGTTAGCGACATTGCGGGAAGCAAGTCGCGCCTCATGCGTTCCGCCGGACATAGCAAGTCGCGCCTCATTGCGCTTTTCCTGCTCCTCAATATCTTCTTTTGCTTGGTTGGCCGCCGCCTGTGCCTCTGCCGTGTTCATATAACCTTTTTCAAGTTCGCGGTCTATTTTTCCCTGCTCTGTATTGATGAGGTTTTTATGCTCACGCTCTGCTGCTTTAGCTTTTGCAGCACCTGCCGCTGTTGACACTCCGCTCATAACCAATGAGGCGATACCCATTATTAGGGCGGCGGGGATACACTTCTGTTTGTTGAGCGTGCCGTCTGATTGCTGCGCTGACGGCGAAAAAAGCGATAAAATGATTGTTAAAATTATTGCTGTCATAATCTTGATTTTTTTGTATGCAAATAAACTCAAAGACACTATCAAAGGCAAACGTATTATGTATGATTTCATACGTATTATGTATAATTTCATACGTATTACGTTTGTTTTATGTTTCCAAAAAAGATTTCTTTGTTAAATGAAGACAGCGGTAAAGACAAAAACTGCAAAAAAGACACTGCGGATAAAAGCGGAAAAAGAGGCAAAAACCGTAAGAGTTGTTCGTATAACGGACGACTGCAGGGAAAATATTAAGGATTTTCTCGTTACGGATTTCAGCAGGTTTATTGGTGAGATGAGAACGATTAACGGAATAAGTTATGTTCGCGCGTACATAGACCTCATAAAATACATTGTTCCGCCGGCGCAGGGTGCTCAAATAGACAACGGCGAAAAAGACGAAGAATTTGCGAATATGCTCGGTGGTCTAACAAAAGACAAATAAAATGCTTATCTTTGTGCCTGTTTTCGCTACTTATGTTTTCGCACTTAAAGTTAAAACCGCAACAAAACCGCAATAATTATACAGCGAGCGCACATATAAAAAACTTAAAACGTGTTACTTATAAGTGTTTATTTTGTGGCATGTATAGCCAGTAGTCAAGCGGAGTTCGCAATTCGGGTTCTGTCTTGATAAACTTCGGTAAAGATACAAAAATAAATTTTAGTTTATCAAAGGCTGTTATACCGGTTTTGTCATCTTTCAACAAAATACGATAAAGATATTCATCGGTCTCTCTCATCTCTTTGGGAACAAAATTCAAAATCCCTATAACATACATCGCTTTTAATTTAAAATTCCACTTTCCTTTTTTTCCCTGTCTTTGAATAAGAAATGAGCTGTAAAATAAAGACCTGTCTAAAAAATAATACTGATGCAAATTTTGCATCTCAATTAAAAATTTCTCGTCGTTTTCGTTTTCACAGTAAATGTCAAAAACAGCCTTTCTGTCTTCTTTTGTCTTGCCTAAAAATTCCGAATCCAGAATGGTTACCTTTTTGATTTTTTCGCGACCTTGCAGCAACTCATTAAGAAACGGAATAAGAAACCGTTCCTGTTTGAATACAAACTTAAATCCAAAATCCGTCAGCAGGTTTTGGTATTCCGTATTCTGCATTGTGTCTTTTTTTTCATTTACCGAAGTTTTTTCGTCATTCACTGAGGTTTTTTCGTCATTCACTGAAGTTTTTTCGTCATTCACCGGAGTTTTTTCGTCATTTACCGGAGTTTTTTTGTCATTTACCGGAGTTTTTTTGTCGTTGTTCATACAATTATAAATTTTTTTTGTTAGTACGGAATTCGTATCTGTCGAATAATCATTGGTTTGGGTGTTGAATTTCGGAAATACTTATTCCATTATTATGAATACTGTATATATTGTATAATGACTGAGAATGAAAAAAAACACAATTGTTAATAACTTTTTTTACAGATTAAATGATAAATTAAAAATTGTCAATAAAAATTTTCGGGTGTTGCAGAAAATGTTTTAAGTTATGATGTTTTAAGTTACGCAACAATCAAACATATCCAGACAAAACAAAGGGCTGCGTAAAATGCGTATTTATTCCGCTGTTTGAGTGCGATTGCAAAAAATAAAATTGCCAAATAAAGCGATATTCCTCCGGCAACCGACATTGAAATAAAATATACGGCATTAGGCAGGTTCGCTATCCACTCTAACACAATATTTAGCAGTAAACAAATTTTTTCTAATATAAACCCTGCAACTACAGCAAGAGGCGAAAATATAAAATGCAATATACATACCGTTATTCCTGCAGGTAAAATTATATTTGCAAGCGGCGATGCAATAAGGTTTCCAAAAATAAAATATATTGGGAACTGTTTAAAATAATAAAGAATAAGCGGCACAGTGAAAAGTTGCGCTGCAAATGATACTGTTGTCAATTCGTAACATCCTTTTGCTATTTTGCAAAATGGTTTTAATATTGAAGATTTTGGTTTTCGTATTTTCCAAAGTGCTTGAAATTTCGGTTGCAGTACAGCAATTCCAAGTACTGCCGCATACGATAACTGTAATCCCACATCGTAGATTAAAAGCGGATTATACACAAAAAGTATAAATGCCGACAATGTGAGCGAGCGATAAATGGTTACTTTTCTGCCGATACACTGTCCGAGTGCAACGAGTGTAAACATTGTTGCGGCACGCATTACAGATGCGCCAAGCCCTGTAATAAATGCGTAACCCCAAATTGCTGCGCAAACAATAATCAATTGTAAAATACGTTTTCTCTTCAGAAATGACAGTACTTTCAATAGTATAAGCGAGAAAATTGCAAGATGCATACCTGAAACACAGAGTGTATGCACAACGCCCGCATTACGGTACGATGCGCGAAGTTCTTCGTCCATATCGGTTTGATCACCAAGCAACATCGCACTTACTACAGCTAATTCGTTTCCGCTTAAATATTTGTGTAAAATATTTTTGCATTGTCCGCTAATTTTTATTGCTGTTGATTTTAACGATGTGTGCGAAGGTTGGATGATAATTGCTTTTGAGTATGGTACAAAAATTTGTGTGTGAATTTGTTTACGCTGTAAAAATTTTTTATAATCAAAATCAGGAATAAAATTACGAATACTGTCGAAGCGGGCTTTTACAATAATTGTTGTGCCGTAAGGAATACTGCTGTCGGGCGCTTTTGAAAGGTACAGAAGTGTTTTGCCGCAGGTGCTTCGCCATGTACCGCGAGCTGTGCCACTGTTTGCCATACCGTTATTGCTGTTTATACAGCCATTATCAAAATACAGTTCGATAATTTTTCGCAAGTTCCAATGCTCTATACTCCTGTTTGTACAGCCATTATCAAAATACAGTCCGATAACTTCCGCCTCCGCTTTTTGCTTGTCTTTTTTGGTAATGCTGTTTTGATTAAGTATAAGTTTCACCGCCGCAACATCATTGAGTGCACACGCTGTATAGTGCGGCGGCAGAGAATGATATTGCTGCAAAAAAACATTCGCAAAACCGAAAGAAAAAAAAATCACACAAATAAAAATATTGCGAAAATTTTTCAATAATATTCCCGCCAAAAGCAATATAACGCACACGAGAAAAAACTCTGTCGGCTCAAGATAGGATAAAATAATACCAAGTATAAAAGAGAAAAATATCAGATACATTTAGCGTGGCTTTCGGCAAACGTACGAAAAGAAAAATAAATATTACGTTAATAAAATTTAAATGTTTTAAAATTTTAAGTTTTTGGCTTAAAGGACAGAGAAGAGGATGATTTTACCCTGAAATTTACTTACAGGACAAAAAGAGGATATTTATTAGCAAAATTTCACATAACTTTACCTTACAAAGATTGTGAGAAAAATATTATTGATATATGAAAATCTATATTCCCATTTTTTTGCTGATGTTATGTATATGTAATTATACGTGCAAAGAAGTAGAATACACATGCACAGATGGTACAACTCAATCGTGGGCTTTTTATGCTAAAAACATATCAAATGAGCCGATATTCGTGCAAAGTTTTTATTGTCCGCTTGATACCGTCAACGATACTCTATGGTGCGAAAAAGAACCTGTTGCATGGTCAGACATAATTTTATTAAATTCTGGTGATAAAAAATTAATTATGGACTACGTTAAGCCAACTTGTATTAAAATTTACCGTTATGCGGATACAAGTTTGTTGTTAGATGTGCCTAACAAAATAAAAAACGGTCCTTACTATGAACCATCCTGCGATGCTATAAAATATTCTGCACAGGAAGAAGCCGATATAGGGGAACATTTACAGGACAAAGGATTGTGTGTCCATGAAGAATCTTATTATATAAGAGATGATAAATATTTATTTGAAAATATTCCGTGGACATATCCGATTTATTTTGACCAAGGAGGTTGCAGCCAAAAAATTGATAAGAATATGTTGCAAGAAAGAAAAGAACGTTATGCAAACGAGGCAAACGGATATGCTTTATTGTTTTGTGTTACAATAAACGCAGATAATTTGTGAAATCTGCCGCAGAGCGCATCTCTGTTTTAGAAAACACTACTCTTCCAAATCCTCTGTTGTGCTTTCGCTTAAATCTTTAAGCGATGTGCCCGAATAATAAAATCTTAGAACATCCCCAACATTGTATCCGAGTTCAACAAGTTGCATTGCACCCTCCTGACTTAATCCGACACCGTGTCCGTAGCCGCGGCCGTGCAGAACGACCATATCACCTACACGTTCAACATCAAAAAACGTAGAACGCAGGTTGAATACGGTACGAATATTTTTTAACGGAATATGCGCCGGAAAAAATACTTTGCGGTTTGGTTGCGAAAATGTAAGTGCGCTGTCCCGCATAATTTTGTCATTCACCGGATAGTTGAATTTTTTTTCAAGAACAGAAAAAAATTCTGATATAAGCATTTTCTTTTCCCACTTTGCATTATTGCCGGATAGCGAAAAAGTGTCGCTGATACTGCGCAAATACGGAACAGCCGTAACCCATACATCTTCGGAATTTACTGTTTGTCCGCCGGAATTAGAATGAAATGCGGCTGAAATCGGATCGTTTGAAGTATCGACAAGTACTTGCCCCATCGTTTGAACGGTTGCCGTAAGAATGATGGGAGAATTATTGCGCGAGGAGTATGCCTGGCAATGTACGTTATCGCAAAGATTATATCCCTCGTCCGAATGTTTGCGCAAATGTGTAATCGCAT
Organism: Bacteroidales bacterium; assembly: GCA_031257915.1. Classification (GTDB taxonomy): domain Bacteria; phylum Bacteroidota; class Bacteroidia; order Bacteroidales; family P3; genus JAIRNR01. Next base: position 39,734 of record JAIRNR010000025.1, read on the forward strand.
AAGTACGCGATATTATTGCCTGAATTTTATAGAAATCAATTTTGTCGCTTATGCCGCGAACTTCGCTTTGCACAACGCCCGCAACGTAATTTTCCAAATCGACAATATTGAAAAAACATAAATTGTTATCTACAACATCAACGTCGAGATGATCGTCATAATAACGTTCTTTGCGCTCCGTATTGGGCATGGGCGACAGCATGAAAAGTGCTTTTACTCCTATTCCCTCAAACGAAATAGTATTGTATATTCCGAGAATATTTCCGTCTTTTTTTACTTGAATGGTATGCTCTTTCGTTAATTCGAGAACAACACTTTCCCCTATTGATAAGTCTGTGATTTTATTTTGCTCACCACCCAACACCTTGTATTGCCCAAGCATTGCGGTAAAACTTGCGCGGTTCATTTGCATTGTGGAAAAAATGCGAACAGACATGTCGGTTGCCATTATGCTGCCGCAGGTAAACAGTGTGAATAAAAGTGTATGTATGAATTTCATATCGTTATAATTTGTTTGGCAATTTGCTCGGCGGTATTGCCGTTTCCAAGCATTTTTGCGAGATGAACAAAATTTTGTTTTTGCTCATCTGGGTTTGATAAAATTTTATTTAATTCTTTCGTGATATTGTCCACCGTAAAATCGTTTTGAATAAGTTCGGGAACGGCGTTTTTATTCAGGATTAAATTTACAAGCGAAATATATTTTATTTTTTTGCTCACAACTGTTTTTGCAATCCGGTAAGATATGCCGCTCGTCTTGTAAACAACAACTTCGGGAACGTTAAACAGCGCGGCTTCAAGTGTAGAGGTTCCCGATTTTACTATCGCCGCCTCTGCCTGCGACAGGAGCGAATATGTTTGGTTAAACACGACTTCCACTTGCGGATATTCTTTCAGTGCTTCCGTATATAGTTTTTTGGGCAGATGTTCTGTGCCTGCAATAACAAATTTTTTATTGGGAAATCTGCTCGCCGCTTTTAATAAAGTGGGCAACATTCTTTTTAGTTCCTGCCTGCGGCTGCCTGCCATTATTACAATATGTTTACTGGGGCGTTGCGGGGCGGTTACTGTTTGTGAAAGCGTGCTGACGCTGTTCCCCGCAGAGGGGGTCAAAAAAGACGCCTCAGCGGCTTTTTTGCAGGGGGACACTTCCCCCCCATAATCTTTAATTATATCTAAAAGCGGATGACCGAAATACTCTGTATTTACGCCGTGTTTTTCAAAAAACGATTTTTCAAAGGGCAGCACGGGGAACAGTAAATTGACGTGTTTTTTTATCTGCTTTATGCGGGACGAGTGCCATGCCCACACTTGCGGGGCGATGTAATATATGACTTTGTAATTGTTTCTGTGCAGCCATTTTGCCATTCGCAGGTTGAAGCCGGGGTAATCAATCAGAATAATTGCGTCCGGCTTAAATTCGTTTATCTGTTTTTTGCACTGCGCGAAATTTCGTAATATTTCAGGCAGGTGTGTCGCCACTTCCCAAAAGCCCATAAATGCAAGGTCTTTGTAATGCTTTAAAATTTTTACGCCCTGTGCCTGCATTTTGTCGCCACCCCAACCTTGTATTGCTGCCGATTGCTGCTGCAATAAAATTTGTTTCGCTAAATTTGCTCCGTGCAAATCACCTGATGCTTCGCCTGAAATAATAAAAAACTTCATTCTTGCAAATTTACAGAATAATAACATTATAATGTACCCCCATTTTAGGACTAATGGTTAAGGTGATTATCTTTAATAAATATGAAATTGCTCACGTTCGGCAAAGCCCGCGAGCGGTCTCTGCTCTAAATTATATTAACACTGTTTATTTTTATGTAAGGAGTTCATGATTTTCAATTCGGCAGAGTTCAAATTAAAAGTGACATTAGAAGCCATAAGTGAGCGTTATACTCTATCTGAATTGAGTAGTCGCTACCAAGTCCATCCGAATCAAATTTCACGTTGGAAGCAAGAGTTGATAGCAAGCAGTGCAAGTATTTTCAAATCTCATCATCCGCAACAGCAAAAATACCACCTTAAAATACTAAAATAATGGTCTAAAAAAGGGGTACACTATAGTTAAGAGCCGTGACTATATTTTGCCGTTAGAAAATAAAGATGTATATTTGTGTGGTAAAATTAAAATAAAAAATTATGTTACAGGCACAGGTATTGAGAGACAGTCGAGGCATCCCAACCGGTGTATTTATTCCGATAAAAGATTGGGAAAATGTAAAGATTGCATATCCTGATATTGAGGAATGCGATTCCGATATTCCACAATGGGAAAAGGAGTTTATCGACCGGCGTTTGAAAACAGTCAAATGCAATCCCGAACGTTTGCAGCCAATAGAAACACTGTTTCAAGACCTCTAACAAATGTACACGCTCTTTTATCTTGATGCTGTTCGGGATGATATTTTAAACGCAAAACAATGGTATGCGGAACAACAAAAAGGTTTGGATGAAAAATTTGTTGCTGCGATAAAAGACGCCATTGCAAATATAATCAAAATGCCTGCTGCTTATGCTGTTCGTTACAAAAATGTACGCATAGCCCACACAAGAGTTTTTCCCTACAATATTCACTTCTTTATTGATGAAGAAAAAGAACAAATCATTTTGATTGGTGTAGTCCATCAAAAAAGAAAAGACGCTCTATTTATTGATAGATAATGAATTGATTTATATTTTTGCCATTGCTGCCTGGTGTACGACAAAATTCCCTATGGACTATGCCGGCAGTCATTCCAACATGGTAAGAGAACACTATATGATATAAAAAGTTTTCGGCGGAAATTTATGGTTATTTCTTTTTCTGAGGTGCTATGAAAAATATTTTAACTTTGTTATCTTATAAAAAGAAAGGTAGTGTCCGAAAAAGTGTGTAAGTAAACATATCTTTGCAACAACAAAAACACACTTTAATGAGAAAGAAAGAAACTCCCACAATTGAAGGAAAAATCTTAAAAGAGCTACTTCACC
>JAIRNR010000075.1 GCA_031257915.1 Bacteroidales bacterium
GAGGATAAGTATACGCCGGAGATGCGACACATGTCGCCGGATGAAATAAAAGCCGCAAAAAACGCCATAGAGACAAATTTCATCGGCAAAGGATGGACAAACGACCCGGCAAAAATTAAATTAAGCGCCGCCGACTTCACAGAAGAAGGCCTGAGCAAAGCGATTGAAAACAATCACATAGTAAAGGTTATCGCACTTGTAAAGCGCTCTCCAAGCCTTGTGCAATCAAACCACATAGAACAAGTACAAACGAAAGCAGAGGGATTGGCAAAGTGGGTAATAAATACCTACAACAGCAAGCAGGCCCCTCCCAAGCAAATTTCCAACATTGAGTTCACCGCTGAACAACTTACCACCTTGCAGGCTGGAAAAGCCGTTAAAGTGGATGGATTGGAAATTAAAAAGGGAGAATACGCCGGCAAAAAGGTGGACAGGTGGATTACGTGGGATAACAAAACCGGGAAATGCCATTTTCACGAGGCAGAACCAAAATCAAAAATAGAAAAAAAGTCCAACATCTCAACGCAAAAGCAAGCCGTGACAAAAGGAGTGAAAATATAAAGCACTGTAAGCAACCTAAAAATCAAAGATTTCCTACTTGGTACTTTTTAGGCAATCTCTTTATAATGCTACCTCTATAATACCAAAATGGAACAAGACAAATTACCACAAGGCATCGTTGAATCACCAGTGGATACGCAACTACATTGGACGCATCCGACTGCTGCCATCAGCCTTTTTCCACAAGATAAAGGACTGCCACAACAAAAAGATGATGGAATGACCGCAGTAGAACATATTTTATCTGAGCAAAAAAACATTACATTTGTGGGTGAATCCCTGACAGGAAAAGTAAAAATAAAAACAGCGCAAGACATAGCTTTTCTGTTCAAGAATCTTGAAAGCGCCGCCAGTGAAAATGTCTTTGCTGTGTTACACAAAAAAGATGGCACATATACTGTTCTTTATATTAGCACAGGCACAGGTACGCAGTCGTTAGTAGATATTAAGCAGATTGTGGCAGCTGCAAATGAATTAGACGCTACTGCCGTGACCCTTGTGCACAATCATCCGAGCGGATCATTAAATGCTTCAAAGCATGATTATGCCATCCATGCAAGATTAGAGAAAGCGTTTTCCGGTACAAATATTGAGGTACATGACAGTATTATTATTAATACCGACAGTGGGCAGTTTAGTGTATTCAATAGCCTTGTCATTGACAATATCGACAAGCAGAAAGATGATAAGAAAGAAATCGTAGAGGCGAAAGTGTATCAATTTGATAGAAGAAAACTTTATATTCCGACACATCAATTAACACAAATTGCAACCTCAAAAGATGTGGCTATATTTCTAAGTTGTCAAAAACGAGGCGCTGCCGGCAAATTTCAAGCAATCGTTTTAGATAGTGGTAATCATATCACAAGATACTTTTTTATTGATGAAAACTTGCCATACGAGACATTAAAAAACAAACTAATAGTAGAAGCAGGTAAGCATGGCAATAAAATAATACTAACCTCAAATGGGAAGATAAATCAGTCACGAATAAATGCCTTAAAGACAGGATTAAATTCTGCCATGATAGATATTCTGGACGTGCTTGTCATTAAACAAAATAAAGACATTCTTAATAATTATATCAGCCTTCAAGAAGCCGGGATGTTAGAACAGAATGCAGCATATAGAAAAGAATTTCCCGTTAAAATCAGCAATGTAGAAATAACTCCTGAACAACGTGTGGCGCTGGAAGAAGGAAAGCGGATAGCTTTATCCGGAGTAAAAGATAAAACGGGAAAGGAATATGGCGCCACTTATGTTATTCTTGACCGAAAAACAAATAAAATAAAATTGTTACGGCCGCAGGATAAAAATAAGACAGGGAGTGCCCTCCCGACTAAACCTGTAGCTGTAAAAAAGAAAACGGGAGTAGTAAAATTATAACACGATGTCTTTTTCTAAAAAAACACATTTTCTTCAAAACCTCGCTGCTATAGAACGAGTGTTATCTCCACAGCATACTGTTATGCCGGAAGCAATTGAAATTCTAAAAAAATACACGGGTTTCGGTGCATTAAAATGTGTTTTATTACCTGCCGAAACCGAAGAAGACAAGCGCCACTGGTCAAAATCCGAACTTGAGTTATTCCCATTAGTACAGGAGTTACACCGTATCGTTCGCAACAATACCGGCAATGAGCAGGAATACAAAGAGCATATAAACAGCATCAAGAATTCTGTTTTAACGGCATTTTATACACCAACAGAAATTGTAAAAACCGTTGCCGGTTCATTATCCGAAGCCGGCATACAGGCAAAATCCATTCTTGACCCTTCTGCAGGTGCCGGGCAATTCGTTCAGGATTTCAAAGCAGTATTTCCTCAGAGTAATATTGTGGCTTATGAAAAAGACATCATCACGGGCAAAATATTGCAACGTTTATATCCTAACGAAAAAATTTATGCTGCCGGGTTTGAGACTGTCCCGGCAAGCAATAATGGCCATTTTGATATAATCACTTCAAATATTCCGTTTGGAGACATTGCCGTTCCTGATACTGCATTTCATTTAAGTAAGGATCCGGCCAGACAGATGGCCGCCCGACATATTCACAATTATTTCTTTCTAAAAGGCATAGACACGCTTCGCGAGGGCGGAATATTGGCCTTCATCAGCTCGCAAGGTGTGGCAGACGCACCGGCAAACAAGTCCATCCGCGAGTGGCTTATGCATAATGCTGACCTTATCTCAGCAATCCGGTTACCGAATAACCTGTTTTTGGAAAATGCCGGCACAGAAGCGGGGAGCGACTTAATCGTGTTGCAAAAAAACACGCAGAAAACAGCACTTTCAGACAACGAAAAATTGTTTATAGAAAACACGCAAACTAAATCAGGTATTGGAATTAACAAATATATTTATAACCGGGTGAACTTAATTTTCACCGATGTCAAAACCGGTACGGACATGTATGGCAAGACCGCCATCATTCTAATTCATAACGGCGGTGTTCCTGGTATAGCTGAAGATTTAGGGAAAAACCTCGCTCGTGATTTTTCAGAAAGATTAAACCTTGACTTGTACCGGCAGCACGTACCTGCCTCGCAAATAGCGATGGTGCCGGCAGTCGTTAATCAGGAACTATCGAAGCAGCAGCCACCATCATCGGAACCACTGCTGACGTTGTATGATTTATTTGGGCTTTCACCACAGGAGCGTTCACAGGTTAACCGCCCAAAGCGCAATGCCATTAAGCAGGCGCCACCGGTACAGCCGACACCGGTACAAATTCCACAGCCGACAAAATATACCGGTAAAATTGATAAATACCACAAACCCGGCACACTGGTCAAAAATGAACAGGAAGTGGGCGTTTTGAGCGTAGATGAAAGTGATAATTTTTTCTTCAATCCATTATCGACACAGGATAAAGATAAAACAACACGATATATTGACGTTCGTGATGCGTAGGCGCTTATCAACCAATAGGGAGCCTCTACGACACATTTACTTTACTCGTGAAAACGGAAGCATCCATGAAAGAGGGTTTTAATTTCACAGAAAACCGCTTCTTTGTCGAACACCCAAACACTAAAATTAAATATTCGTATAACCATGGCAT
>JAIRNR010000021.1 GCA_031257915.1 Bacteroidales bacterium
TTTCATACGATTAGAACTTATTTTATAAATAACTGTTTCTTTTAGCCAAAAGTAATAATTGCCGCTGCGGTAAACGTAGCGTACTTAAAAAATGAAAATAGTATAAATTGCTGATTATAAGAGACGGTCTTATTCTACCTGCATTGTTTGCAGTTGCAGAACGAACAATCGTAAGATTACCGAATAATGAATAAAAGCACACTGTCTCTTTGATTATATAAGTGGTTGTGTTGCAAAGGTATGATTAAGTCGGATAAAATGCAAATTTATTTGCATTTTTCCGACGGAGTACCTTCATGAGCGCAGCGAATACAGGTACGGTTAAGTCCGACAAAATGCAAATTTATTTGCATTTTTCAGACGGAGTACCTTCATGAGCGCAACACCCTCAACTCAGCAAGCATGATTTCTCTGTTCTCTACCCCCATTGCACAAAGCGGCAAACGAAATCCACCAACATTCAAACCCATTTCGTTCATCGCCTCTTTCACAGGGATTGGATTCGGCTCAATGAAAAGCAGATCCATTATTTTCGCATATTTAACCTGCAATGCCGTTGCTTCGGCAACGCTACCCTCTCTATACAGACGACATATATCCGATATTACTTTCGGAAATATATTTGCAACAACAGAAATTACTCCTACTCCACCGAGCGAAAGCACCGGCAGTATTTGACTGTCGTTACCCGAAAACATTTTTAATCGGGGACATTGATGTGCCACCTGTAAAATACGCTCCGTTTCGGTATGCGCTTCTTTTATTGCGATAATGTTTTTATGCCCGCTTAAACGTTTAAGAATTTCTATTGGAATATTTACTGTGGTACGGCTCGGAACATTGTAGAGAATTATCGGTGTTTTAACTCTGTCGGCAACATAAGCAAAATGCCGGTAAAGTCCTTCATCGCTTGTTTTGAGATAATACGGCGTTATCAACAGCAGTGCATCTACACCATATTTTTCCGCTTCCTGCGAAAGATGCAAACTATACTTTGTATCATTGGACCCTGTACCCGCAACAACAGGTACGCGGTGGTTTACGGCTTTAACAATATGATTTATAACTTCGAGATGTTCCTCATCGGAAAGAGTTGCATTTTCGCCGGTGGTACCGCAGGCAAGAATACCGTTCGTACCGTTGGCAATATGCCACTCTACCAGTTCTGAGATTTTGTTGTAATTGACGGTTTCATCGTCATTAAACGGAGTTACTAATGCTACTATTGAACCGGAAAACATAATTTTAAGATTTTTGCATTGTTGCAGATTATTGCTGCAAAGATACGTCTTTTGCCTACATTTCTTCCCTGTTGCTTGATTAAATTTCCAAGTTGCAGATTATTGCTGCAAAGATACGTCCTTTGCCCACATTTATTCCCTGTTGCCTGATTAAATTTCCAACAACGAAGATATGGGAATTTTCGCGAGATTGCGAAAAAATGTTTGTATCATTTCTTTCTTTGTCCAAATCGTAAGAACGACTGAACACATACAAAAATACCAACGCCACCAAAAATACTGCCAAAAACTTCCTTATCTAAATACACAAAAAATGCCGCTGCACCGAGAATCAAAACTGATAAAAGAAATGCCATAAAAAGAGCAATACCCACAAAATTAACTTCTTTGTGTGCCAAATCCATATTCCTTTTGTTAAAATTTATACGAGCATCCTGCTCCTTTTCAGTTCTGCTCTTAATCCAATCAATAGCTGTGCTGTCAATATCTTTAAGTTTAGATAATTCTTCAGCAGAGGGTAAAAAATTATCTTCTGTAGATGTGCGCTGCTCTATGGCACCACGCTTTCCATCTACAACAACTCTTGTATCCTGCTGATGTTTAGCCATTGATTCCTAAATTTTGTTTCACTTCGTTTACCGCAATACGCATATCTCTACCGATAGCATATATATCATTTTTCATATTTATCTTATCCATCTTTTGGGAAGTATATACAAGCGGTTTTTTCCTGATTTCTTTTGTTAAAGAAGAATAACTATCACCCGATAAAACACGCGGAAACACTCCTTGCATTCCTGATAGCGTTTTGATAATTTTTCCCATAAAAACTCCTTCCTTTGATTTTGTGCTAATTTACACTTTATTTCAGAGAAAAGCAATGCGGAATAAAAATTTCCTGATTTTCAGGGGTTTTTGTTAAAATGTGTAATGTGCCGGCATCTATTTACCGACTCTTACTGTTTTCGGCAGAAGGGAACGGTGCAAAAAGCTAAACTTTAATAGTTGAATCCGGATTTGCCAAAACAAACCAAATTTGCCCAAAAAATGCGTATATTTACAAACTCAGGATAGGAAATACGGTTATACGGTTATGGAAAATTTCATTGTTTCTGCAAGACAGTATCGCCCAAAAACATTTGAAACTGTTATTGGGCAGAATGCTATCACGAATACATTAAAAAATGCAATAAAAAACGGACATATTGGACAGTCGTTTCTGTTTTGCGGTCCGCGCGGAGTAGGAAAAACAACATGTGCGCGAATTTTTGCAAAAACAATCAATTGTGCTGTACTTGCGGAAAATATAAAAAAAGCAAAAAACGGAGAGATTGATTTTAATTCTTTCAGTATTGAGTCATGCAAAACCGATACTGAAAAAGATTTGGAACACGCGTGTGAATCGTGCAAATCGTTTAAGGAAAATTCATCTTTCAATATTTATGAACTCGACGCTGCGTCCAATCGCAACGTTGAATCAATGCGCCATCTTATAGAGCATGTTCGCATACAACCGCAAACAGGCATATACAGCGTTTATATTATTGATGAAGTACACATGCTCACAACAGAAGCATTTAATACATTCTTGAAAACGCTTGAAGAGCCGCCCGGTTACGTAAAATTTATTCTTGCCACTACTGAAAAAAATAAAATTATACCAACGATTCTTTCGCGTTGCCAGATTTTTGACTTTCGCCGTATAGGTATATCCGATATTGTAAAACAGCTCGCGTCGGTTGCAGCGATGGAAAATATCACCGCTCAAGAAGAGGCTCTCCGCATTATAGCTCAAAAGTCAGACGGCGGAATGAGGGACGCGCTTTCCATGTTTGACCAAATTGTCAGTTTTTCGGGCAACACGCTAACGTATAATCAGGTTATTGATTTGCTTAACATTCTTGATTACGAATATTATTTCAAAATTTGTGATGAATTTTTCGGCGGCACAGAAGCGGCGGCACTTAATCTGTTAAATGAGATATGGGAAAACGGTTTTGACCCGCAGGAATTTTTAAACGGATTAAGTCATCATTTGCGGAATTTACTTATTATGCAAGACGTTCTGACCGTTCCGCTGTTGGAGAGTTCGGAGGAATTGCGCAACAGATACGCTTTACAGGCGAAAAAAAGTACTGTTTCTTCGTTAATGCGTGCGCTTGATTTATGCGCACAATGCGACTTGAATTACCGTGCGAGTAATAACAAGCGGTTGCTCGTAGAAATTTTGCTGCTGCAACTTTGCGAACTGCTCAGCGGAAAAGCGGCTGCACTTTCTGCAAGCCTGTCTGCTGCTACCGCTTCCACAAATGCGCCCACATCCGCCACATCACCCGCACAATCAACAGCACCACAACCGTCAGTACAAGTCGCCCCCCCCGCAACACAACCCACACAGGCACAAATTCCACCACAGCCAACAACGCAAGCCGCACCAACTGCAACAACACCAGCACCCGCAACAGAACCCACACAGGCACAAACTCCACCACAGCCAACAACGCAAACCGCACCACCGGCAACAGCACCTGCTTCCGCAGAGCAACCAACACAGGCACAAACTCTACCACAGCCAACAACGCAAGCCGCACCAACTGCAACAATACCCGCTTCCGCAGAGCAACCGACACAGGCACAAATTCCACCACAGCCAACAACGCAAGCCGCACCAACTGCAACAGCACCCGCTTCCGCAGAGCAACCGACACAAGCACAGACTTCACCACAGCCGCAACAAAAAAGTACATTCGTTTCTCTGCAATCAATGACAAAAGAAGCCGAGCCGCAAACAAATACGGCAACTCCCGCCGCAGACCAACAATTTACACAGCACGATTTAAGTAGAGAATGGAAAACGATTTTGGCAGAAACAAAAACCGAAAGCCCATTATTACACAGCATACTCGTAAACGCAAAACCTGTGATAAAAGAAAATACCACCATTGAAATTATTGCGGAAAACGATATACAGAAAAAAGAAATTACGGAAAAGACAAGAGAACTTCGCGAAAGCATAAGACAAAAACTACAAAATTCTTCAATTGAAATTGTCGTATCAACAGCCGCAGTGCAAATACAAAAAGAACGGCAGCCATATACGGCAAAAGAAAAATTCAATGCTTTAAACAAAACAAATCCTTACTTGCAGAATTTTAAAGATGAACTTGGACTTGAAATTGAAATGTAACCTGTGAATTTATAAACAACCCCAAAACATAAAGTATTATGAAAAAATTAACCTTAATTGTTACGCTTCTTGCCGGCATGTTGCTTTTATCCGCAACAATTGCAACGGCAGCAAAACCATCATCAAAATCCACTGCTAAAGCGAAAAAAAGCACACCTGCAAAAGCAGATGATTCCCGCACAACGGCGGCACTTGACTTAAATGCTATTTTACCTGTGGACCCGCAAGTCCGTATCGGAACGCTTGACAACGGAATTAAATACTACATCAGGCACAACGAAAAGCCGCAAGGCAGAGTAAGTATGCGCCTTGCCGTAAATGCAGGTTCAATCAATGAAACAGATGCGCAGTCGGGCCTGGCTCACTTTACCGAACACATGCTGTTTAACGGAACAAAAAACTTTCCGAAGAACGAACTTGTAAACTTCCTGCAAAAAACAGGTATGAAATTCGGTGCGGATGTTAACGCATACACAAGTTTCGATGAAACGGTTTATATGCTCGAACTTGCAACCGACGACGCTAAAATTATAAGTCAGGGCTTACAGGTGCTGGAAGATTGGGCGCATCAGGCAACACTCGATGACTCCGATATAGAGAGTGAAAGAGGCGTTATTATAGAGGAATGGCGTATGGGTCTTGGCGCGGGCGATCGTATGCGCAGAAAATATTTACCCGTACTTTTCAACAATTCTCTTTATGCAAACCGTCTGCCGATAGGTAGAGACGAAAATCAGCTCAAAACATTCAAACCTGAGGAATTAAAAAAATTCTATCACGATTTTTACCGTCCGAACTTGCAGGCAGTTATCGTTGTTGGCGACATTGACGTAAATGAAATTGAAATGCAGATTAAAGCCCATTTCAGTGCGATTAAAAATCCGGAAAATCCAACTCCGAGAAAAACGTACACAATTCCCGACAATTCGCAGCCTCTTATTGTTGTTGCAACAGATAAAGAAGCAACGAATAATGAAGTAACCCTGCTTTGGAAACACGCGACACGCGAAGACAACACCGTTGACAGATACCGCAGAAACGTTATACTGCAACTTGTAGCGGAAATGTTTAATACCCGTTTATCAGAACTTGGGCAGGACCCAAAAGCACCATTTATTTATGCCTATCAAGGTTATGGTAATTTTGTCCGTCCGCTCGACGTATATCAACTTATCGGTGTTGCAAAAGAAAATCAGATTGAAGCAACATTACAGTTACTGCTTACGGAAGCAGCACGTGTTGATAAATACGGTTTTCTGCAAACAGAGTTGGACAGAGCAAAAGAAAGCGTATTAAAAGGTTATGAAACAGCTGCAAAAGAAGCAGACAAAACAAATTCAAATGCCTTTGCAGGTGAATATACACGTAACTTTTTAAAGGGCGAAAGTATGCCCGGTATTGCATACGAATATGCATTAGTACAGCAATTGCTGCCTGCCATTTCGCTTGATGATGTAACAAAAGTTGCGCAGGACGGAATTACCGAAAACAACTGCGTTGTTATAATTGAAGCACCCGACAAAGACGATGTTAAAGTTCCGACGGAAAATGAAGTTGCCGAAATTTTATCTAATGCAAAAAATATAAATGTTGAACCATACGTTGATGATTTCAAGGCAGAGCCGCTCGTTGTAGTGCCGCAAAAACCCGCGTCCGGCGCAAAAGTTGCAATGATAAATCAAATTCAATTTGTATATGAAATAACACTCTCAAACGGTCTTAGAGTTATTGCAAAACCCACCACGCTTAAAAATGACCAGATTCTTTTTGGTGCATATTCACTAGGTGGAACTTCAACCGTATCGCTTGAAAATTACATGTCGGCAAATCAATCGGCAAATATTCAAGATATGAGCGGTATCGGCAAATTCAACTATATTGAACTTGGTAAGTTGTTGCAGGGAAAAAATGTTTCGGTATCAGTTGCATTTGACGAATTAAGAACAAGCATAAACGGCGGTGCATCTCCTGCCGATTTTGAAACAATGCTGCAACTTTGTTATTTGACTTTTACTGCACCGAGAAAAGATCCGCAGGCATACGAAGCATATATGTCAAAGATGATAAATCAACTTAAATTTATTGCTTCAAATCCGACTTATTCGTTTATTAAGAAATTTTATCAATTAGTAACAAACAACAATCCGCGCACAATAGTAATTCCGACCACAGAGCAAATGGAACAGGTGAGCGAAGATGTTGCCTTTGATTTTTATGCAAAACAATTTGCAAATCCTGCCGAATTTAATTTTTATCTTGTTGGTAATTTTAATATTGATAATGATTTTCTTTCACTTTTGGAAACTTATCTTGGTTCACTGCCTGTACAGCCGCGTAGCGGTATGTGGAAAGATGTAACCGTTCCGCTTCCGGAAAAAACAGATGAAAAACTTGTTATGGGAATGGAAGAAAAAGGTATGGTTGGCATTTCGTTCGGTATAGAAAATTTTGACTGGGAGAGCGACGAGCGTCTTGCTCTATCTTTCTTTAAAGAAATCATTTCTATCAAACTCATTGAAACAATCCGTGAAAAACTCGGTGGTGTTTATTCACCGCAAGTACAAATTGATTTTGATAAATATCCCAAAACAGAAGGTATGTTTATTGTTACGTTCGGTTGCGACCCGAATAGAGCCGATGAATTGACAAACGCGGTGTTTGACGAAATGAATAAAGTGCTTAAAGAAGGACCCACAGAAGAGGATTTGGATAAAGTACGGAAACTTCATATTCGCAATTTTGAAACATCACAGCAGGAAAATCGTTTTTGGATGAGCACGTTGCAAAATGTTGATTACACCGGATACGATTTGAACAATGCCACTGTTGAAGCACAGACTACCCGCGCAATGGGTGTTACGGCAGATATTCTGCGGCAGACGGCGAGCAAGTATATTGATATGAACAAATATGTAAGACTTGTGCTTCTGCCTGAATCTACTAACAAGTGAGAGCAAAGCAAGTTTATCTGTTTTTAAAATAAATACCGATGTACGCTTATTTGGAAGGAAACATAACAGAACTTAATCCCGCCTGCGCAGTTATTGACTGCGCAGGCGTCGGTTATGAAGTAAATATCTCGCTTACGACTTACTCGGCAATTAAAAACATGCAGCGTACGCGATTGCAAATCGTACATATTGTACGCGAGGACGCACAGCTTCTTTTCGGCTTTCATACTGTAGAAGAAAAAAAAATGTTCCTGTTGCTGATTTCTGTTTCGGGCATAGGTGCAAATACGGCACGTACTATTCTCTCGGCATTTGACGCTGTTGAAGTTGGGCGTGCAATATTAAATGACGATGCAAAAAAAATTCAATCGGTAAAAGGCATTGGTTCAAAAACTGCCGAAAGAGTTATTGTTGATTTGCGCGATAAGATAAATGCGGAGTTGTTTGCTTCCGTTTATGAATTGGACGGCACAACTTCGTCAAATATCAGGTCAATATCAAAAGATGAAGCACTTGCCGCACTTGTTACGCTTGGCTATCCTAAAAATGCTTCTGAAAAAATACTTGATAAAATTCTCTTATCAAACCCTGAATGTAATTCGGAGGAACTTATTAAACAAGCGTTGCGGCTGTTTTAATCCGTAACCTTCCTCTATAAATTCTCTTCCCCAAATTTTTATTCATCTGTGTATAAATTGAAAAGTTTCATGGATATTTAACATCAATTCTTCTGTTTTCCCAAAACCAAATAATTAATGCAATCGCCAATCAATTACATTATGTATTGAGATATTGTTATTGTCGCTCTACCAGATTACGATATTGCTTTACCTCATCCGAAACAATTACATCCTGCGAATACAAAGCCATATTACACAAAACAAAAATGATAAAAAAAATGACTTTCATGATTTTTTGTTTTTAAAAGACAATTACCTCGACCATTACTCTTAAAATTGGGGTAGATTATACTGCAAATGTATATAAAATTATTTTAGAAAGCAATCCGGACTTCATGGTAAACGCATTAAAATAAAGCACAGGCGATGTTCATGTCTTTGGGATGCGGCACCTCGTATAACATTTAATAAGAGTGAAGCGGGATATTACAACGAGGATAATTTCCACAACTCATCAATCTCAGCGGATGTCAAATTCGTAAGAGCAGACACTTCTTCTATGGAGTATCCCCTCTTTAGTGCATTGAGGGCTATTTCTAATCTGCCTTCTGCCCTGCCTTCCATCTTGCCTTCCGCCCTGCCTTGCTGTATGCCCACCCGCACACCTAATTTCATGCCCTCCTTTTTAGCATCTTCACGTTGATAACTGATATAACCGGTCATGTTTTTTTTCATGTCCTCGAAATCACGCTCGCTTAATCTGTATGCTCTCATTTCATCTTTATTTAATTTGTTCACACGGATTGTATTCAATAAGCCCGCGAAAAATCTGTCCTTTTTTAATACTTTCTCATCTATTTCGCGACCGGGTTGAGAATTGATTAAAGCATGCAACCAATAGTCCATCACCGTTTCCAATTTTCCCGACGACTTCTTGAACTTAGGCAAATTTACGTAAATAAAATTTAATTTTTCCGATATAACACGAGCTGTCTTTATATCGCATAATTTCACGCGGTATATATAATCGCCGGTTGTTCTCATTTCTTTCGGAACGAAATT
>JAIRNR010000034.1 GCA_031257915.1 Bacteroidales bacterium
TGCCCAGTCAAGAGATATTAGTGTTCTGGCGTTTGGCATTTTCTTCTGTTTTGTTTGCGGATGTTTGTTCCGCGAATTTACTGTTTTTTTCATAATAATTTTATTTGTTATACATAAAACGAATTTTCCGTTCTCGTATATAATAACGTATTAAAATTGAAAAAGTATGATTTTGGATTGTAATGTCGTGAGAATCAGTATTGCGAATGATTACCGCTCTTGAATAAAAATCAACCGTTTCGGACGGCAGGAATTGCAACTATTGATAAGAAATTAGAATATTTCATGCGTTTGCCCCACGTTCTGAACCAACATACACGAAATTAAAAAATTTTACGTACATTTGAAAATCCGTTTGGATAAGTATCAAAATAGACAACTGTTACAAAATAAAATTTATGGCGTACAAACGCTACATCTTATTAAATTCAGGTATTACTAAGTCGGCGTATTTTGCTGATTATCAGTTCGTTGCCCCCCCCCCCCCCGTAAATATTTGATTTTCAGACAATTGCGGATTTATCTACGCACTCGTCTTCTTCTGATAACGGAAGAAGCACGGGCTTTTATCATTTTACAGTTAATTAAGAAATAAAAATTGAAACGTATGAAACCGATAGCAGTATCATTTTTAGTTTTCAGCGTATCTGCTCTTTTCACTTTCTCATTTTCTCAGAAAGTCGTTACCGGTAAGGTAATATCCGCCTCAAACGGCGAAAGTATTCCCTCTGCGGCAGTAACGGTTAAAGGGACCACAAAGGGAGTTACTACTGATATGAACGGTAATTTCAATATTGAAGTTCCGAAGGACGCAAACCAGCTTGAAGTACGTTTTATCGGCTATGAGCCATATACCATTGCGCTCGGTGAAAGCAACGAATATACGATAAAATTGCAATCGTCTTCCATAAGTCTTGATCAGGTAGTTGTTGTAGGCTATGGAACGCAAAAAAGCAAGGACCTCACCTCACCCATTTCAGTCGTACAGGGCAGTGATTTGAGCAAAATCGCTTCTCCTAATGCCGCACAAGCATTACAGGGAAAAGTTGCAGGCTTACAGATAATCAACAACGGCGCACCCGGAGCCGGAGCAACGGTGAAAATTCGCGGCGTAGGCTCTATCGGTGATTACGGACAGCCGCTATATGTAGTGGACGGTATGTTTGTGGACAATCTTGATTTTATTTCGGCAGATAATATAGAAACAATATCTGTTCTTAAAGACGCTTCGGCGGCTGCTATCTACGGCGTGAAAGCCGCTAACGGAGTTATTATTGTTACGACAAAAAAGGGAATGGAAGGCAGACCTGTAATAAGTTACGACGGCTCTGCGAGTATTCAGGTGCCTGTAAATATCGTTCCGATGACTAACAAAGAACAGTATATAGATTTTTGGAATCTTGCAAATCAAAACGCTATCGGCTGGACACCCCGCAATCCAAACGATTATCCCGCAAATACAAACTGGTATGAAGAACTTATCGGTCCTGCGGTAATGCACAACCATTCAATTGATGTTTCGGGTGCAACCGAAAACACTAATTATTCAGTCGGGCTAAATTATTTTTCACAGGATGGAACAATGAAAGTTGACAATAATTACGAACGACTGAGTATTCGCGGCCGCTTTGAACAAAAAGCAGCAAAGTGGTTGTCGGCAGGTGCTTCCATTCTATTCACAAATTTCAAAAAAAGAGAAGCAGAGCAAGCAGCACTGCGTCAGGCATACGTAAATCCCCCTGTTTATCCTGTCTATAATTCGGATAACACTGCTGCATATCCTGTCAATTTTGATTCACCGCAAAGGTATGGTTATCCCAACGCGTATGGTAACCCTGTCGCTGCGG
The DNA here is from genome assembly GCA_031257915.1 of Bacteroidales bacterium. GTDB lineage: Bacteria > Bacteroidota > Bacteroidia > Bacteroidales > P3 > JAIRNR01. The sequence continues at coordinate 1,848 of JAIRNR010000034.1, forward strand.
CATATTACCGCAACAACCGCACAAAGGGAAACCGTTTTCTTGCTTCTGCATTCGCCGATATTGATATTTGGAAAGATAAGTTAAAGTTTCGCAGTTCGTACAATGTCGATTTCCACAATATGGTTAATTTCAACTATCTGCCGGAAAACTTTGTCGGAGGCTCACAAGGCACTTCATCTTCCAATCTCACCGAAAAAATTACTGTAAATTTCAATCAGATTATAGATAACGTATTTACGTATTCCGACAGCAGGAACAGGCATAATTACACTGTCACGCTTGGACAGAGTACCCGCATGTTTAAACAGAATTTTGTTGAGGGTACCGCAAAGGACGTACCAAATACTGATGAACAGTCTATCTATCTTAAAACAGGCTCCGCCAGAGACCGTAATAATAATGACGGTGCCGAAGTACTTAACGGACTGTCTGCTTTTGCACGCGCCACGTATAATTACGGCGAAAAATATTTGTTATCTGCAACGTTCAGAGCCGACGCAAGTTCAAAATATCAACAAAAATGGGGTTATTTTCCTTCGTTTGGCGCGGGCTGGGTAATTTCGGAAGAAAATTTTATGAAAAAATCCAAAGGAATCGACTTTTTCAAACTCCGTGTTTCGTGGGGTATGCTCGGAAATGATAATGTGCCTGCAAACTCAGGTGTTGCACTCGCAGTACCGGGCATCGGATCTTCCGCTGTTTTTGGCGACAATCTTGTGGACGGACTCGGGCAGCAAATAAAAGTTGCACCTAATTATTTAAAATGGGAAGTTGTCAATGAATGGAATGTTGGTTTGGATTTTGCTTTCCTGAATAGACGGCTTACTGCCGAAGTTGATTATTATTACCGCACAACGGACAATGTTGTATATAACGCACCTGTTTCAGGCACTACTGACGAACTCTTGGGCAATTATGGAAAAGTGCTTAATACAGGTGTTGAATTTTCTCTCGGATGGAGCGACCACGCAGGCAATAATTTCTCCTATCATGTTAATCTCAACGCAACAACAATCCATAACGAAGTACTTGAGCTTGACGGACGCGAATTTCTTCCGGGCGCACAGGTTACAAACGGCTATGCCACACGTACCCAAGTGGGACATCCTATCGGTTCTTTTTACGGATACCAGATGACCGGAATCGTACAGTCGCGTCAAGAGGGAGATATTGGTTATCCGATTTATCTTGATAAGGACAACAACGGAATCACCCCCGAAGATATGGCTTTTCTCGGAAGTCCTATCCCTTATCTTATAGGGGGACTTGAGTTAGGATGTGCTTATAACTTTGGAAAAAAAATCGGTACTGTTGACTTTGGCATAAGTTTTTACGGACAGGCGGGAAACAAGATTTTCAATCAAAAAAGAATGAACCGTTCTGTCTTTTCCGAAGCAAATTATGACCTTAACTATTACAACAACGCTTATACGTCAAATAACAAAAATGGAATATATCCTTCACCGGAAGCATTCAATACAAGTACCGTACAGCAGCCTAATTCATTTTTTGTAGAGGATGGTTCTTATTTGCGTATTCAGAATATTCAGATTGGATATACTATGACAGGTGTTCCGAAAATTTCTTCCATAAGAGTTTACATTTCGGCAGACCGCCCCTACTCTCTTTTCAGTTATAACGGATTTTCGCCCGAAGTGAGCAAAAGTTTCAACTCTGCGGGCGTTGCTACCGGAAGCCCCATAACAGCAGGCATGGATAATAATATTTACCCGATGTCTGCAATATATTCAATCGGATTAAAATTAAGTTTTTAAGATTATGAAACAGTATAATAATAACCACATCATTGCAGGTTTAATCCGCAACCTCTTTCTGCTGATACTCGCTGTCTCTACTATTTCCTGCGGCAAAGATTTTCTCAACTCGCGTCCCGAAGGAACTATTGCCATTGAAGGTATTGACTACTCAAAGTCGGAAAATATCTTTCTGTCTGTAAGTGCGGCGTACGCTTCAATGCGTACGAATAATGCTTACGGAATAGGCTATCTGGCGTGCTTTGAAATTGCATCGGAAGATGCCGATAAAGGTTCGGAACCCGGCGACTCACCGCTTATTGATGAAATTGACAAATGGGCTTTTACTTCTTCCAACGATATTTTTAATCAGCTTTGGACAGGATATTACAGTATCGTTGACGCAGCAAGTTTCGCAGTGGACGAAATGCCAAAATACGAAGCGGCACAAATGAACGAAGAAAATAAACTGTATGCCCGCCAGTGTTCGGGGGAAGCAAAGGTTATACGCGCTTTTGCATACTTTTCGCTCGTACGGCTTTTCGGCTATATAAATCTCCCGCTTCGCTCGGACCTCACCGCTCTTGAACGCGCCGCTCTGCCGCAAGTTACACCTGCGGAAGTATATGCACAGATAAAAAAAGATCTTAATGAAGCAATAGATGTTTTGCCGCAAGCGTATGGAAAAGGTTGGGACGGACGCATAAACCGCTATACCGCGCTTGGTATAAAAGCAAAAGTTCATCTTTATTTAAATGAACTTGACTCTGCCGCTCTCTGCGCCGGTATGCTAATATCCTCAGGGAAATATTCGCTCCTGCCCTCGTTTAGAGATGAATTTCGCTCTGTTGGAGAAAATTCCCGCGAAAGCGTTTTTGAACTCCAGTATTCCATGCTTGGAAAGACCACAGGAGAAGCCGCACTTCCTAACGATCCTTACGCATTTTTACAGGGACCTCGGGGTAATACGCCAAGTAATATGCAGGGTTGGGGATTATGTTCACCAAGTTTGTCATTGCGCAATTTCTTTGCTTCGCGCGGAGAAACAATTCGTGCCGAAGTTACGTTTATGAAAACAGATACGATTTTTGAAGGATCATTTATTAAACGTGGAAAAGATTGTCCGGAATACTATAACGGCAAAGTATTTTCTCCGCCGGATGAAAACACATGGTCCTTTAACGGCTATAGCCGCGATTACAATATTCGCCTCTTACGTTACGCCGATATTCTCCTTATTTACGCTGAAGCACTTGTGCGCGGAGGTACGGATATTAACGGTGCAAGCAGTGCGGATGCAGCTCTTAATACAGTTCGCAGACGTGCGCTTCTGAATGATACCGTAACAACTCTGCAAACAGTTCTTGATGAACGCCGCGCCGAACTTGCTTTGGAAGAAGACCGCTTTTTTGATCTTGTAAGGCAGGGCAACGCCGGTACCGTACTGGGGCTTGACGCAAAATTTTCGTCAAGCGGCGGATTTCAAGGCTATTATCCCATACCTGTAAAACAAATGCAACTCAATACAAACCTTGTACAAAATATCAATTATAGATAATTTATTATAAACCATGTTCAATCAAAACACAATTATTATGAAAAAAATTTCAATTTTTGCAGCACTTATTGGCTGCGCAATGCTCGTTGTATCATGCGACGATAAAAACAAAAATGGAAACGGTAATGAAAATGAAGCCACAGACCCGTCAACCATTGCCTCGGATGCACTTATTGCCTATTTTCCATTTGATGGAAACGGCAATGATTCCAAAGGCGGATTAACTCCAAGCAACACTGCAACAACATCTGCCACTTTTGCCGGCGGTCAACGCGGACAATGCTATCAGGGCAGTCCTGAAGCCACTTCAGGTCTTCTTTATCCATTACCTGAAACAAGTCCGCTTAAAACTCTCACGCAATTTGCGTTTTCAATGTGGGTAAAACTCGCTCCCAACACGACCGAGACTACTCATGATCCGGAACAAATGATTTTCCAGCTTGACGGTAAAGGCGACTGGGTATGGGGAAATCTTTTCTTGTTGCAACATCGTAATTTTCCGCAAAACGATCCATCCGAAAGAAACCGCGACAATGCGGAAATGGATTGCTACTTCTGGAAAGAAAGTGCCGCCGCATGGAAAGGACAGCGTGCAAATGGCTGGTGGCTCGACGTTACACAACCACAATGGCGGCATATTATTTGCACTTATAACGCTGCCACAAGCGAATTTCACGGCTACTTAAACGGTGTTGAATTTACCTCGCCCGACACGACTGTTTACACAGGTGTAAATCGCTGGCAAGGTCCCGAAGATGATGCGGCAGCACATATTCCATTCGGTAATCTTGAATTTAATGACGCTCAAAATCTTGTTATAGGTGCATGGGCGGAAAGACTTAAAGGTACTGCTATTACCGAAGATGTTTGGGCTGCTCCAATGCGCGGTTTAATAGACGAATTTCGTATTTACAACCGCAGTCTGACGGCAACAGAGGCGAAAGCACTCTACGACGCCGAACTTTCACAGGCTGAAAAGTAAAATTTATTTATATTCTGCGGGGGCTGCTTAAAAAGCCCCCGTTTTTTTTTACATTTGTGAATTATCAGCGTATTTAATTAACGGTATCGGTAAAAAATCTATAATTATATGAAGCGGTTTTCAATTCTTCTTACTTTATTTTCAGTGTGCATTTCAAGCACCTTTACAAGTGCCTGCAAAGAAAAAGACGACGACGCACTGGAAGTAATATATTGCTCTATTAACGGCGTAACGCTTGCAGAAGGGCAAAAAACAGAAAATATTCCTTCCGATACGTGGCGAATGGAAATTGCGTTTGATAAAGCAATTGATTTTTCAAAAATCAATCGTTCAAAAATTTATTTTTCAAATAATCTCCTCAATAATAATTGCACTGTTTCGGCACACGTATCAAATAATAAAGCACTCGTATTTTCCGGCACAACAGAACTTCCCAAAAATATTTCCTGCGTTCTGAATATAAATGAGGGCGAAAATCTCGGCGGCAGAATTACAAAAAATTATCAGTACGGCTTCACGGTACAGCGGGATCCTGTTCCGCAAATAAGCGACGATTCACTTCTTACTCTTGTGCAGTACCGCACGTTCAATTACTTCTGGGACTACGGACATCCCGTATCGGGACTTGCACGTGAGCGCACAGGCAGCGGGAATACCGTAACAAGCGGCGGCAGCGGTTTTGGCGTTATGGCAATTCTTGTCGGTATTGAGCGTGGATTTATTTCACGCAATCAGGCATTGGAACGACTTACGGCAATCGTGTCTTTTCTTAAAAATAATGCAAATAAATTTAAAGGTGCGTTTTCGCACTGGCTTAACGGTGCAACAGGTGCGGCAATAGCGTTCAGCCATAGCGATAACGGCGGCGATCTTGTAGAAACCGCTTTTATGATACAGGGACTGCTAACCGTATATGAATATTTCAAAAACGACGCTTCGGCTGCTTCGCTATGCGCCGATATTCAGGAATTATGGCGCGGCGTTGAATGGGACTGGTACCGCAAAGGGAACGAAAATATGCTTTACTGGCACTGGAGTCCCGACAAGGGATGGGCTATGAATATGGGGATTCGCGGTTGGAACGAATGTCTTATTGCTTATGTGCTTGCGGCTTCATCACCCACTCACACTATAACAAAAGAAGTGTATGATAACGGATGGGCTAAAAACGGCGCAATATCTAACGGTAAATCGTTTTATGATGTTGTTTTGCCTTTGGGTGAAGACAGGGGCGGTCCTCTCTTTTTTACACATTATTCTTTTCTCGGCTTAAATCCTCATAAGATAAGCGACAGATATGCCGACTACTGGGAACAGAATACGGCTCACGCACAGATAAACTATCGTTACTGTGCAGCCAATCCGCGCGGATTTGCCGGCTACGGACCCAACTGCTGGGGACTTACCGCAAGCGATATACCCGGCGGATATACTGCTTCTTCCCCGAATAATGACAACGGAACTATCGCACCTACTGCTGCTCTTGCAAGCATGCCCTATACCCCTGTCGAGAGCATGAATGCTTTACGCCATTTTTACTACAATCTGGGTCATGATATTTGGAGTGACTACGGTTTTAAAGATGCTTTTAACCAAACTGAAGATAACTGGGTTGCTGCCGGTTATCTCGCTATTGACCAGGGACCTGTCGTTGTGATGATTGAAAATTACCGCACAGGTTTACTTTGGAATTTATTTATGCAAAACACGGATGTGCAGGCAGGATTAAATAAACTCGGTTTTACAGTACAACCATAAACATTATAAAAATTTTATCATCTTTACATTTGGAAAGAAGTTTGAATGTCAGGGTCAACGCATTTAAATGAGATAATTCGCTGATAATGAATGGATTATAGGCGTAAATTTTTATAAATTTTCATCAAAAATAATCTTCATAAATGCCTTATAATCAATTGTTTAAA
>JAIRNR010000076.1 GCA_031257915.1 Bacteroidales bacterium
CCGTAAGTGGCTGAATATCAGTAAAGTGGGGGGGGGGGGGCTAGAATGCCTGATTACCACGGAATTACGAAAATCCGAACCCACGGTAAAGACTTTTAAACACGATGAAAATTTGCACAATAATATGGACATAAGTAATAATGATAATTACTGCTAAAACAATAACCTGAGTTTAGCAACCCACAAATTTACATAAAAATTTTTTAATTTACACACAGACGAATAAAAATTGAGGGTAACCGCATCACACACTTTTTCGGACACCACCGAAAAGAAACCCTTTGCAAATATTTCACAACGGCGAGTTTCTATTCGTCCATGTCCTTTTTCGAGAATTGAAGTATCTGATATAGACCTGATATGTTTACAAGTTGAAAGAACTTCCTCTTGCAGCTCTTTTTGATTACCTTTTACAGGAAGAATATAATCTGCACTGTTTTCGATGATTTTTCTCGCTATCTCTCGTTGGGTACCCATTGACCTAAGCATAAGCCATTTTCTACACTCCATGCGTTAACAGAATGTAAAGGACATTTGTGATGGAAACTGTCTTTCGAACCCCGTATGGTTTTTCCATCTATTGCTATCACTTTTTCTATTACACCATCGTCTTTTAATCCTTGAACCCAATTGATGAAACAGTGTTCAAATTTAGCAGGATTAAGTATCTTTGCAAAATGAAGAAATTTTTCGGCATATTTCTACTTATCGTAACAGCAATTATTCCGTTCGGTCTTTGCATTACATTTCTTTGTACATTTATATCACCTGCGAAACTTTGGATACCAAATGCCGTTGGTCTCGGCTTTCCGTTTCTTTTATTTTTATCTGCAATTCTCGGCATTGTATATCTTTTCCTGTTAAAGAGAAGATGTATCATTTTCTTCGCTGCAATAATTTTAAATATACCCAATATCATCCATTATGTTAGTTTATCTTCATCCGAAAAAGAGCCGCAGAAGAAAGAGAATCAGATAAAAGTTCTTTCCTACAACGTAAATCTTTTTGATTTCTACGCCCATATTGACAAGCGAAATGCGACAAGGAAAAAAATTCTCAATTTTATTTCAGATACAAAAGCAGACATAATCTGTTTTGAAGAATATTACGAAACAAAAAACGGCTCTTTTTCCATTGCCGAATATCTTGTTGATAATGGCTATATATACCATACTAAACGAAATGAAAATTATAGAGCGTACTACGGCAACGTTATCTATTCACGACTTCCGATAGTAAACGAGGATACAATAGCCGGTTTATCTTCTCTGTATGCCCATTTTGCCGATATTGTCGTTCGCCCGAAAGATACGGTAAGAGTATTTAATATGCATCTCTATTCAAATAAACTTGATAAAAATGATCACGATTTTTATAACGATCTTATAAAAGGGAAAGAAAACATCAGCTATAGAAAAGGTATTTTTAAGATTCTTGATAAAATCAATATGTCAGCCAAAGTTCGCGATAAACAGGTTTCGCATTTGCTTAAGAATATTTCGGAAACGCATTATCCTGTTATTTTATGCGGAGATATGAATGAAACACCGATTTCTTATTGTTACAGTCAGTTTGAAAAAAATCTCGACGATGTTTTTTTAGAACTCGGCAACGGCACAGGCTCTACATATAATGGAATTTTTCCCGCTTACAGAATTGATTATATTTTTTATAAAAGACTAAAGCCAGTATATTTCAATACATTTTCGGTTAAATATTCCGATCATTTTCCTCTCTGCGCCACGTTTTCCGTCAAATGAAATATTTCCCATGCTGCCTCCGCCTGTATATGGAGCATTTCCAGTCCGTTTTTTATTACGGCACCGCGTTTGCTTGCCTCCTGTAAAAATGCCGTTTGAACCGGATTGTATATCAAATCAAATACAACACTGCCCTGTTTTATGCCGTCAAAAGGTATCGGCAATATATCTTTTATATTGGGATACATTCCCACCGGCGTAGTATTGACAAAAATATTATATGAATACATTAAGGAAATATCAAGTTCCGCGTAACGCACATTATTCTGATGTCCGCGCCCAACGAGCAAAAACGGAATACCGTTTTTCTTTAAAACGTATTGTACTGCATTAGACGCACCGCCTGTGCCGAAAATCATCGCCCTGCTTTGCTTTATATCGTTTACAGCGACAGACACCACTTCATCTGCGGCAACGTAATCAGCAGCGGTAATTTCGGCGCAAGTTGCATTACGTTTTAAACTGCATAAAAGGGGCATAAAAGATTTTTCAAAACCGGCAACATCCGTATTATACCCCACCCACTTTCCATTTTCAAGTGAAACGGTATTTACCGCGCCCACAGCCGCCGCTTCACTGCTGCAACTGTCGAGCAAAGGAATTATTGCTTTTTTGTAAGGCACCGTAACATTAAATCCGCGTAAATCAGGAATATCAAAAACAGACGGCAAATCGTTCTCGTTTTCTATTTCAAAATTTTGATATTCGCAATTGTTTAATCCGAGAGAAAATAATTTTTTCGTAAAATATTCCTTTGAAAAAGAATGTGAAAGTTTTTTACCCACAAGTCCGTAAATATTGGTTTTCAACCGGCGTTTCTCCGTAGCGGCGATATTCAGGCAAGCCCGACATTGCTCACTCTGCTTGGGTGAAACATTCATTTACCTGTAATTTTCATTCTGTAAAACTCACCCAGTACTTCTTCAAGAGGCGTACTGTTTTTTATATCGTCAAGATAAAATTCGGCATCTTCGGTCGTGCTTTCATCTGCAACAAATGCCCGATAAAATAAGTTTGCCGCCGTATCGTATCTTTTTTGAAAAAATCTGATTGTTCCGAGCATAAGAAGAACCGCACCCTGCATCTCATCGTCTCTATCAGTTTCGATTAAATATTTTTCGGCGACCGAAAATCGTTTGTCATCACACAAATCTAAAATATAGACATACAGATTATCTTTGCTTTTCGGATTTGTCTCAATGGCAAGCAAATCATATTTAAATACTTGCTCAATATCACCAAGTCCGTCATAAACACGCGAGAACCAGTGATATATTTCAGACTTTAATTCGTCATCTTTCAATCCGTTCTCCTCAATAGTAAAAAGGGCTTTCTCTAAATAAATACAAGCGTTGGCATACAATTCACTCATGCACGCCACACGTCCGAGTCTCAAAAAAGTAACTTCTCTTTTAAAAGGCATTTCAACAAGCCTCAAATAATATTCTCTTGCAAAATCAAAATGCTCATCTTTTTCGTATTGCTCTGCTATGCACAGCATGGAATAATATTCATCTTCGGAAATCTCATTCGTCTGCTTGCTTTCATCAATTTTAGAAAAAACATCCGTTGATATTTCCGAAATTTGCTCTGCAAACCATTTTGCCTCTGCATCGTCAGGGTTTATGGCAAGAATAAATGAATTTACCTCTGTCGCGGAAGTGAGCATACCAACTTCGGTATAAAATTCCACAAGACGTCTTTTTATGTTTATGTTAAACGGATCATCCGCCGATTTTTTCTCCAATGTCGCTTCCAAATCCGTTAAATGCCCCGTTTCAGAGGCAATGCGGAGTATTTGCTCAAAATAATCACCGTCATTTAACATCTCGCCTATTCTCTCGTCTATGATAAAATACGCTCTGTCTTTTTCGTCTTTTTCTATTAACTGGTCGGATCTTCCGATTAAAATATCAAACTCATCCGCACCGTTTTCTTCTGCAAGAGCAAGCATTTTATCGCTTTCCTCGAATTGCTTTCTTCTATTGTGTATTACGGCTTTCAGAAAATAAATCTCCTCTATGGATGGTTCCATATCTTCCACATAACGTATTATTTCCATTGCTTTATTATCCATGTGGACGGAAAGATAAAAGCATGCCTGACGTATTAAAATATCGGTATCGTTCGGATATTGTTCCGAAGCAAATTCAAGCACTTCGCTTAATGCTTCATCATCGTATATTCCCTCGTAAAAACGAATAATATCCAAATATTCGTCAGAACCATAAAATTCTTTTTCGCCTTTCCGCAATCCCTGCTCAAAGCGATTTACAAGGTCTATTGTATTTTTATTGAAATATTTAAGCATTGTCTATTGTTTACTCATTACATAATTCTATAGCAGCGGCAAGAGAGGCATCCGTAATTTTTCCGCTACTCATCATTGCCGCTATTTCGTTTATGTGTTCTTCACTGTCTAATTGTTTCATTACAGAAAGTGTTCTACCGTTTTTCTCGTCCTTTGTCACTTTCAAATGGCTGTCGGCTTTAGCTGCAATCTGATGTAAATGCGTTACGGCAATCACTTGCATATAATGCGACATTTCTTTCATCATAAGAGCAACTTTGCTCGCAATATTGCCCGATACGCCTGTATCAATTTCATCAAAAATAATTGTTGATATTACACTTGTTTGATTGATTACCGACTTTATTGCAAGCATAAGACGTGACATTTCACCGCCGGAGGCAACTTTATCAAGCGGTTGCAATACTCCGCCCAAATTTGCATTAAAAAGGAACTGCACCGTATCCATTCCGTTTTTCAAAAAAGCGTTTTGCTTATTTACGTCTATTCTTAACTGCGCACGCTCCATTCCCACCTGTGCAAGTGCAATGAGGATTGACTGTGATAATTTTTCGGAAGAATTTTTACGAAGTACATGCAATTTGTCCGCAGTACTTCGCAGTTCGACTTCTATTTCATCAAGCTGTTCTTTAAGATTTCGCAATTGCTCATCTATATTGTGCGTTTTTTCCAATTGTTGCTGCCATTGCGTACCAAGCGCAAGAAGTTCCGTTATTGAATTTACACGATGCTTATTTTCCAAACGATAAATTTCGTCTAACCGTCCTTTTATATTTTCAAGCGACACCGGATTTTCCACAGTACGCGCACTTATCCGACTTATTTCATTCGCAATATCTTTAAATTCTATTAACGAACTTTCTATTCTGGATAGAACTTGTGCTATTCCATTATGAAATTGCGCCGACTTTTTTAACGTTTGAATTAAGACCGACAGTTGATTTATTACGTGACTGTTGCCGCTATCTCCATTATCACCACCCGAAAGTATATTTTCCGCATTTAGCAACGTTTCCTTTATCGTATTTGCATTTTCAAGTTCTTTAAGCTGTTCTTCCAACTCTTCCTGCTCCTCTGAGTGCAGATTTAATACGGTAAGTTCTTCGTAAAGGAATTTAATATAATCGTGTTCCTCTTTCAGTCTGTTGTCCAATTCGGACAATTTTTCAAACTCTTTCTTTGTTTGCCCGTACTTTTTGTAACAGGATTGATAAGCAATAAGGGCTGAATTTGCCATACCTGTTTCGCCGGCAATATTCGTTTCCGCACAGAAACTGTCGAGCAGATCCATTTGAAATGAAGCATTGCCCAACGTTAGCGTCTCGTGCTGCGAATGAATGTCTATAATGTCTCCCGCAATATCTTTAAGAGTTGCGACGGAAACAGGTGTATCGTTTACAAATGAGCGGCTGCGTCCTTCGGGCAGAATTTCACGTCTTAAAATAAGCGAAAAGTTCTGTAAAATATCTATATCGTATTGTTTTAACCGCTCCTCAATTTGTCTGTTTTGCAAAATAAACTGCGCCTCTACAATACACTTTCTATTCGTGTCAAACAGCACTCTTGTATCTGCCTTTGCCCCGAGTACAAGCCCAAGTGCGCCCAGCATAATTGACTTGCCCGCTCCGGTTTCACCTGTGATGGCAGTAAATCCTTTGTTAAATGAAATATCTAACGAGTGGATTAGTGCATAGTTTTCTATATAGAGATGTGTCAGCATTTGATTTTACAAAGATAGTATGAAATTTTCATAAAATAACGCCCTTAGCCACTTACCGTACCTGTTGCACACCATCGCTGTAACCATTACTGTACCTGTCTTTGGAAACACTGACAGGATATGACTACCGTACACCATCGCCGTAACCACTACTGTACCAGCCACTACACTATTCCCAATTTAAATGCTGATACTATTTGCGTTTTGATATTTTCCGAATTACATCGTTTTTGAGAATTTCTTTCGGAACAAACTGCGCTTCTTTTATCTCACCTTTATACTTAACCGTATTTAATGGTCTTGGTGCTTTATTTGCAGGAGAGTCAAATAATTCTCGTGGAACAAATTGTGGTAAAATAAGCCTGTCATAAATATAACTCTTTCCCTGATATTCAACAAGTGCGCCAATCGCCGGAACACATACGATTCTTTGTCCTTGAGATGCTGTTGCCGTAAAATAATATACACCCGACAACACCCCATCATTTACAATATAATTTAACCACAGTTCTTTAAATCCGTATGTTTTAAGGTATCCGGTTGCCGCATCTCTTTTATAAACAATGTTGCCATTGTTCAAAGCAGTTTCATCTATCTCAATACCAAACGCCTTTTGATAATAGGGACACATTACATCCCCGTATTGAACTTCGCCTCTTGCATTATCGTCGCTAATAATATTATAAGTTGTATCCTGTTTTCTAAAAGCTAATTCAAATGCGGGTTGCCCTTCAAATACAGTTACAAATGCAGAATAACCGGTATCTGTGGCACTAACTGTTATTTCGACAGGATATCCTTCATAACTATCAGTACCAATGGTATAGGACTCTTTGCCTGTATAAATAGTGTCAGGATCTTCAAAAATCAAAATATAGGATCCGCTAATATCGAACTCCCATTCAGGTATATCGCCAAATTCAACTTTTACACTGTCAATAAGCGATAATTCACGACTAAAAAGCACCGTATCATTGCTATAAACCTTTAAATACTTCTCTTGCGAAAATGCACTTGCCAATATGGCGCATATAAATAAAACTGTTGTAATAATTTTTTTCATAATAATATTATCTTTTTAATTTTTATTTTTTACGATTTTATGCATACTTGTTCCATTAACGCCGTCAACACGCAATAGATAGACACCGGACTTTGCACCCGATAACGATAGCGTAACTTTGTTGCCCGGCTGCTTTTTTCGTAAAAGCAACGCACCGCGAACATCATAAATACTTATCTGATTTATATTACCAGCACTCTCTATTGTAACGCTGTTTAATACAGGATTCGGATATATGGAAACTCCCTTGTTTTGCAACATAACAGGATTTCTTATACCGGCAGAAGTATCTGGTACATTCTGAAACAATCTGATAAATGTTAATGTTGAGATGTCGGAAAAAGCAAATGGCGTTTGAGTGCCGTCTATACTGTGAACAAGCATATCTTCCTCTGAAAATGTCAATTTATTGACCTCAATTAAAGGAAAAGGAGTTGTTTGCTGTGCGGTATTATTTACGTACAACGTGTCCTGTGCCTGCGCATAAGTGATTAACATTATGCCAAGCATAATTAAAATTGGGATTTTTTGTCTCATAATTTTTCTATTTTAAAATATTAAAAAATAAAAAAACTCACCTTTCCCTGTTGGGGATAAGTGAGTTTTATATACCTCTATGCGGTTATTACTGTAGATCATATTTACTATACCGCACAACTTTAAAATATATTATAAGTTTGACCTGTATATTCTAATGTGCAGTATCAGGTTTGCAAAGTTATATTTTTTTGATTAAATTTTCATTACATAAAGTCAATACATCAGGGTCAACGCATTAAAATTTTAATTCCCTTATTTATAGGTGTTTATAAATATGATTTTTGCCAAATTATGAAATATTTCTATGTGTAACTTACTGATTAACACTATTATATAATTTTTAATGCGTTGACCCTGATACGCAACCGTACTAATCCAAAAAAATAATTAAATTTGCAGGATATGGATATTCAAACCATAAAACAGCGATTGGGCATTATCGGAAACGCGCCGCTTTTGAACAGAGCGATAAATATTGCAATGCAGGTTTCAGGAACAGATTTAAGTGTGCTTGTATTGGGCGAAAGTGGTACCGGAAAAGAGTTTTTTCCAAAAATCATTCATGAATTAAGTCCGCGCAAACATAATAATTACGTTGCCATCAACTGCGGGGCTATCCCTGAAGGCACTATTGATTCCGAACTTTTCGGACATGAAAAAGGATCGTTTACAGATGCACGTGAGGCACGCAAAGGATATTTTGAAGAGGCGAACGGCGGTACTATTTTTCTCGATGAAGTTGCCGAACTGCCGCTTACCACGCAAGTAAGACTGCTTAGAGTTCTTGAAACAGGCGAATTTATTAAAGTGGGATCATCAAAAGTGTTAAAGACAAATGTTCGCGTAGTTGCAGCGACAAATATAAATGTTACCGACGCCATTTCACGAGGCAAATTTCGTGAAGACCTGTATTATCGCCTGAATGCTATCACAATTCAGGTTCCGCCTTTACGCGAACGCGGCGAAGACGTTGAACTTCTTTTCAGGAAATTTACCACCGATATGAGTGAAAAATTCCGAATCGCACCTCTGACGCTTACTCCGCAGGCACGTGAACTGTTGCTCAGTTATGACTGGAAAGGCAATGTACGCGAGCTTAAAAACGTCGCGGAACAACTTTCTATCGTAGAAAAAGAGCGTCTGATAACGACAGAAGTGCTGCGCCGTGCGCTTCCCGAACAACCTTCGCAATTGCCAATGCTCTTTAACTCCGCCGGAACACAGGGTTTAAGTGAGCGTGAAATTCTTTACAGCGTACTTTTTGATATGCAAAAAGATATTCACGAATTGAAACGTGCGGTTGCTGCCAAAAGTGAAGGATTCGCCGCAACTGCGAGTGACAAACATATCTCGCTTTCGCCCGAATACACCGTATTAAACACAGGACACGGTGCAGGGTTTAGTACGGATAACGATATTATAGATATTTCTCCCGAACCCGAAGAAGACGATTTAAGTTTGGAAAAAAGAGAAAAATCTCTTATTGAAAAAGCATTAAAGAAATATCACGGTAATCGCCGTAAGGCAGCCGAAGAACTTGGTATCTCGGAACGCACAATATATCGGAAAATAAAAGAATACGATATAAATGAAACAAGGATATAAAATAAAAACGGTTACTTGCAAACATGCTGTTGTGATAGTACTGTATTCGCTACTGACATCCTGCGGAATTTATTCTTTTACGGGAGCATCTATTCCGCCCGGAACAAAAACGCTGTCCATCGGCTATTTCAACAATAAAGCGCAAACCGTACAACCCACTTTAAGCAGTGTTTTTACTGATAAGTTAAAAGATTATTTTACTTCTCAAAGTAATCTTGATTTGGTTGACGGTGAGGCAGATGTGGAAATAAGCGGTCAGATTGTAAATTACAACGTCGCCCCTGCGTCAATACAAAGCAACGATCAGGTTGCATTGGACCGCCTCACAATTACGGTACAGGTTAAATGTGTAAACAAGTTAGAACCGAAGTTTAATTTTTCACAAAATTTCAGCCGCTATAAGGATTATGACGCACGTGTCAGCTTAATGTCTGTTGAAAGCGGACTTATCGAGGAAATATCCGCCGAATTAGTAGAAGACATTTATCAAAAAGCATTTGTCAACTGGTGATATAAAGCGATATTTTTCTACACTGTATTCGCCGGTACAGGACCTTGTCTTAACTCCTGTTGCCGGTGCTATTTTGGGTGATGGATTTTACTATGCACTTTTTTTCCAATAACTCAGCACTGCCCAGCTATTGAAAAATACTGCCAGCGCACAAAGCGGGTAAAACAAATGTTGCATTTCGGCAAAAGTCGCACTCTTCAAGTAAGTCATTCGCAAAACCTGAATGAAATATTTGAGTGGGCTCGCGTTGCCCAGCATTTGCATCCAGGCGGGCATATTCTTAAAGGGTGTATAAAGTCCGCTGATAAAAATCAGCGTTATCACGAAGAAAAACATAACAAAAATCGCCTGTTGAATGTTTTTAGCGTAGTTGGAAACTACTAAGCCAAATCCCGAAAAACCTAAAACAAACACTGCTATAAAAATATAAAGCGGTAAAACCGACCCTGTTGGGAACATTCCGTAAAAAACAAATGCCGTGAATATGCAAAGCGTGGCAACTACAAAGCCTATTACCCAATAGGGAATGAGTTTTGAAAGTATGAATGTGAATTTACTTACCGGCGTAACATTCACTTGCTCAATTGTGCCGTTTTCCTTTTCGCTCACAATATTGAGCGCAGGCAAGAATCCGCAAATCATTACCAACATCATTGCTATCAACGCGGGTATCATAAAAACACGGTAGCTCAAATTCGGATTGAAACGAAACAGCGGTCGTACTTCTACGGCGGTAACCGGCAAAAACGCGCTCCCTTGCGTATTTGCAATAAGTTCGCGATTGTAGTCGGCAATAATGGCTGATAAATACGCCGATCCCAAACCTCCCTGCATACCATTGACAGCATTTGCCGCAATCATTAAACTGCCTGAATTTTCACGGTTAAGCGATTGTTCAAACTGCTGTGGAATTTCGAGCAATAAGTCGGCATCGCCTTTTTCAATACTCTGTAAGGCAGATTTGTAGTCGGCAAAATTGCCGCTCTCTTTAAAATAGCCCGATGAGGCGATTTTCTCCTGCATTTGCTGCGAAGTGCGGCTGTGGTCGCTGTCTATCACCGAAAGCGACAGGTTTTTCACATCCATGTCTGCCACCAACGGAAACACTGCAAGTGCTATAAGCGGCAATGCTATCACTAATCGGGGCAAAAACCTGTTTCTGAAAAACTGCTTAAATTCTTTTTCTAACAAATATCTTAACATAATACTTTTAGATTTCCGATGTTTAATTATTCAATTCTTTTATTAAACTTCTTCACACTCATAGCCAAAAACATCACTGCCATTCCGCTTAAAACAAGCACTTCCTGTGAAATGGCGGAAATGCCGACACCTTTTATCATCACGTTGCGTACTGCTTCTATAAACCATTTGGCAGGGAGAATTTGTGCTATAACCTGTAAAATAAGCGGCATATTTTCAACAGGAAATATCAAACCCGCCAACAGTATCGTGGGCATCATCATTACCACTGCCGACACGAGCATTGCCACAATTTGCGAAGGCGCAACAATGGAAATCAGCACACCAAGCGACAGGCAAAGAAAAATAAAGAGCATTGCCAAACCGACAAGCAATGTCAAACTGCCCGCGACAGGCACTTTCAGCACGAAGATTGAAAGCAGCAAAGTCGTAGCGAGATTTACTAACGACAACACAAAATAGGGTGCGGTTTTCGACAAAATAATCGTTATGGGCTTCACCGGCGACACCAGCAACACTTCCATCGTGCCTGTTTCTTTTTCGCGGGCAATGGAAATGGAAGTCATCATCGTGCAAATAAGCATCAACACAAGTCCCAACACGCCCGGAACGGTGTTGTACGCGCCTTTCATTGTCGGGTTATAAAGCAGTTTAAACTGACAATTAATAATCGGCAATCGACTGTTATTACCGCCAACATTCGTTGCCAATTGTGCATGGTCAACTGCCAATTGATTGATAATTGCCGTCGCATAGTTGGCAAGCGACGAGGCGGTATTGGGATCGGATCCGTCTGTAATCAGTTGCACGCTCGCACTGCCGCGTTGCATATTCTCGTTAAAATTATTGCTAAAAACTACCACAAGTCCAACGTTACCTTTTTTCAACACTTTTTCCGCTTCCGAAATATCGGAAAGGTAGCGGTCAATAACAAAGTATTCGCTGGCAGAAAGCCGATTGACAAGTTCCTGCGTTGCCACATCGCGTGAAGGGTCGAATACTGCCACTCGGGTATCTCTTACTTCGGTGTTAATGCCAAAACCAAACAGGATTATCATCAAAATCGGGAACAGCAAAAGGATAATCATTGTAGGAATGTCGCGGAAAATATATAGAAATTCCTTTTTAACAAAAGAAAAAAATGTTTTCATTGTTCCCCTCCTTCTGCTTTTCGTGCCAATTTTGTAAAAACGTCATCCATTGAAGCAACTGAAAATTGCTGTTTCAGTCGAGCGGGCGTGTCAAGGGCTTCAATTCTGCCGTCCACCATAATGGAAACGCGGTGGCAGTATTCGGCTTCATCCATATAATGCGTCGTAACAAAAACCGTTATGCCCTCATCGGCGGCTTTGTAAATAAACTCCCAAAACTGACGGCGGGCAGCAGGGTCAACGCCGCCTGTCGGCTCGTCAAGGAACACAATTTCGGGACGGTGAATAATGGAAACCGAAAACGCCAACTTCTGTTTCCAGCCGAGCGGCAATTCTTTTACAAGCGTGTTTTTCTCACTCTCAAAGCCCAAAGCGGCAAGCATTCTGTCAATCACGGCGGGAATTTCGCTGCGGGGAACTCCGTAAATGCCCGCATAGAGCCGCATATTTTCCCAGACTTTCAAGTCTTCGTAAAGCGCGAATTTCTGACTCATATAGCCGATATGTTTTTTCACATCTTCCGATTGTGATGCAATATCGTATCCCGCCACTGTGCCGCTGCCCGAAGTAGGCTGACTTAAACCGCACAGCATACGCATTGCGGTAGTTTTTCCTGCGCCGTTTACGCCGAGAAAACCGAAAATCTCGCCTTTTTCAACCTGAAACGTTATATTATTAACGGCAATAAAATTGCCAAAATGCTTTGTTAAATTTTCAACTTTTATTACTGACATAATTTATTGTTTTTCCATTATCAATTATGGCTTCACTTTCCGGCAGGTATAGCCGGTGCAAACATTGCCTACGCTCTTGTTTCGCTTGTCAATTCCATAAAGCAATCTTCAATCGTCGGCACAATCTCTTTTATTTCAAGATTTTTATGCCCTGCTTCCACTAATGCATCTCTCAAACTGTCAATTGTCAATTGTTCATTATCAATTGTAATGTGATGAAATTCACCAAAAGTATGACAACTTCTCACGCCGGCATATTCCCGCAAACTGCTTAAAAGCCGGCTCATATTGTCGGCTTTCACTGCAAAAACCTTTTGCGGAAATCTGCCGATTATTCCCTGTGGTGTGTCAATTGACATAATTTTCCCTTTCTGTATCAGTGCTATACGGTCGCAAAGCATAGCCTCGTCCATATAAGGCGTGGAAACGACAATCGTAATTCCCTGACTTTTCAGTCCGCGCAACATTGCCCACAGTTCTTTGCGGCTCATGGGGTCAATGCCGGTCGTAGGCTCGTCAAGGAACAGCACGAGCGGGCGGTGTATAAGAGCACACGACAAGGCAAGTTTCTGTTTCATTCCACCCGAAAGTTTGCCCGCCATTCGTTTTTTGAACGGCTCAATCCGGCTGTAAATGTCTTTGACCAAATCGTAATTCTCAGCAATAGTAGTATGGAAAAGCGTAGCAAAAAAATTCAGGTTTTCCTCCACAGTCATATTTTGGTAAAGCGAAAACCGTCCGGGCATATAGCCCACATTGTCACGAATTTTCCGATAATCCCGCACCATGTCCCAGCCGTTAAGCGTTGCTGTGCCGCTGTCGGCAAGAATGAGTGTTGTCAAAATTCTAAAAAGCGTGGTTTTGCCCGCACCGTCGGGACCAATCAAGCCGAAAATCTCGCCTTTTTCTACTTCAAAACTGACATCGGAAAGGGCTTGCACCAACTTGTATTTTTTGCTGATTTGATTAACTGTAATCACTTATCAAAATTTTACCTGTCCGTACATTCCGATTTTCAAATACCCGTCGTTTTGTACCGTAATTTTTACGGCATAAACGAGATTTGCCCGCTCGTCCTGTGTTTGAATGGTTTTGGGCGTAAATTCCGATTTATCGGAAATCCACGAAACAACTCCTTTATACTCGCGCGTTTCTTTCTTGCCAAAATCGGCGAAAACTTTAACGCTTTGCCCGATTTTAATATGTGTAAGTTGTGCCGAAGTTACAAACACCCTCAATGTAATATTTTGCAAATCAGCAATTTTATAAAGTGGTTTGCCTGTGGCAGTCAGTTCGTTTACTTTAGCAATTTTGGCAAGTACAGTTCCGTTTTGAGGGCTTGTAATACGGCATTTGGCAAGCTGGTCGTCAAGTTGTTCCACCTGCACCTGCAAGGTTGCGGCATCGCTCGTGATCCCGTCGCTTGAAATATCTAATGCCGATTTTTGCGCCGCGATTTGCTTTTTCAACACTTCTATTTGTGCGTTAATGTCGTCCAGCTGCTTTTGAGTCGCACCGTCGCCTGCCACAAGTTTTTCAAGCCGCTGTTTTTCGGTTTCGGCTGTTTGCAGTTGCGACTGCAAAGCCGAAAGTTGCAGGGCAATATTCGGCTTTTTGCCAAGCAGAGCGCGGATTTGACTTTGTAGCTGCTTCTTTTTCAAAAACAACTGCGTACTGTCAATGTAGCCGATTGCCTGTCCCGCTGAAAGGACTTGTCCTTCCTGTAAATTGAATTGCCGTATTACGCCTGTAACTTCGGCGAAAATAATTGTTTCTTCAGCTTCAAAACTTCCTGAAGCGTCATAGGAATTTTTACTGTTGCTACAAGCAAATGTTACGATTGATAATATTCCGATTATCAATATTTTCCGTATTTTTACAAACGATTTCATTTTTAATTATATTATTTGTATTGTGTTGTTTTAGAAGTATATTTCCGAAAAATTTTCTATTACTTTTAATTTCACATATTCAATATCGTCTTTTTCAAAAAAAACGATTTTATCTTCACGCAAAAGCCAGCCGAGCGCATAAAATATATTTTCACTGCTGAATCTTGTGTGCGCCTTTATTGAGCTGACAGGCAATGCTCCTTTTCTGTTTAAAAGCTGCCAAATTATTCCGGCATTTATGCCAATATCATTTCTTATCATATTCTCAAATTTAACATATTGCTTAACTTAGTTTCCTGTTGTTGTTTTTGCATTATATTGATACATAATGAATTGTATTTCATGCAAAATGCGGTTTTGCCGCGCTTGGTTTTCGGCATTAACGGCGGTGAGATAATCGTTGGTGGTTGCCGTACCGTTGTCCAACTGTGTCTGCGTGGTGTTTTTCACGTTTTCGCGCAAACGGATAATATCGCCGTCATCGGCAATCAGATCCTGCATTTTGGTAATTTCCGCATTTTGCTGACTTAAAGCCAAATTGGTGTTAAACAAAAACATTTCCTGCTGAACTTGTGTACCTGTCTGATTTATGGCAATCTGTTTTCGCTCATTTTTGAAAATGTAGAAACCCGACAAATTCCAACTCATACGCACACCTGTAATATAAAACATATCGGAATTATCGTTTAAAATATTCAGTGCAGGCCTGCCGTATCCGCCTTGAAAAAACAAACTTATCTGCGGCAAATTCCTGTTTGTAATCAGGCGTTTTTGCAGGTCAAAAGCCTTATCTTGCGATATAAAAAGTCGCATTTCCGGACGGCTAATCTCGTCTGAAATCACCGGCGGCAATGGTTTTTCAAAAACCGTATTTTCGTCAATTTCCTCACTGATAAAAAGTGAAAGCATATCAACATACCCTTTGCGCGTGGCTCGTAATTCGGTAGTGTATTGCTTGAGTTTTAGCAATTCCGCCCGCAGATTGTCGGCGGCACTTTTCAACGCTACACCGTTTTCAATAGCTGTTTCAGTGCAGGTAATTCCATTCTGTATGTCTTTTTTCACCATCTCGGTCTGGGTAATTTGCGCGTCAATCAACAAAATTCCAAAGAACAGCGAATTAATCCGCTCTCGAAGTTTATACAACTCTACTTCAATTTTTTGCACTTCTATTTCGGCACTTGCCTTTACCAAATCGGTTTGATTTTTGTTTGTAATCAAATTTGTAAGTGAATAAGAAACTTCGCCGTAAATTTTGTACTGCTCCTTGCTGATTATCGGCATTTTTATATCCGATAAACCCGGAATCGGCACATTTGAAAAGTCAATCGGAATTTGCGTAACGTCCGACTGATACGTTGCCTGACCATAAATGCCAAGCTGCGGCAAATATGCTTTTCGTGCGTTTTCAATAGAAAATTCCTTTGTCTTTTCTATCAATTTGTATTGCTTTACGAGTGGAAAATTTGCTTCCGCTTTCGCATAGCAGTCGTCAATTTTCAAGGTTTGTGCATTCAGACCGGAGGCGGCAAAGAGCCATCCTAAAACTATCGCATTCTTAATTTTAATCATATTGTTTATTATCAATATTACTCATTTGACTAATTTAATGACAAAAAAAATAATACTCTTTTACCCTGCGTATATCATTGCCTTAATCCAGACAGGAATCAGCTTTTTGCGTTTCTGCATCAGTTGATTAAACTGAGCCGAAGTCAATCCGCCAAAAAAAGCCGACATCAATGGTTGCGCAACAAAAGGAAAGAGTATCATTCCCAAAAAGTTCATTAAAAAATGATGCAAAACAGGCTCTTTGATTTGCCCCGCTTTCACTTTTTCGTGAAATTGCCGAACAAATACAGAGTTGTTAAGCACGTATTTAATAGGGAGTTTTTCAAGCATTTCTTCAGGACGATCACGCATTTCACTTAAAATAAACAGTGGAATATCCGGTTCTTTGATGAGCAAATTGATATAATTTGCCGCAAGCAGTTCGATTTTTTTCTCAAAATCAGTATCTTCATTATTAAAAAGAGTTATTATATTTTGAAAAAAATTGAATAGCGTTTCAAACATAATGACTTCAAAAAGTTTTTCCTTTCTGCGAAAATAATAGTTGAGCAAACCAAGATTAACACCCGCTTCTTCAGCAATATCACGTGTGCGGGTAGCTGCGTAGCCCTTTTTTTGAAAAACCGTGCGGGCTGCGATTTTTATTTTTTCTTCTGTTGAAGTATCAAAATTGCCTGCTTCTTTTCTTCCTGCCATATTATGTATTGAATTTTAAAAATAATTTTTTTACAAATGTACAATTTTATTTTGAATTAACCAATTTTTTTACTCAAAAAATTAGTCATTTGAGCAATTTATTTTCCAAATTGCTTAAAACTTGCTTAAAATCAACGAGAAGAAGTTGTCTCAATGGAATGCCTCTACCTTGCCCATATCCTGCCATGTGTCGTTATCATGCGGATAAGCGAGAATCTTCGCACTTTCGGCAGCATACAGATAACCATCTATAATAGAAAACGGTTTTTCAAAACCAAATTTGCTATACATTTTTTTTATCAGTTCCGTTTTTATTATGTGAATACCGCTAAATGCGAATGGCTGCATATTCTCCGTACTGTAAGTTGAGTACCGTCCCTCAACTTTTTTCACTTCACTTGTTTCTTCGTTTCGCCAGCCGCAGAGTTGCAATGTATTTTTTTCAAAAAGAAGCCGACGCGATGTATTCCGACTGCGTACTGCCAAAAGTGCGCCGGGATTTGAGGCTATCCCTCCGCCTGTCTGCGCAAACGTATCAACAAAATTTCTCAGTTTAATTGATGAAAAAATATCTACATTATACACAAGAACACTGTCGGAATCCAGCAACGGCAATGCTTTTACAAGTGCGCCGCCGGTATCAAGCAACAAGTGGCTTTCATCGGAAATTTCAACACTGCAAAAACTTTGTACAGCAGGAGTTTTTACGTAATCAATAATTTGCTGTGCGTAATGGTGAACATTTATCACAACTCTGTAAAATCCCTCGCTCCGTAACTTTTCAAGTAAATGCAGTAACAGGGGCTTGCCGCAAAATTCAACAAGTGCTTTTGGTTTATCTGCCGTAAGAGCACCGAGCCGCGAACCAAGTCCCGCCGCAGGTATAAATACTATTAGTTGCCTTTCCATTTTTTATCCGTAATGTCCTCGTAGAGTAAATATTTTTTTCGCACAATCTTAAATTTTTCCAAATCATTCTGCCACGAAGCGCGAATTTCCGTCGCAGTCTTTCCTTCTCTTATCTGTTTTTGTAATATTTTTGTTCCGGCAAGTTTATCAAAAAAAGGAGTAAAAAATTTATCTTTATCAGGGTAAGCGTTGTACATATCAATAATCCATTCAATCATTATACCGCGCCTCGCCTGCTTTTTTACGTTACCAAGAAAGAAACCTCTGCACTGTATATCTTTATATGGCGGATTTTCGGCGATACCTTTCAATGCAACAGGAGTAAAAGCAAAATCACCAATCGGACATTTCGGAAAACCGTAACACATAAACGGAATTTGGGTTCCGCGCCCAACGCTGACGGCAGTTCCCTCAAAAAGACATAAAGACGGATAATATAAAACAGAACTCATTGTTGATAAATTCGGTGACGGAGAAACCGCAAGCGGATAAATACGATTTCTGTTATACTGTTTCATCGGAATAACAGTTAAACGGACATCACCTTTTATCCATTTTTCACCTTTAAGCATAAGAGCATATTCGCCTATAGTTAAGCCATGAACAACAGGTATCGGCTGCATTCCGACGAAAGAGCGTAAAGATGTATCAAGTACGGCACCATCAATATAATATCCGTTAGGATTTGGTCTGTCAAGAACTATTATCGGGATTTTCGCCTCTGCACATGCTTCCATTACATATTGCAAAGTTGATATGTATGTGTAAAAACGAGTACCGACATCCTGCAAGTCAAACAAAACCACATCAATATTTTTTAACGACTGCAAAGACGGTTTTTTATTTTTTCCGTAAAGGGAGATTACAGGCAAACCTGCCGCGCTGTCAATACCGCTCTCAACACTTGCCCCTGCCTCTGTCTTACCGCGAAAACCATGTTCGGGCGAAAATATTTTTTCTATCCTTATATTGAGTGACAGTAATGTGTCCACTAAATGTGTACCTGCGCCGGCAAATTTGAAGTTGGAATGATTACTGTTAAAATCATCTCTTTTCGGCTCAATTTTATCAAGAAAAAGTGTATTTGTTTTGCGTAGCGGAAATACAGATGTTTGATTTACTACAACGGCAACTCTTTTATTTTTTAAAAGCGGTAGATAATGCCCTGACATTTCTATTCCGAGAATAATATCGCCGTCACTTTGTTTGCGTACATTTTGCACTTCCTTAAATTCCGCCTGTTTAAATTGCTTAACAACTTGCACAGATGTTTTTGCGGGTAATTTTGCATATATCTGCGCCACTATAATAATAAACAGAATATATTTCATTTAATAAAGGTACGGTTAAGTTGGACAAAATGCAAATTTATTTGCATTTTTCCGACGGAGTACCTTCATGAGCGCAGCGAATCAAGGTACGGTTAAGTTGGACAAAATGCAAATTTATTTGCATTTTTCCGACGGAGTACCTTCATGAGCGCAGCGAATGAAGGTAAATATATATAGCCTCATTTTTGTTTTTTAAACAGGAATGCCTGAAGACAGAGTTTGTATAAAATATTAAATGTAAAGAAAAAGGTTATAACTTTGCATAATTGAAAAGCAATTTTACATGACTATTTACAAAAAAGATATTGAAATTCTAAAATCGGAATTGACAAAATTGCCGATACATTGGGACGGTAAAGCCTGCGTTCTTGAACTCAAAGAAGCCAATTATCAATGGCGACAAATGGAATGGTGGGCTTTTTACTTTGAGTGGAAAGTCAGAACTTTACTTGCAAATAAATTTTCATTTCCGGGTGACAAATTTGACAATGTAACTTTCGATATGAAAGGTGTGATTAATTGGGATTTGAAAGCAAAGGCAATTAAGTCTGATGAACACAGGATAATTTTGAATGATAAATCGGCGATGAAAAAATCTGTCGCCGGTGAAGGTTTTCATGGCGAAATTATTGCTCTTTGCGATGTAGAATATAATGATCATGACCGCAGTTTTCAGAGGTGGCATACCGAACTCAAGGGTGGAAAATCTAATTATGAATTAGAGAGAGAAGCAAGAACATCAATATCTCGTTATCGCAAAACAAAAGCAGATTTGACCGAAATTGTGTTGCTTATTTTTAGAAAAAATGATTTGGACTTACTCGGCACAATGAAGCAAGGCAGAAATTCAAATGGTGATCCCCGCCTTCAAAAGTATATGCTTGATTTGGAAACAGTAAGTAATTTTGAAAATTATATAATCAAACTATGATGTTTTATAACGAAGATTGCATTTCCGGCGCGAAAAAACATTTTAAAGATAATTCAGTGGATTTGATTATTTCAGATCCGCCTTATGGTATCAATGGTGATAAATTGGATAAGCATTACAATCGCGATGAAAGTAATGTGATTGAAGGCTATGTGGAGATACCCGAAAATGAATATCCCGAATTTTCCGTAAAATGGATTAAGGAAGCAGAGCGCGTTTTGCGTCCAAGCGGCAGTATTTATATTATTTCCGGTTATTCACAACTCCGGCATATTCTTAATGCATTGGCGGCAACTAAATTACAGGAAAAAAATCATATCATCTGGAAGTATAATTTTGGTGTTTATACTTCAAAAAAATATATTTCATCTCATTATCACATTCTGTATTATGTAAAGCCGCCATGTAATTCGGCAACGTTTAACACTAATGCATTTTTTGCCGACAGTGAAAAAACAGAAAGCGGCGGTAGTTTGAACTATTTGGATAGAGAGGATGTTTGGGTAATTAACCGCGAGTATAAACCTGGTCAGGTTAAAAATAAAAACGAATTGCCTAAATCATTGTTGACAAAGATGATTCTTTACTCAAGTAATCAGGACGATTTGGTTTGCGATTTCTTTTTGGGTAGCTTTTCAACGGCAAAAACAGCTATTGGATTAGGCAGACGCGCTTGTGGTTTTGAAGTTAACACGAATGCTTTCGATTACCAAATAAAAGAAATTGGGAAAATAAAATCAGGCGAGATGTTGTCAGGATTGAGGCAAGTTCCTGAGAACAAGTTGACTAATAAGGGGAAACCATTGACAGAAGAAGAGATTAATCAGATTATTGCTGAGTTTGTACAACTAACTCGCAATGGTTGTACAAAAAAAGCGGCTTATGGTAATCTTTCCGACAAATTCGGACGTGGTTACTGGTCAATACAAAATATTGTAAGCAATAACACTGTTTCTCGAATATTTCAAAATACGACAGTTTCACTTTTTGATTAGTTCCCAATATATCAACCTCTATTCGCTGCGCTCATAAAGGTACTACGTCAGAAAAATGCAAATAAATTTGCATTTTGTCCGGCTTAATCGTACTAAAAAATCACTAACTTCGTGATAAATATGAATATATTTTCACTGTCAAACTTTATTGCTTCCCGTTGGAATGCAAGCCGTGCGAAAAAGATTATTCGTATCGGCACTGCAAGCATTACACTGTGCTTTTTTGTAATGACTGTTTCCATTTGCATTTTAAGCGGATTTAAAACATCTTTAAGCAATAAGGTATTCGGCTTCGGCTCTCATTTGCAAATTACTCCATACCTGTTTCAGAATGAAGAAGCAGGCAACAACATAAATATATTCAAATTTGACACAAACATTCAACTTCTTATAGAGCAGAATAAAAATATAAAATATTTTGAACCGTTTCTGTCGCAAAACGGATTGCTGCAAGGCATTGAGGAACTTTTCGGCGTTATTTTCAAAGGCTTGTCATCAAATTATAATTCGGAGTTCTTTCGTTCAAACCTGATAAAAGGTGTAATGCCTGTATATAACGACAGTGTTTTCAGTGCGCAGATTTTAATATCGGAAAAAATTGCAAACCGACTTGACCTGCAAATTGATGAACGTGTAAAAGCATGCTTTATAAGTGGGGACAGCAGTGATAGCGAACTTCGCCCGCGTTCCTTTACAATAAGCGGAATTTACCGCACAGGGCTTGAAAAGTTTGATGAATATTACGTTTTTTGCGATAAAAAACATCTTGCCCGAATAAATGGTTTACAAAATGACGACGCGGAGAGTATAGAGATTACATTACACAATCCCGCCGACCGTTTTGAAGTAAGCGAACAGCTAAATTCAAAACTGCCCTATTCGCTTTCAAGTTATACGTGCGATGAAATATTTCCTGAGATTTTCGACTGGCTTGTACTTATAGATATTAACGTTTGGGTGATGCTTATAATAGTGCTTACCGTATCTCTTATCAGCATTGTTGCCATACTTTTTATCAATGTTGCCAACCGTTACGAACACTCGCTGCTTTTAGTTTCGCTCGGCGCAAGAATGTCACTTATCAGGGCTATATTTACACAACAGACATTTTTTCTTCTTTTAAAAAGCATGTTTTACGGAAACGCGCTCGCACTGCTACTATGCGCTTTGCAATATTTTACGCATTTTATTTCGCTTGACAGTACGGTATATTTTCTGGACTATGTTCCCACAGGGTTTCCGATTGAGCTATTGCTTGCTCTTAATGCCGTAAGTATAATTATTGCTTACGTTCTGTTGATAATTTGCTCATTAGTCATAAAGAAAGCCCGATTCCTGTCTTAAATGCGGTTATTCTGAAATAATCAAATCTACCGACTGCTTCCAAATCATTCCGCCTTACCTTATTGTTCCGGATAAATCCAAATCATCTATTCAAGGTAAAAATTCCTTAAAACGTCCATCTTCAAAAAACACTATGATTTTATCAATAGACGATTGCCGCTGCGGAAATTGAATTTTTTCCGCCGCTGTTTCCGCTTTTTTATCCAAATGCGGCTGTTGCTGTTCAAACTGTCCAAACTGTCCAGACTGTCCAAACTGTCCAAACTGTCCAGACTGTTCAGACTGTCCAGACTGTCCAGACTGTCCAAACCGTTCAAACTGTCCAGACTGTCCAGACTGTCCAGACTGTCCAGACTGTTCAGACTGTCCAGACTGTCCAGACTGTCCAAACCGTTCAGACTGTCCAAACAGTTCAGACTGTTCAGGCTGTTCTAACGGCAACGCTTCCCTGTTCTCAGCCGGTTCCGGTTTCCGCTCTGCCTTCTGTTCACGTAAATCCACAGAATCTTCAAACAAATTCATATTTCCATAACGAGTATGTGATTCTGCATTTTTGTCATACATTGCACCTTTACCAAAAAGTAGCCAGTCGGTGTTTAAATTCGGAAATGACTGCAAAACTTTTAATATAAAATCCAAACTCGGTTTGTTTCGTCCTGCTAAAATATGACTCATTCCCGAACGCTGAATTCCGATTTTGTCTGCAAACTGTGAAACAGTCAAATTTTCGGTTTCTAAAATTAACTCAATTCTTTTTTGCATGAATTTACATTTGTAATATTTCTAACAATGTATAGAAAATATTTGATTTCTGTTTGTAAAAGTAGTGAAATTTACAATAATAAACAAGTATCGGATGAAAATTGTTTAAACAGTAATCTTGTAAATACATAATAATATACTTATTTACTGATAGTTATATGAGTATTGTATAATTTTGATATATTTGTTAACAACAATCGCAATATATTTGAATATCTATATTCAATAAACAGAATATTTATCTGATTTTGTATCATTTATAATAAAAATCAATATAGCAGTCGTAATTTATCTCTTTTTACAGATGTTTCCTGTTTACATTTGTATTATTTTACAATATTATCATCTATTTACAAATGTAATGCAGGGTATTGTTTACAAATGTTATCTAAAAACATGATTTTTGTAAAATTCAATAGATGTCCGTATTTAGACTTTTCTAAAATTTTAATGGTAACTTTCCATAAATATTTTTTTCTTCTATCCTGCCCTATTAAAATAAATTTTATATCTTTGCTATATATGAAGAAAAAAATCTGCCTTTTTAGCATTATCGCAATTTTGGTACTTTTGCTTTTTTGCTCATGTGCCTCTTCAAGCAAGCATTTATGCCCCGCCTACAAACAATCATACAAGGTAGTGCCTCTGCCCTACTAATCTTGCTTTTTGCAGGAACTTTAAGCGCACAGGTCATAGTATATGAAGACTATGTACCTGAGAAAAAATTTATTTACAAAAAAGAATGGGCACTAAAAGCGTATCTGCACACAGGGGGTATCGGAGCGGGTTTTGAACAGGGCTGGTTCGACAGAAAATCGCGCTACAGCGGCTATAATATTGATATTCTAACACAATGGCATCCGAAAAGATTTAAGTACTTATCTCCGTATGGCGGCAGAAGTTTCGTATATGGAATGCTCGCCGAATTTGGAATGATACGCGCCGGATACGGAACGTCCGTCACTTTGCATGAAAAACCGTTTTGGGGAGGGGTACAGGTTTCAATGTTCGTAAACGGCGGATTTTCACTCGGCTTCCGCTTTCCTCAATGGTTGATTATTAATACATACGGGACAGATACGGTACATTCCGAAAAATACGACGATTATCAATATTCTCAAAATGGTCAGATTGTCGGACGTGACAAACTGTTCTCGTCGTGGAAAGGACTGCAACTATACCCAGGCATATACGCAAAAACAGGAATTTCGTTTGAATTTGGAAAAACAGAGACGAAAACACATACTCTTGAAGTCGGTGTGTCGTACGACTTTTATTTCAGAGGTGTGCCGCTTTACGCAAAAACAAGGGCGCAATGGGGCTTTTTTAATCTTTTCCTCTCCTACCGCTTCGGTAAGTTAAGCGGTATCAGATAAACATGATAACTGTCCGCTATTAATTATCAGACAGCACCAACCCATCATTGCAGTACAATCAGATAGACACAGTAACTGTCTGCCCTCCTTCAATTGAAAATGTTTTTTCGCGTGTGGCAGACGAGCGCATATTGTATTTTGAACGATTAACTATTCGATATTGCCCCGGCTGCAAATAGAGCGTTTCTGTTTTCGTCTGTTCATCAAAGGAATAGACAAATTCCTGTTTGCCGTCCTGTTTTATTTGATAAAGAGTGCCGAAGCCGTCCACAGTTCGTTGAAAAACAAAAATACCGGGCATTGGAACCTCAACAATAGTTGTCTTGCGTTCGTCAATATTGATTTTTTGCAAAATAATACGCGGTAGCGAGAGAACTTCTATATCGTACAATCCTGTAAGATATTTTTTTGTATCGTTAAAATACTGCACATTTAAAATGCTGTTGCTATCGGCACAGCGTACCACGCACGGTATCTGCTGCTTTGCCATATTTACGCGTGAACCGCTCATTTTTATCTGCAACTGTCCCTGAGACGCATTAACAGCAATAACATTATGTATTCCTGTCTGCACAACTATACTGTCTTTCCTTACAGGCGGCAATGTCTGCACTTCCAAATCATACACCCTCAACGGATCAAGGACTACCGTGTCGGGAATTCCCCAGTAATTCAAAGTATGCACATAGTTATACGCAACCTGCCCTGAAATATGGTCGTAAAAAGTCATATTTATATTCGTTTCCGTGGGCTTACTGTTTTTATCAAGGAGATTTACTTGTGCAGTAGTGGAATTAAGTGCTTGTGATATAACAACATTAAAAGCATTAACAAAATCCTGCTCTTTTGATGCATCAAAATATTCACCTACACAATCGAAACTGTTTGAAAAATTATCACCGACACCTATGATAAATGGCTTCAAGGAAATTCCTTTCTTCTGTAAATACATTGATGCTACGCACGGATCACCGCTACACTCTTCAATACCGTCAGTAATAAGAATTATAATGTTGCGGCAATTTGCACAGGGTGGAAAATCTTCCGCCGCCTGTTCAAGCGAATACGCTATCGGAGTGGCACCTTTTGGGACAAGTGTTTTTATACGGTGAATTATCTTTCTGATATTGTTTGTATTGTCAGGAGAAAACGGAACTTCCAATTTCGTATCATAGCAGTCAAGCGGCGGATATTGGCTTTGATGTCCGTAAACACGCAATGCCATTTGAAGACGAGGCATATCTAACAAACTGTCAAGCATATTTATTAAAAGACGTTTTGTAATTGTCATCTTGGAATCACTCTGCCAGCGGGCATTCATGGAATTTGAAGCATCGTAAATAATTAGAATACGATTAAGCATCTTAGTATCAAAGTCATCTGCAATACTTATTTTTTGAACTTTCTGTGCATACGGCTTTCCGCCTGCAAGTAATACCACACCTGCAAGCATTACCGTAAAAAAAAAGTATTTCATAAATCGCTTCATCCGGTAGCAAAGTTAGCAAAGTCCCGCATATTTTTGTTAAATTTGCAGTCTATGGGGATAAACGAAAAAGCATTTGAAAAGAGACGGTTGCGAAGTTCACACGCAACAACCGTATTTTCCATAACACTCGTTCTTTTTCTGCTTGGCGTACAGGGAATAATGCTTTGCTATATGCAAAAAGTATCCGATTACGTTAAGGAGCATATCGGTTTTACCGTTATAATAAAAGAATACACACGCGAACAGGATATAAAGGAATTGCAGCATAAAATAGATGCCATGCCCTTTACGCTCTCTACCGAATATATTACAAAAGAACAGGCAGCGGAAAATCTCCAAAATGATTTAGGTGAAGACTTTATTGAATTTCTCGGCTATAACCCGATTTTACCGTCAATAGAAGTTCATTTTAAATCCGACTATCTGCATAACGACAGTATTGCAATTTTTGAAAAAGATATAACGCGTTTTCATATCGTAAAAGAACTTTATTATCAAAACGATCTAATATCTCTCGTTAATGAAAATGTAAAAAAAATATCGCTTTATCTTATGATTTTCTGTATGCTGACACTGCTTATAACAATACTTCTCATAAATAATACTACACGTCTTTTAATATATTCAAAGCGATTTAATATTCATACGATGCAACTTGTAGGCGCACGTCCGTCATTTATCCGCAAGCCGTTTATTTACACAGGAATAAAGCAAGGCATAACAGGTGCCGTAATCGCAATCCTGTTATTGTCGGCAGGACTCTTTTATATAAGTACTGAAGTACCTGCTATTGTATCATTTGACGATATTTACATGCTTTCGGCAGTATTTTTATTTTTAATTTTTATTGGAATATTTTTCACAACTTTATCAACATATTTTTCAGTAACAAGATATACTAAAATGCGGTCAAGCGACAAAATACACAGAGGATAATAAAAAAATAATAATATGAGTAAAACAGTAAAACCGACAGCAAAGCCAACGAAAAAATCGTTTGATTTTGCCTTTGAGAAAGAAAATTATATTTTGATGATAATCGGTCTTGCAGTACTTGCCATCGGCTATTTGCTTATGGTTGGCGGCGGCAGCGAGGATCCCGACGTATTCAATTACGATATTTTTTCTTTCCGCAGAACAGTACTTTCGCCAATAGTTCTTGTGATTGGTATGCTTATTGAAGTTGTTGCAATAATGCGTAAACCACGTGCAAAGAAAACGAAAGAAACGGTATGACCTGGCTCGAAGCACTTCTGCTTGGTATATTACAGGGAATAACGGAATTTTTGCCTGTCAGCAGCAGCGGTCATATAGAAATCGGGAAAACACTTTTCGGAATACATACAGGCGATGATTTACTTTTTACGGTCGTTGTTCACGGTGCGACGGTATTAAGCACTATCGTTGTTTTTCGGAAAGATATTGTACATCTTTTTTGCGGATTGTTTCGGTGGAATTACAGCGATATATCCTATATTGCAAAAATTCTTTTATCATGCGTTCCGGTCGTTATTATCGGGCTTTTTTTCAAAGATACGGTGGAAATGTTTTTCGGCAGCGGACTGATTCTTGTCGGTATTATGCTCCTGATTACCGCCATACTTCTTACGTTAGCACAGTTTCTTGCAAGCGGCAAACACAATATTCGCTATAAAGATGCTTTTATTATCGGCTTATCGCAGGCAGTTGCCGTATTGCCCGGACTGTCCCGCTCAGGTGCAACCATCGCAACCGGACTTTTGCTTGGCAACAAACGCGAAGAGATTGCCCGCTTTTCCTTTTTAATGGTACTTATTCCAATTATCGGTGAAAATATTCTGGAACTTTTTTCGGGTGAAATAACCGCGTCAAGTATAGGGCTTGTCCCTTTACTTACCGGTTTCGCAGCAGCGTTTGTATCGGGCTGGATAGCCTGTAAATTTATGCTCAATATTGTCAAAAAGGGTAAGTTGATTTATTTCGCAATTTATTGCGCAGCAGTCGGCACCGCTATTATTTTATTTGCATAATGAAACGACAAATTCTTTTTTTATTTGCTCTATGTTTTTATTTTGCTTCGGCGCAAGATATGTATGAAGAGCATAACTGCAAACGCGCAAAACCGTTATTCGATAATTCCTACGATTCTTATCGGAATGGAGACAGTGAAACATCTTTAAAATATATTCAAAAAGTATTGGAACTTTGTCCGAAATATGCGGAAGCATGGCTGCAAAAAGCAATTATTTACGAAGATCGCAAACAGTACGACAGTGCTGTCAAATTTTACAACCATTCACTTTCAATAAATCCTGATGTTTTTCCAAACGCTTACTACACTTTGGCAAAACTGCAAAATGCCGTTGGAATGTACAGGGAAGCAGACAGCAATCTTACAAAATTTCTTTCACATCCGAAAGCAACAAGCAAAAATATTCGTGAAAAAGCAGAACTTCTGCATATAAAAAATGCTCAGGCAATGCACATTGCTGCCGAAGAAGTACCGTTTGAACCTTTTAATCTGGGCGACAGTATTAACACTCAATACGACGAATATTTTCCTGTTATAACGCTTGACGGCAGGTCAATAATAATTACACGGCGTTATACCCGCCACGAGCCGAAGCCGCATTTAGAAGAAGATTTCTTTATCTCTACACGCGATTCCAACGGTGTTTTCGGAAAAGCACTGCGTGTTCCGGAGCCGATAAATTCCGACCACAACGAGGGTGCGCAATCACTCTCGGCAGACGGACGATATATGTTTTTTTCCATTTGCGAGGAACGCAGAGAAATCGGATACGGCTCATGCGATATTTGGTGTTCACGTTTTATAAACGGCAAATGGGGCAAACCGTTTAATCTCGGCAATCCTGTTAATACCGAATATTGGGAAAGCCAGCCGTCTTTTTCGTCGGACGGCAGAACACTTTATTTTTGTTCTAACCGCCCCAACGGTTATGGTGCAAGCGATATTTGGAAAACGATATTAAAAGACGACGGTACATGGAGTGAGCCGGAAAATCTTGGTTCGGTAATAAATACTTCCGGTATGGAAAATTCGCCGTTTATCCACGCCGACCAAAAAACACTTTACTTTTCGTCTAACGGACATGCCGGGCTGGGTGGAATGGATATTTTCGTCGCACGCATGGATGCGGATAATAAATTTGAAACGCCGGTAAATCTTGGTTTTCCGATAAATACTTATGCTGACGAGAAAACGTTAAGCGTAAACCGTACCGGCGATACGGCATATTTTGCTTCCGATAAACTCAACGGCTTCGGCAGGGACGATATATACGGTTTTGCTCTCTACGAAAAAGCCCGCCCAAAAGTTGTTTCGTATATGAAAGGACGTGTTCTTCACGCAGAAACTCTTGAGCCGCTTGAAGCGCATTTTGAACTTGTAAATATTGAAACAGGCATACAAAAAGTAGAGTCGTATTCCGATAGCAAAAGCGGCGGATTTATGGTAGTGTTACCTGTTAACGAACAGTTTGCACTTAACGTTTCAAAAGAGGGATACTTGTTTTACTCCGAACATATTGCGCTTACGGAAGAAAACAGTTATCATCCGTTGCAAAAAGATGTGCTTTTACCGCCTGTCAAAAGCGGCGAAAAAATTATACTTAATAACGTATTTTTTGCGATAGATAAATCCGATTTGCGTTCGGAATCGTTTGTTGAATTGGACAAACTCGCTTTACTGCTTGAAAAAAATCCTGCTTTAAATATTGAAGTAAGCGGACATACCGACAATACCGGAAATGCCGCACGCAATCAAACCTTGTCCGAACAGCGTGCCGCAAGTGTTGTAACATATTTGACCGGCAAAGGTATTGCAGCAAAACGTATGACTTCCATCGGTTACGGCTCATCAAAACCCATCGCTCCAAACGACACTGAGGAAACACGTGCTCAAAACAGACGCACTGAAATTAAAATTTTGTAATATGCCGGCAATTTTTGACCCCAATGAAGCACTCGTACCGAACGGTAACTACTTCGGATTTCCTTTTACGCCGGAAGAGGCGCGGCTTATATTGATTTCAGTACCCTGGGATGTTACAACATCTTATAAAAGCGGTACCGCAAAAGGTCCGGCGGCAATTATGGACGCTTCACTGCAACTTGATTTTTATTGTGAAGATATTCCTGATGCGTGGAATCTCGGTACAGGCACTTTACCTTTAAATGACAGTGCAGGCGTACTGCGTTCCTCTGTTGAACTTCGACAATTGCGCAATAGCGGCGAGGACAGTGCGCCCGAAACGATTGATAATGCCTGCCGCTATCTTAATGACTGGGTTTATGAGACATCTTCGCAATGGATACGCAAAGGTAAAAAAGTAGGAATTGTAGGCGGCGAACACAGTGTGCCGCTTGGCTATTTAAAGGCGTTAAGCGAATGTTACGGCAGTTTTGGTATTTTGCATTTAGATGCTCACGCTGACTTACGCGCCGGATACGAGGGTTTGCAGTTCTCACATGCTTCAATTATGTATAACGCTCTGCAACTGCTGCAAATATCCAAACTCGTACAGGTTGGCATAAGAGATGTTTCACCGTGGGAGATGGAGTATGCCGAAAGTGAAAGCGGACGTGTAATTCAATTTTCCGACCGTATGTTAAAAAATGCGGTATTTGAAGGCGAGACATGGGCGGCGCAATGTTTGAAAATTACCGATGAGTTACCCGAAAAAGTGTATATAAGTTTCGATATTGACGTACTTGACCCTTCTTTATGTCCGCACACAGGAACACCGGTTGCAGGGGGGTTGTCATTTGCTCAAACACGTTATTTACTTGAAGCATTGCGCCGCTCCGGAAAACAGGTTATTGGCTTTGACCTCTGTGAAGTTGCCCCAAATCCGTACGATAAAGATGACGAATGGGACGGCAATGTGGGCGCACGTGTTCTCTATATGCTTGCTAATATCTCGCTTGTCTGAGTCTTTACCTGTTTTTACGACGTTTATTTGTTGAGATTTTCTTTGTATTCCACTTGTACCGGTGTGTCCAGTAAGCTACTTTCATTGAAAGGTAGCCTATGCCTGCACCGACCAGGACATCACTGATATAATGCTTGTTATTTGCCATACGCAATACGCCCACTAATGCAGCTATGCTGTATGAAACGTAAGGTATCCACTTAAACTTGTGTTTGTATTCCTCACTTAAAAAAGTTGCCGCCGCAAATGCCTGTGCCGTATGTCCCGACGGAAAGGAAGCATAGTCGGAATGGTCGGGACGTTCTATACGTACAACATTCTTTAAAAGGTGCGTAATCGCTAACATTCCCAATTCGCCCTTTAACAAAATGGCAGTTCGGTTTAGAATATCATTTTTAGACTTTATACCAGATAAGTCAAGTCCATAAGCAATAACAGCGGGACTGAATTGCAGGTAGTCATCTATGTGGACCCTGAAATTCGGCAAATACCTGTTACGTTTCTCTACAATTATGTTTTTTACACTGCTCGAACCGCTGCCATTTAATGCAAGCCCTGCAATAATCAATGAACCCGGAATGTAGAGTTGTTTTACCGTAAATTCGGTTTTGAACTGTAATTTTCTGTTCAATCTACCCGCTTTTATTGCTATTAAAGGGCTTTGAGCAATTGGCACTGCCATGTCGTTTAAAAGAATCTCTA
Source organism: Bacteroidales bacterium (assembly GCA_031257915.1). Lineage (GTDB taxonomy): Bacteria > Bacteroidota > Bacteroidia > Bacteroidales > P3 > JAIRNR01. The sequence continues at coordinate 31,532 of JAIRNR010000076.1, forward strand.
TTGTAGAGTTGTCTATTTGTTCGATATGGATGCTTCCCGTATCAAAAGTAATTTTGTTTATGCTGTCTAATCGAACGGACCGGACACAATAATTATCTATGATTATATTATGGTAATCCTGCGCACTTACTACCGGTTGTGTTGATAGCCACGCTGAAAAAATAAACAGTAAAGTCAAAAACAAATGGTTTGGGACAAATGCTACATATTTAAAAAATGCCATAAGTTGCTGATTATTAGTAATCTGTGGATAGGGGGATTGATTGTTAGTGCGTTGTGTGATTTTGACACATCGTACAAACTGTCGTTAATATTTTGTCTAATATGTAAGAATGAAAATATCATTGTCTATAGTTATTTTTAATTCATGAGAGTCTGCGAATTTACTAATTTTTTACAAAAATTCAGAATTTCCAGCTGGCCCTCCAGGGTCAACGCATTTAAATGAGGTAATTCGCTGATAATGAATGGATTATAGGCGTAAATTTTTATAAATTTTCATCAAAAATAATCTTCATAAATGCCTTATAATCAATTGTTTAAAG
>JAIRNR010000089.1 GCA_031257915.1 Bacteroidales bacterium
AAGTCGGGGAAAAGTAAAAACACAAACAGACTGTTTTTTTTAATTAGTCGGTTAGTAGTGTTTTTATATAGACAATAATTTCAAAATTGGACGATATTTTTCGAGCTTACTATCGGAACTGATAAGTGTACAATGTTGAGAAATAGCATGTGCTACAATGGCTCTGTCAAAGGGGTCTTTATTTTCCGGTAAATAGGGCAAATCATAAAAAGCATTTAAGTCCCTTGTCTCGTATGGTAAAATTTCTAATCCTGTTGATTGTGTAAACTTGATTATATCTTTAAGATTTTTAATGCTACGTATTTTAATCTTACCGAGTGTAATTAAAACACCGATTTCTTGCATTGATATAATGCTCACAAACCCCAAACCATAATTAACATATTCGCGAATATTTTTATTTAATCGATTAGGATTAGATATAGCAAAAATAGTTGCATTTGTATCCGGCAAATATCTTTCAACTGCCATACTAATCTAAATTAAATACTTTTCGTTCATCGCCAACAACAATAAGTTTACCTTTAAGTAATCCCAACTTGTTAGGTTTTACTCCAGCTGCTTTTCTTGCCATAGAATGTCTCTTGAACCGAAGTATTGCTTCTTGATTTAGCCGTTCATGTTCAGCTCTGCTTAATTTTTGGAGTTTCATCATATTATATTCCCTTTGTCACAAATTTACACAAAAAGTCACAAAGAATCACAATAAAAATTATATCCTGCGAACACGTTCAAAATCCTCGCTGAACTCAAACGGATTTTTATATACTGCGATCATATAGCAGATGCATTTTTTACGAAATATTATCTTTTCCTGTTTTGGAGCCGCTGGTCAAGTATGGATCATAGATATTACAAACACGCGGGACTTGTAATATCCCCAATCCATTTTCACCTCCCTCCTCGCGGTGTCTTTCACAGTTTCTTTGTCAATTTTAAATAGGCTTGTGTTTTTCACAGCTTTTCCCCTATATTTTCCCGAAAATTTATCCGCCTGTGTGTAAATTGAAACGTTTCATGTATATTTTCTATAAATTTAATCACTACTGACCGACTAATTTTTCGCACAAAAAAAAAGGCTAACCGTTTTCCGATTAGCCTCAATAATCAAAATAATATCCAAGGACAGGTTTGAGGAGTTGGTTTTGAGGCAAAAGAACGACAAGGGCTACCGAACTTTTTTCACGTGGGAACAATTAATAACAATGCTGTTTGGCATATTTTCCCGATGTGATTCGATGGGCGAAGTTTGCGATGGGATGCGTGTATTGGGAGGTAATCCCAAAGGCGACGGTAAGAAGAAAGGCGGTCTGGAAGTCCACATGCTGACCGATGTTCATGCAGATATGGCTGTTTTTGCAACCATTAGCGAGGCAAGAATGCACGACAGGAAATTTTTGTCACACCTGAAACCATCGCGAGGCAATATGTTGGTGTTCGACAAGGCGTACAACTATTATCAGCAATTTGCCCAATGGATGGGGGATGAAGTAAATTTTGTTTGTCAATTGAAAGTGAATGCCAAATATGAAGATCAGTAAGACCAACCGATTTTTGAAAAGAATTTGGAGGATGGCGAGTTTGGTGTACGCTGATAGATCATTTGTTGCTTCAAGTTATCAAGACAAGGTCTAAAGTTGAAAATAAAAATTTTTCGTACTTTTATTCGCTTCGCTCATGAAAGTACTCCGTCAGAAAAATGCAAATAAATTTGCATTTTTTCTAACTTAATCGTACTTTTATAATTATGAAGACAAAATTCGTGATAATTATAATAATAGCATTGGTCGCCGTATGTTGCAAAACAGACATTCCCGATAATGTTCGGTTTGAACCCTGCCGCCCCCTGTTTAACCCTGATGTTGCCGATATTACGGTCCCTGTAAATATTGCGCCTGTAAACTTCACTGTGGAGGACACACTGCTGCAAAAAGTTGTTGTTGAATTAACAGCTGCGCACGGACTCGAAAAGCCGTATATCACAAGCGCGGGAAAAGATGGACTTGTACAGTTTCCGCTTAAATTGTGGAAACGGCTCCTGCCGCAAAATACCTCTCTCACTCTCCGCGTATTTGTAAAACATCCAACAGAATGGATAGAATACCCTGCCTTTAATTACTATATTTCTCCCGACAGTATTGACCCGTTTATCAGTTACCGCCTTATTGAGCCGAGTTATCAAATGAGTAATTTGCTTACCACAGAGGAACGATGTTTGGAAAATTACGACAAACGCAATATTTACGACAATGTTCTTAACGAATATGCGTGTGTAAACTGCCACACCTACGACCGCAGTAATCCGAACCGTATTGTTTTTCATTTACGCTTTAAGCAAAATGGTACTTATATATCGGACGGAACCGGGCATTTAAGCAGAGTTGATCTTATTAGCAAGCGTTTTCCGCAAGGTGGGATTTATCCTGCGTGGCATCCGAGCGGCAATTATATTGTATTCAGCACAAATATTGCAATTCCATTCGTACACAGTGCCGATATTGTGCGCCGCACAGAGGTTTTTGACAGTATCGGAGATATTATTATTTACGATATTAAAAAGAATATTATAATCACCGACAGTACCATTAGCAGAGAAGATATTGAAGAAACATTCCCGCATTTTACTCCGGACGGTACGCGACTTTTTTATTGCCGTTCAATAACCCCGCCGATGGAAGAATTTGAAAAATACGATTTTGTTTCATACTCAAAAAAAATCAGATATTCGCTCGCGTCTATTGACTTTGACACGGCAAAAGGCACGTTCATAAAAGGTTCCATAAGAATTTGGGTTGATGGGCAAAAACTCGGTAAAACAGTTTCCATTCCAAGAGTATCGCCGGACGGACGTTATCTTGTTTTCTGCCTGTCAGACCACGGAACATTTCCTATCCGCCATCCTGAAAGCGATCTTTATATGATTGACTTGCAAGATGTGGCTAAAAATGAAGTGCTTAAACAGGGATCTTTTGCAGAGCCGTATCCACACGAAACAAAAACTATTTATGTGCGAAAGCCTGACGGCTCACTGTCTGATGTCGTTTACACGCCCCTTTGCTGCGGAGTGAACGACACAACATCTACCGAAAGTTATCACTCGTGGAGTAAAAATTCACGATGGCTAATGTTTTCGTCAAAGCGTGAGGATGGACTTTATTCACGTCCGTTTTTCACCCATATAGACGCTGACGGTAATAATACCAAGCCTTTCAAATTACCACAAAAAGATCCTGCAAATTTTTATTTGCTGCTTTTTAAATCGTTTAATGTTCCCGAATTTATTTCGGGACATGCAAACATTACAGATAAAGAAACGGCAAAAGCGGGAAAACAAAAAATTATTTATCCCGAAAAAATAGTTGTACTGTAAAACAGAAAATCAAATTTTAATAATACAAATAATATGTTACAAATTCAGGTTATTCGGGAAAATCCCGAAATGGTTGTAGAAAAATTACAAAAAAAGTTTTTTACAAATGCTTCTACATGTATTAAAGAGGTTTTGGAAATTGACGCTTTGCGCCGCAAAACACAACAAGAGTTAGATACCATTCTCGCCGAAATAAACAAAGCATCTAAAAACATTGGCATACTTATAGCACAAGGCAAAAAAGATGAGGCAGAACAGGAAAAAAGTGCCGTAGCAGCATTAAAAGAAAAAAATCACGAACTGTCGGAAACGCTTGCAACCGCAGAAAAGCAGGTACGGGAAATATTATTGACAATACCAAACTTACCCGCTGAAATTGTACCGGAAGGGCGTACTGAGCAAAATAATGAGATTGTTTTTGAGTCCGGAATAAAGCCTGTATTAAGTGCTGAATGTATGCCTCACTGGGACTTAGCCGCAAAATACGATATTATTGATTTTGAACTTGGCAATAAAATTACAGGTGCCGGATTTCCCGTATATAAAGGTAGCGGCGCACGACTGCAACGAGCATTGATTTCATTTTTTCTCGACCGCGCTATTAAAGCCGGATATGTGGAAATTCAACCGCCGCTTGTTGTAAATGAAGCGTCGGGTTTCGGCACAGGACAACTGCCCGACAAAGACGGACAAATGTATTTTATTACTGAGGATGAACTCTATTTGATACCAACGGCAGAAGTACCTGTAACTAATATTTATCGTGATGTTATTTTGCAGGAAAAAGATTTGCCTAAAAAAAACTGCGCCTATTCTGCCTGTTTTCGTCGTGAAGCAGGTTCATACGGTAAAGACGTGCGTGGATTAAACCGTTTGCACCAGTTTGATAAAGTTGAGATTGTACAAATCTCTTTACCGCATAAGTCATACGCAATTTTAGACGAAATGTGTGCGCATGTCGGCGGACTTTTGAACGAACTTGAACTGCCATACAGAATGGTGCGTTTATGCGGTGGGGATATGAGTTTCACCTCTGCCTTAACTTATGATTTTGAAGTATGGTCGGCAGCACAAATGCGGTGGCTTGAGGTGAGTTCGGTAAGTAATTTTGAAAGTTATCAGGCAAACCGTTTGGGACTTCGATACAAAACCATTGAGGGCAAAACTGTTTTGGCGCACACTCTTAACGGTAGCGCACTCGCATTGCCGCGTATTGTTGCCGCGTTGCTTGAAAATAACCAGACATCTAATGGTATCTGTATTCCTAAAGCATTACAGGACTTTACCGGATTTGACTTTATTGTATGATGTGTGACTGTTATTGCTTGTCGGGTTTGTATCACAGCTGGGCAAATGCATTTAAAACTCATAAATCATGGATTATTATACGTTTATAATGCTTGCTTTTTGATGAAGATTTATAAAAATTTGCGTTTGTAATTTATTTGTTATCAACAAATTAACTTGTTTAAATGCGTTAGCCCTAAGTATTACAGCCCGACAATTGTAATTTTTTTGCCTTCAACTGTTTCATGGCGCGTGTAGATTTTTTCGTTCCACGATTTGTCGGACGAACGGTCAAAAATGCAGAGCCAACCCTCTGTGCAACCGTGGATGTCCATATATTCGACTGTCTGCTGCAATCCTCTTTTCAGTGTTGCCGCACCGTGCTTGATTTTAAGTTCTATCGGATATTTCCTGTCATGGTAAATAATACATAAATCTAATCGTCCATTACCCACTGCCATTTCGCGCACAACTTGCCCCCCACCGTTGATTATTCGTTGCAAAAAACCCATCAGTACAAAGTGCGGAATTGCCTCTACGTAATTGAAACGAGCAGGCAACATATCGCTGTTTTCACGCCAGAATTGCTGAAAATCAGACATTAAATAATTCATATCAATCTTACCATCTTTAAAATATCTCGACATCTGATATTCGGGAAACTGACCACGCAAATCTTCTTGATAATCGTAAGTTAAAGTTCTTATAATTACCTCTGAATAGATTGGGTTGGAAGGAATTATTTTGCCATTTTCTTCTTTTATCAGACCCAAATCTTTAACAAACATAAAATCGTCTGAAATACGACTGCCTATATTTTCACCCAAAACAAGCGGTTCAATAATTTTCCTGACGCGTTCTTCTTTTAATCGTTCCAACAGAGAGTCAATATGCGTATCACGGCGCAAAATTATGGTATGAATTGCTTGCCGAGCGAGTGTTTGAGTAACGGGTTTTGAAAAATCACTGTTCAATTTTTCCACAATAATTTCCCTTGCAACAGCATTTACTAACCACGGTTGTCCACATGTTTGAGTGTAGATAAAATCAACGGCATCATCATCAAACTTTTGCCCTGTTTCGGAGGTGTGCTGGGCGTAAAGTTCGGCTATTTCATCTTTGGTAAAATTAGTGAGCGTTAAAGTTTTTGTTACGATATTAAACGGACTTGCAGAGCCGAGCGTTTCACTGTCGGAACGGATTTTTGCTTTAAAGTCACGTATATTGCGCATGCCTACAAGGGCGACAGAATGTGGAAATGGTGTTATACTGCGCTTGTTGTGTCCGTTGCGTAATTGCCGTAAAAATGCAATCAACGTACTTTCACTTAAACAATCTGCTTCGTCAAAAAATATAACAAACGGTTTGTCCAATTTTTTACAATAATCTGACAATGCCTGCTGTAAAACACCTGTAAAATTTTCGTAATTGGCATCTTTTGCAAACTCTTTTGAATAAGGAAGCTGATAGTCAAAAATATCACGTTGAATACTTCTGACAACTTCATGCATGCCTTTCTCCACATCGGTTACTCCTTGAAGATTTTCTAATGAACAGTAAACTGCATAATAATTATTTTTCTCGTTCAGTTGATTTGTCAAATCCTGAATAAAAGTAGTTTTGCCGCTCTGCCGCGCAGCGTGAAGCACAAAGTATTTTCCGCCGCTGATAAGTGCATCCACGCCCTGAACACGCTCTAACGAGTCAATCATGTAATGCCAGCGTTTGACACAGGGACCTGCTATATTGAACTCCCTCATATTTTTTCTTTATATATTTCCCCTCTGTAAATTCCCTACCCCCATTTTTATTCGTCTATGTGTAAGTTAAAAAGTTTCATGTATATTTACAAAACTACGATTTTATTTGCAAAATATCCTCAACTATTGGTTTTTAAAAACAGTGAGTGCTTAAGAATTTTACTAACTTTGTGCAAAGTTAAATTTTCAATTATGGCAACCGTTTCAATATCGGTATCTCTAAATGAAGCACAAATCCTTGATGCTATTAAGCGCATGCCTGCTGTTGACAGAGCACGCTTGAGTTCAAAAATAGAGTTGCCGAGAACTGACACGCTTTTGAATTCATTGTGATGAAGCAATTTTTAACAATCTGCATACTTGTATTTTCGTACTGTTCAATAGCGCAAGACGGCGGTAATCTGCAACTTGCACAAAAATATGAACAGAACGGAGATATTGATAAGGCGATTTCGCTTTATGACGAAGTGTTTGAAAAAGACCCATCCCCTTATGTTTACGAACAATATTTAAAAGTACTTCTTAATGCGAAACACTACGAACGTGCAGAGAAAATAATAAAACAATTTCAAAAAAAATCAACAAATCCGTTATTAGTTCAAATTGATTTGGGATATTTGGAATTACTGAAAGAGCAGACTTCAGCAGCCGAACAGAACGCGGCACAAAATCAAAAAAATAAAAAAAAATCCTCACAGCCAAAATCCGACAAAATATTTCAGGATATTGTGGACAACTTTTCCGATAAAATATCTCCATACATTTTACGGGAATGTTCGGAAGCACTTCTTTCAAAAACAGGCAACGCAAAATATTCAATACAGTTATACCAAAAAGCGCGTAAGGACAGCAAAAATGATTATCTCTATGCGGAGGAACTTGGCTCACTCTACCGCCAAAACGGGCAGGCGCAGGAAATGTTGAACGAGTTCGTGAAAGTGCTTAAACAAAATGAAGAAAAATTAGGACAAATAGAAGAAAATATTCAGGTTTTTATTGGCACAAATCCACAAAAACAACAGGAAATTAGTCGGATATTACAATTGCAAGCTCAAAAAGAAAAACAGAATAAGTATATACAAATTCTTTATTTATGGGCATTGTGGCAGGAAAAATTATACGCGGAAGCATTAAAACAGGCAAAAGTATATGACAAAACTTTTAATGATTCCGGCGGAAAAATTTTTGAAACGGCAATGCTCGCCACTGCAAATAATGATTTTATAACAGGTGAAAATGGTTTTAAATATTTGATAGAAAACAGCAGTGGCGAAGCAGTTCAAATATATAAAACCGAATTGTTGAACCTTTATTTTACGCAAATTGAAAAAGAACAGACACGTGATAAAGCGCGTATAGAACAGATAAAAAATGAATATGCTGCGCTTTACGGTCAAATGGAAAAAAATGCAAAAGCCCTGCCAATTGTGCGTAATCTTGCTCGTATTTACGGTTATTATTTAGGGCAAAGCGACAGTGCGGAAGAACTTCTTTACACTGTTCTGCAATGGACCGGAATCAGTGCTGCCGATAAAGCGCAGGTGAAAATTGATTTGGCGGATATACTCCTCTACTCCAATAAGGTGTGGGATGCAACGCTTCTTTATGGGCAGGTAGAGAAAGATTTCAAACAGGATAATATAGGTTTTTATGCAAAACTTCAGAATGCGTGTTTGTCTTATTATATAGGCGAATTTGAATGGGCAAAGTCGCAACTTGATGTTCTTAAAGCAGCAACATCAAAAGTTATTGCCAATGACGCCATGGAACTTTCACTTCTGATAAAAGAACATCCGGGCTATGACAGCAGTTACTATGGATTAGAACTTTTTGCAAAGGCGGAATTTCTTACGTATCGCAGGCTTTACAGCGAAGCATTGCAAACGCTTGACACTTTGCTTGCGTCGCCTTTTGAATACGATTTATACGACAATGCGTTGTATAAAAAAGGTATAATATACACTGCAATTGATCGGGTGCAACAAGCACTTGATTCTTATGAAAAAGTGTATAACAATTACAGTGAATCGCTGCTCGCGGATGACGCACTTTTTGCTGCCGCAGAGTTGTACGAAAAAATGGATAATATAGAACGCGCAAAGGAATTATACGAAAAAATATTTATGGATTATAACGGTTCATCTCTTGCAGTTATTGCTCGTGAGAGATACCGAGCATTACGGGGTGACGCACACGCTACCGACGCGCTACCCTCATCGGGAATGGACCCTCGCTCCACCATGTAAAATGAAAACTGTCATCAATCACCTTTTTTTTCTTTTTCTTGTGTGCCTTGCAATAATATTTGCCGATGTGCGCACAATCAATGATGCACCGCTCTATCTAAAAATAAATTCTCTTTTTTTTGAAAACGGATCTTATGGGTTATTTGACGTGGGAGTACCTGTAATATCTTCCATAATGTTTTCAATAATTGCGATATTTCCTGTTTATGCAGTCTTTTTTATTTTGCAGCATGTCATAAAAAAACAGTGTCTTGTTGTAACATTCCTTGCAACGATAGCGAGTTCTGCCGTACTTTTTTCAAATCCATATACATTTTTTCAATCAACAAATATTTCAGAAAACACATATTCGCCTGTTATCTTCCTTTACGTTTTAACAACATATATATTGGAGATAATCTTATGGGGTGCGTTGATTTACGCGCTTATAAAAAAACACAGAACAAAAAAAACAATTATTACCGCTGTATTGTTTCCTGTTATTATAGCAACTGTTTTTTTTATAACAAATATCACCGGCACTATGAAATATGCCGATTTTATCACCGTTATATGGCTTTTCTTTTTTAATTTAGCCGCAATTCCGGTGGTAATTCCCGAATTTACAAACGCAGCCAATCCATCTGCCAAATCAACAGCAAGCCGCAGTATTTTTATTTTTTACGCACTTCTGACGGCAGGACTTTTCACATTTCCACAACATTTGAATCCGCAAAAAAAGAAAGTGAAATTTTTTGAATCAATATACTTCACACTTAAAGACAAAAACAAATTTTCCTATTACGATGTACGGCAGGCAAATATTTCGCCTGTTATTCTGCAACGCTACGGTAACAAGCAAATAAATTCCGAATTTTTAACTTACTCTCTTTTCAAACATCACAAATCAATACTGGTATTTTTTCCACGAAGTGAAATTTTTGACGCATTTACAGAAAAAAAATCTCAAAACATGTTTCAGGGCAGTATATTGAAAATTGAAAAGGATCTGTTTTCTTACACGGAAGTGGAAAGTATGACATGGTTTACCAACAGTGCCCTTTTTACATGCCGTAATATAAAGGACTCTTTGCCTTTTGACCATTATATTCCCGTAACCCCTTTAGACAGCGTTTATATTTCTTTTGAACGTGCCGGCAGCAATAACGGCTTTGTTAATCTTATCGGTTATGACGACAGTCGTATTCCGCAATTTATTATGTGGGTAAATTCTACCGATTATTTCAAAAAATATTTAAAACATGATACTGTAGAGTGGGAACATCTTTACATAAACTGTTTCATTCCCGAAAAGACCCACGAGATTCGCGTTTATATAAAGAACAGTGTATCTAACAACGATGTGGATACTATGTATTTTCGCAATTTGGAAGTAAAAATCAAGCGTAGTAATGTTCGGTTTTAATTCAAATTATACTAAAAATCGGTTGCGAGAGAAAAATACAGAGTGGGGCGTTTGGAAATAATATTGTCGGCTGCACCCCACGCGCAGTCAAGGCGAAAAGAATATCCTCCGAGTTGTGCGCGTAATCCCGCACCAAAACCTATCACAAAAGGTGATGTATTGCGCTCTAATTCTATTGTCAGATTACCGTCTGTTATTGTTTTTTTGTAGTAAGTATTATCTTTGCTGAACGGATTCATTCCGCTCCATGCACTGCCCGCATCGACAAAGGTAACAAGCATAAAACTGCGCCAAAAATTACTTGAAACAGGTGTGCGTGATAACACCTGAAAAATGGGTAAACGCAGTTCCGTATTTATTACTGCAAATGTGTTGCCATTGCGAATATTCTGTGAAAAGCCGCGCATATTTGTAGCAAGCGTCTGGTAGGCGTATTCCATTTTATCGTTTACTTTTGTTTCCCTGTTAAACTTTGCCAGCATCCAACTGTCCACACCGCCCATATAATAAATCAGTTTTGACTGGCCAAATGATGTTGATACTGCAAAACGCGACGCCCAAATAAATGTGCGGTAAATTTTTTTATAGTATCTCCCATCAAAACCGACAACAAAAAGATTATCTTTTTTGCCGAAAACACCTTGATAATACTCCACCCATGCCTTTGCACGTGTGCCGTTGCAGATATTCGGCATAATGCTGCGGCTATGGTCGTAAACCCATTCGCCACGTAAGCCCATGCGCAAAATATAACTGTCTTTTTTCTCAAGTGTGCCTGGAGATGTACCTTTATAAACAGTTCTGTCCAATCGCCCCAAAACCGCACCTTTAATCATATTTGCCGGCGTTAAGGGATACTTCATAATATAATGCGCATCGTATGATTGATTGCGTGTTGAATTGTAAATATCCGTGTTATCGGTAGTGTTGGAAAGATGCAGCACTATTTGATGTGAAAGACGGCGTTCAAGATTTTCATAAGAAAGCATAAATTCTGTGCTTGTAAGGTCTGTACCTATGCCGAAACCACCTATGATACGGTGATTTTCCATAAGGTCGGATATGCCTATTTTTGTCAATGCGGTGAGAGACGGATTTAAATAAATGGGTCCGTTACCACCTGAATACACCTGATAACCCGCCGTCAAAAAATCAAAGCCTATCTGTGCCGCAACTTCACTTATCTTGTATTCGGTATTATAGGTGTATTGCTTTGGAGGAATTTGGGGATATGCCGTATCATCTATCTGTTGCTGTCTGTCATCCGTAACCATATTCGCTTTTGACAATGTTTGCGTATCAGTCGCAATTCCCTTTGAAGTCAGATACCGGTCAAAGGCTGTCTGTTTGGAAAAGTCCTCAGGACGGGCATTATAGAGACGCAGCCGTTTTTTTGTTTGCGTTTTTTCGCGAGTTGCAGTAGCGGGAGCTGTTGCCGCCGATAATTTTTTACGAACTGACGGTGTGGGTGCATTGCTGCGGGGAGGGCGTGCCGAAAGAGGCGCGACACTGTCAAGCTGCAACACATAGCCCTTTGCGGAAAGTGTTGTTACCGAAAGCAGATTGCCGTTTGTGTTTATCTCTTTCAGCCCCGGAGAAAGGTCGGTTATTGTTTTCGCACTGAATGTCGGCTTATAGTGAACAGCCGTATCTATATGTGATATTTGTTTGCCTGTCTGCCCATAGCCGATATTTGTTATGCCGTTTTCATTTGTCAGATAGAAAAGTCCGCCGCCTGTGTTTGCGGTCTGCGGCATACGTGCATTTTTCGCAAGCGAAACCAACAATTTCTCTGAAACAGGCATAAATAATTTTTGTTCCACATTGAAAGATGGTGCCTGTAAAAATTTTTCATCCCGCTTTAATGTATCGTTCGGGCGATTGGATGAAAAAATAATTGTGCCGTCATTTTCGCCAGTATTGCTGCTTACAGTGGGATTAAAATCGTCATACAAATCTGACGTTATCTGTTTAAATGTTCCTGCAACGAGATTAAAACGGTATATATCAGATGCACCGTTTGACACACCTGCCATAACAATTTCCCTGCCGTCAGGCGTAAAGTTAAAACTTGTTATCTTTTCATAAATTTCAAGATTGTAACGCATCTTTTTCTCATCACGGCGTTCTGCTTCCACATCATGCAAAACAAGCATCGTCCGCCCTTTTTCTTCTGAAATAATGCCGAGCTGGTGTCCGTTCGGATGCCATGCCAAAACAGGAAAAGAATAGTCGGGATAATCATTTATAGACGCGCCGATACGGTATATGCACTTTCGCTTCAATAGCGAACTGCTGCTGTTTTTATCCCCCATGCTCTGCACCCATACCGTAGCACGCCCCAAATGATTGCGCACATACGCAACATATTTGTCACTTAGTGCTACCTGCCCATAAGTACTGTTTTTCTTGCGTGTGCGCTTTAACGTTTTGGCAATGGGCATTTCTTCAACCGGTCTTTTAAATTCTCCGCTTTGTTTTCTGTAAAATTCAATCCATTCTTTTTCCAAATTGACAAAACTGTTATTAAATGTTCGTTTAAATATTTTTTTTATTGCCCGCGATTTTGCTGCAACATTTATGCTGCGCGATATTGCCGATACGCCGTATTTAGACGCTATAAAATTCCAAAAAGAAAAACCTGCAAGAGTGGCATCTTCACCTTCCAAAGAAGAAATATTTGTGAATTTTTTCATCTGTATTGCACTCTGGATTTTCTCATCATCTTCTGCTGTCCATTCACGCGAAAAATAAACGGCAAGTCCGCTGCGAAACCAGTACGGCAGGTCTTGCATATATGAACTTGCAATCTGTTTGCCTATACCACCGCTTATCGCTTGCGTTAAAAGCATTTCAACAATTCCTTCGCGTATTTGCCGCTCAAAATCAACATAACTTCCCGTAAAATACAGAAACACTTTATTGTCCGCAAAATGCGTAATACCTCCTGTATTGCGGCTGCTTTCGGTGGCGTCATCGACATAACCTATATTGCTCTGCTTAAAGTCGGTAAGTCTATTGAAAACAATAAACTTTATTTCCGTGCGGTTTTCCACACCCATTTTTTCTTCTATTTCCGACAAGTGGTTCTGCACGTAGGAAGCGGTATATAGCGCGAGATTTTTCCCTTTGCGGTTGAAGTAAACATCAAATCCGTTAAAACGGTAAAAGGTCCAAAAGAATTTTTCATATTGAACCCGCTTGCGTCCAAAGGTCAGGTTGCTGCCTGTGTAAAACTGTGCAGATAACTGTTCGCAAAGCACAAACAGCAAACAGAACAGTAATACTGTTAACCGCTTTGCAAATTTCACAGGAAAATTTATATGTGGGTGTATTATCAAAACTTCGCTTTTTGCAAATTTACGTGAAATAAGGATATAATGAAATTGTAAAAATGTTTAATTATGGATTTTTCAGAAAAGTCGTAACTTTACTATTCTAATGCAAAAATGCAAGAGGTCTGAAATCAAAACGAACAATCATTAAAAATGTTTAAAATATGAACACCAACATTTCACAACTTGACCCCACAATTGTGTGGAGAAATTTTCACTTACTTACACAAATTCCACGTCCCTCCAAACATGAGGAAAAAGTACGTAAATTCCTTGTTGACTGGGCAGCACAGCATTTCGTACAATGCAAGGTGGACGAGACAGGAAATATTATCTTTTCAAAACCTGCCTCCCGCGGCTACGAACATCATAAAGGTATTATTTTGCAAGCACATTGCGATATGGTTCCTCAAAAAAATTCCGACAAAGAACACAACTTTGAAACTGACCCTATTGAGGCATATATTGACACCGAATGGGTTACTGCAAACGGTACAACTCTCGGAGCAGACAACGGTATGGGCGTTGCTGCAATAATGGCTGTCTTTGAAACCAAAGACATGGAGCATCCCGCTCTTGAAGCGTTAATTACTATTGATGAAGAAACAGGCATGACAGGTGCATTCGGCTTGAAAAAAGGCGAACTTAAAGGCTCTATACTGCTTAATCTGGATTCCGAAGAAGAGGGCGAACTTTGTATCGGCTGTGCGGGCGGACTTGACGCGGCAATAACTTTACCGTACAGAATGGCGGCAGCACCCGCAGAACATACCGCATTTAAAGTTACGGTAAAAGGTCTTAAAGGCGGACACTCCGGCGTTGATATACATCTCGGACGCGGCAACGCAAATAAAATAATAACACGCTTGGCAGCATATTTAATGCAAAAATCAAAAGCGCAAATTTGTTCTATTAACGGCGGAAATATGCGCAATGCTATTCCGCGTGAAGCCGAAATTGTTATTGCTGTTCCCAACGTAAAAACAGAAAAACTTCAAAGTCATATAGCAAAATTTACAAAAGTTGTTAAAGCGGAATTATCAGTTGCAGATCCTGATTTTACTGTTGAATTTACGCCTGCAACAATGCCTGCGGAAGTTATTGTAAAAAGTTTTGCCAATAAAATTATCCGACTTCTTTATGCAATTCCTAACGGCGTTATTCGTATGAGCGATACTATGCCAATGGTAGAAACATCTACAAACCTGGCAATCGTAAAAACAGAAAACGGAACACTTTCTGTTTCGTGTCTGCTGCGTTCCTCGGTTGACAGCGCAAAAGATGAACTTGGACAAACAATGGTAATAATTTCAAAACTCGCCGGTGGTAAATGCGAACTTTCGGGCGCATATCCCGGTTGGAAACCGAATGTAAACAGTCCTGTTTTAAAAGTTATGAAAGATGTTTATACAAATTTGTTTGGCTACGAACCGACAGTTGGTGCAATTCATGCGGGTTTGGAATGTGGTTTGTTTGCCGGCATTTACAAAAACTGGGATATGATTTCATTCGGTCCTACGATAATGTATCCGCATTCACCTGACGAAAAAGTAAATATCGCAACCGTAGATAAATTTTGGAGATACCTCATAAACATTCTTAAAAACAGTCCTAAATAATGAAGCATCTATTATTTATACTCTGTTGTGCTGTTACGGCAAGTGTATATGCACGTCCGGCAAAGCCAACACCAGTAGAAATTACACAATCAGACGGAACACAGATAACAGTTATTCTCAAAGGAGACGAGCGCGTAAAATGGGCGGAAACATTAGACGGATACAGTTTGGTAAAAAACAAAGACGGCATTTTTGAATATGCCGTACAAAACGAAATCGGCGATATGGTTGCCTCCGGCGTAAAAGCGGCAAATAATACAAAAACTTCTCCTTCATGGCAAAAACATATAACGTTTTCAAAAGCGCAAAGAGAGGCTATATTCGCAAGTCCTGACTGTCCGAAACCTGTTGCAGGCATTAACATTGCAAACAGGCAAAAACAGACAAAAACGAAAACTGTTACTCACAGAATGCCTGTTATAATTGTTTCCTTTGCAGACTGTGCTTGCATTTTCGGCAAAAGCGATTTTGACACAATACTTAACTTGCGAAATTTGAACAAGCCGCCGCATACAGGCAGTATTGCCGATTATTTTTACGATAATTCGCGTGGAACGTTTGAGTTCAAGTCGGACGTATTTGGTCCCTATACGCTCCCGAATAAGATGTCTTACTACGGAGGCAACAACAGCTACGATAATGATAAAAATCCGCGTGCAATGGTACGGCATGCGTTGGATTTAGCTCATGAAGATGGTTGCGATTTTTCGCTGTACGACTCAGATAACGATGGATTTGTTGATGGAGTACATATTATTTTTGCCGGTCTGGGCGAGGAAGCAGGAGGCGGAAAAGATGCTATTTGGAGCCATGAGTGGGAACTTTCTCCCACTATGACGTTAGATGGTAAAAGAATCCGTGTTTATTCCTGTTCTCCCGAACTCAATGATAAAAATGTATTGACAAGTATCGGTGCGCCGGCACACGAAATGGGTCATGCACTCGGACTTCCCGATTTCTACGACTCTGATTACGGCGGTAGCGGCGGCGAGGCAGTAACTCCGAATGAGTATGACGTAATGGATATGGGTTCGTACAATAACGATGGATACACGCCGCCGCTGCATAATGCTTGGAGCAGAATACTTCTCGGCTGGTTAGAAAGAGAGAATCTTACAACAACAGCGTCAATAAATATGCCGCCGGCAACAGAAGCGACAAAAGGCTACGTGATAGAAACGAAAACCAAAAACGAATATTTTATTTTAGATAACCGTCCTATAAGCAAGTGGGATGCCTGGGACAAGACATATACCCGCCTTGGTGCAGGACTTTTGATTTTTGCATTTGATTCAAACGTCGGTGACTGGAAAAACGACAATTGCCTGAACTGTAATCCGTCAAACAGAGGGTTTTATATTAAACAGGCTAATGGAGGCGATAATTCAAGGTCGTCAATGGGGTTAGGCACAACGTTTCCGGGAAGCACCAAAAATACATCATTCACAGATACAACAAGTCCTAATTCTATTTCAAAAGCAGGTGCCGCAACAGAAAAACCGATTACAAATATCCGCATAGAAAATGAACATGTTTTGTTTGATTTTATATCTGACGGTAATCCGGAACCACCCGCATCCGTAACAGAATATTTAAAAGCGGACAACGATATTGCTGTTTTTCCGAATCCGGCAAAATCTCACATAACAGTAAACAGCGGCAGCCCTGTGCTTGGAATGGAATTGTTTGATTTTACAGGAAAAAGAATTGCTGTTGCTGCAAACAACGAACTTTCTTTGCAAGATATTCCGAACGGACTGTATTTTTTAAAAGTAAAAACATCTGCGACAACAAAAATAAAAAAGATTATCGTTAGAAAATGATTTGTGTGATTGGTCCGACCGCAAGCGGAAAGACATCATTCGCAGTCAGGCTTGCAGAAAAGTTTAACGGTGAAATTATAAGTGCCGACTCGCGTCAGGTATATAGCGGGATGGATGTAGGTACCGGTAAGGATTTGGCGGAATACGGCAGTGTGAAATATCATCTTATAGATGTTGTCAATGCGGGTGAAAAATATGACGTTTTTCACTATCAACAAGATTTTGATAAAGTATATAGCGATATTGTACAACGAAACAAAATGCCTGTTTTATGCGGCGGCAGCGGGCTTTATATTGAGGCGGCTATTGGTAAAACAGTTCATTGTTATGTTCCTGAAAATCCGGAATTGCGCACGAAACTTGAATCTATGACCGATACCGAACTCGGCGTAATGCTTGCAAAAGAAGTTCCGTTGCATAATCATACCGATACGGAAATACGTGAAAGATGTATAAGAGCGATAGAAATTGCGCTGTTTAAAAAAAAATGTAAAATGCCGGAACGTACGCCGCCGCCAAGTGTGATTTTTACACTTGATTTTGACGCTGCAGTGCTGCGCTCACGCATTGATAACAGGTTGTTGCAACGGCTTAACGGCGGAATGGTAGAGGAAGTACGCGGGCTTTTACATAAAGGAGTAACGGCGGAATTATTGAGATATTACGGTTTGGAGTATCGCCATATTACCGAATATTTGCTTAAAGGCGAAACTTCCGAAAATAAAAATGAGATGGTTTTGCGTTTGCGGTTTGCAATAAACCAGCTTGCAAAACGTCAGCGCACGTGGCTTCGCGGAATGGAAAGACGCGGTTATACGATACATCATATAGACGGCATGTTGCCGCTTGATGAACAGACCGCGGCTGTTGCACTTATTGTAAAAGAGGCTGCGGGTAAAGCCCGCAAATGATGACCGCTTGGCTGCAAAAATTATAAACGTATGAAACCTTTACTGACAAAACAGCAACTTTATCGTGAAATAAAAAGTTATACCATAATAACCTTATGTCTGTGCGCATACGCATTCGCACTTGTCGGTTTTATAATCAATGCCGAAATAGTGGGCGGAGGCGTTAACGGATTATGCACCCTGCTGTACTATGCGTCCGGCAAGACAATACAGGTCGGCATATCTTCATTTATAATAAATGCTATTCTACTTGCAATAGGTTTTAAAATACTCGGAAACAGATTTGGCGTAAAAACAATTTATGCAATTTTTATGTTATCGTTTTTTATTGGGATATGGCAGAATTTTTTACATGAACCATTTCTTGGCGATGATTTGTTTTTTAGTGCCATAACAGGCGGCATTGTAAGCGGTGTTGCAATAGGAACGGCGTTTAATTACGGCGGCAGTACCGGAGGGACGGATATTCTCGCACTTATTATAATAAAATACCGCAATATAAGTCCGGGCAGAATTATTCTTTACTGTGATGTCGTGATAATATCTTCATCATATATTGTCTTTCATTATTTTCTCGGACAAACGACAATGGATTCTATTCGCATTGTTCTTTATGGTTTTGTTGTTATGGCTGTTGTTTCCTATACGGTGGATATGGTTGTTTTCGGAGCAAAACAATCGGTGCAGCTTTTAATTCTTTCGCAAAAACACGAAGAAGTTGCAGAAATGGTGAGCAAAGAAATCAGACACGGAGTAACATTTTTGCATGGCAAGGGATATTACAGTAAAGAGGATCGCGAAGTGCTTCTTATTGTTGTCAGAAAATACGAGATGCAAAATGTTCTGCGCCGTATCCGTTATATTGACCCGAACGCATTTATAAGTATTTCCGATGCTTCCGGTGTTTATGGTAAGGGGTTTGATAATATAAAGTGAGGTGCTTTTTACTACTCAAAAACAGACAATTTAAATGCGTTAACCCTGATGCTCTTGATTTTCAAGTCGGAAAAAAAATCAAAATAATTCGTAAATTTGTAAATTCTTGCAAATTAACACGATTATTATTGTGATTATTTCATTCCCAAATATTAGCGTTAAGTGCCAAAACTACAGAATGAATTTGTGCCGCAACGTTATCAGTTTCAAGTTACTGTTCTCACAGGGAAGCAGTTG
>JAIRNR010000026.1 GCA_031257915.1 Bacteroidales bacterium
CCCTGAAACGTTCTACCTCGTCGGGGAAGACTGTGGCGATTTGGCGGAGTGTCTTTTGACACACCTTACCACATTCACGAACATTCTCCACTATCTGGATACTGACAGGGCAACCGCACAAAACCATATATCATTGATTGTTAGCAGTGTGTTTTTCTGTGTTTTATAAAAATGCTATTTTGTATCTGCTAACAATCAACATCTTATGATTTTAGTGCGGTTGCCCTGGCATTTTTCCGACGGAGTACATTCATGAGCGAAGCGAATAAATGTACGAATATTTTTCTATATTTTTTTTACCTTAGCAACAAATAATATTATGAAGATTATCGGAACAGGCATGAATTATGCGGCGCATGTGGCGGAACTCGGATGGTCTGCAATGCAGGAAATGCAGGATAAGAAGCATTTGGTATTTTTCTTAAAGCCGGAAACAGCACTGCTTACGCGCAACCGTCCGTTTTATATCCCTGATTTTTCAACTCATATTGATTATGAAGGTGAAGTTGTGGTTAAGATATGCCGAGTCGGTAAAAATATTGCCGAGCGGTTCGCTTACCGGTACTATGAAGAACTGACGGCAGGTATTGATTTCACTGCCCGCGATTTGCAAAACGAAGCGTGTCGGAAAGGACTGCCGTGGACAGCGTGCAAGGGTTTTGACAATTCAGCCGCTGTCGGTATATTTGTAAATAAAAATGAGTTACCGCCTGTAAATGCGCTGCATTTACGGCTTGATAAAAACGGCGTGCCGGTACAAAACGCCTCAACTGCCGAAATGCTTAATGGGATAGATGCGATAATTGCGTACGTATCAAAATATATGACACTTCATATCGGCGATTTAATTTTTACAGGTACACCGCAGGGGGTGGGCAAAGTTGCTGCAGGTGATAAACTTGAAGTTTTTCTTGAAAACAGACGACTGCTGTACTGTAATATAAAATGATACTGCGTATTTTCATGTTGAGAAAAGTCATTACTAACTAAATTTAATTTACTAACTTTGCAGAAAAGTAAAAGCAAGAACAAATCTATGGCAACAGTTCATAAAAATCCGATAAAAGAGGCGCAGCGTTATTTAGATAATGCTCGCGAAATTTTATCTAAAAGAGCAGGCAAAGACGGTGATTATTACACCGATCCTAAATATGTCAGATTAGCGGGACACGCTGCTTGGAGTGGTGTGCTTATCGCTCTTGACGGTGCACTTGGAGTGCGGAACGGCAAGACAAAAGGGGCGCGGGTGGATTTTGACAAATATAAGGATGCTGTGTATAAGAAAGATAAAAAAATGTCACGCCCATTACAAGGTGCGTATAATGCTCTGCATCTGTATCTTGGCTATGATGGCGAGTTAAGTTATAAAATTGTGCAAGCAGGATTGGAGCAGGGAAAGAATGTAATTTTATGGGCAGCCAAACACTATAAAGAAGCGTAACTTGGCTTGCAAACTACAAATTTACTCCAACGCCGAACAAGGCAAAATCATACTTTACAGGGTCTTCGGGGCAGAACTGCCGCAACGCACAAGTTAATTCCTCTACAGCCTTTCTGTCGTTACTGCGGCGTTTCAACAAACCGAGCGAGCGGGCAGTGCGTGCTGCGTGAACATCAAGCGGAATGTACAGTTCCGACTGCTTCAGGATATGCCAAATACCCATATCAACAATACCGTCATTTCTTACAAGCCACCGCAAAGCCATGTTTATACGTTTTAATGCCGAATTTTCCGGATTGACAGGCAGACAGTATCTGTTTGACAGACCGCCGTTGGCTTTAAGCATTTCATCTAAAAAAAGACGTGCCGTATCCCACGCATTAGCAGCATTATTCACAGCAAGAAAATCCTCTAAAGAAGCATGCTTCTGTAAAATTCGCTCAAAACCGGCAAGAAAATATTTAAGGTCGTTTTGAAAAAATGTACGGTGGATATTCGCAGTGCCAAGCCGCCTGTATCTGCCATTGATAACATATTCATAAGGACTGCTGCCCATTAAAGCCAGCATTTTTTCGGCATTGCGCAATATCATCACCCTCTTGCCCCAGGATATATGAGCTACAATAAAGGACACTATCTCAATATCCTGCTTTACACTGTATCTGCGCGGAAACTGCACAGGATCGTCCTTGATAAACGCCGGCGTATTGTAACGTTGTACGTTTTCGTCTAACAGTTGCTTTATATCGTTGGCAAACATTTTAGAGAGCTACACGTTTTATTACTCTTAAATGATGTGTGTAGCCCTTGTCGTCCTGACGCAGAATACCCTCTCCATCCACATTGGAGATACGGACAAAGCCGCTTGAATGTATAATGCGGTTATCACCGAGATAAATTCCTGCATGCGTAATTTCGCCGTTTTCGTTATCAAAGAAGAAAAGGTCGGTGGGCTTTGCTTCCGAAATAAAGTTTACCGCAGTGCCTGTTACCGCCTGTTGAGATGCATCGCGGGGCAGAGTAAAGCCATTCATACGAAAGACTGTCTGTACAAAACCTGAACAGTCAATCCCGAATGAACTTTTACCACCCCACAAATACGGAGTATTGATAAATAATACGGCAGTGTCAAGTATGCCCTCTGCGTTGCGAATACCCTGTTGTATGCGTCCGTCGTAATGAAACGTTATATTGTTTATTTCAAATTTGGTTTCGGCATAATTCGGCAGAGGACAACCCATTCCAACACGAAAGCGGGCATAATCGGTGCTCCGCTCAATAACGGCATCATGAGCACCTGTAAAAACATTGCTTACAGGCGGCTCATTTTCCAGCAACATTACCTGACGGGAGTCTATCCACCCGGAATAATTGTCAAAAAGAGTTCTCACTTTAAGCCAGTGCTGGTATCTGTCGTCAATAATAAATCCCTCACCGAAGAGCAATTCCGAAACCATTTCGGAGGTATGTGTAACGCTTTCACGAACAGGTACTTGACCCAAAAGACCAATTCCGTAATTTTCCATATTCTATTTTATAAATTTTTTATTGAGCGTTCCGTTATCGGTTGCAATTTGCAACAGATATACGCCTTTTGATAATCCGCCGATAGATATGGAATTGTTATCAGCGTTACCGTAAAGCGATGTCTTTCCGTTTATATCAATAATTTTATACGAACGTGCTTTGTCGGCAGTAAAGTAAAGCATATCGTTCTTTTGCCAAAGTGAAACCATGTCGCTTTCACGCAGTATATCTATAGAAACTCCGGGCTGCGCCAAACCAACAAGAAATACTGTCTCCTGATTTGCCCCTTCGGATGAAATCAGTACGGCAGCGTAAAACGTGTCGGGAACTGCTTTAGTCGATGCTGTTGGCACGGGAACCTGTAATGTTACCGTAAAGAAAGTATCGGTTGTTGTTGCGGGGAAACTATTGTCCGAAAGACGGAAATACTGCGCGTCGGTGCCTGCGAGTTCAAGAGTAATCTCATTCGTCAGGTCGGTTGCATGTATATTTATATTTTCCGAAGTTGCAAAATTTTCTTCAATAATAACAATATCCTGCGCTATTGACAAATAGGGTACATGTTCTCCGAATGTTACATTATCAATATAATATACGGCGGCATTGTTTGTACCGCTCATCCCTGTAAAGCGAAAGCCGATAGCAAAAGTATCTGCAAGATTATCTAACTCTGCCATATTTATATTGAATTTAAACCATATATCCGTTTCGTCTTTTGTCGCCGGCATTGTCAGGGGCAGTATTATACCTTCAAAAGAAGTATCGCTTTTTGGCTCAATATAGACAATTTGCAGCGTTGCTTCAGTACCTTCCTCAGGAATAAACTGCGCCATAACGTCAAAGGTAAGCATTTTAGTCTCAGAATTGACAGCATCGAGCAGCGGAGTAATCATCCACATCTGGCAGGGGAGTTCTTCCGTTTGTCCCATAACGTAAGCGGTTACCTTTGCCGTGTGGACAGTATCGTTAAAACCGTAACCCCACCATGCACGTGTGCCTTGCAGTACTACGTTTTGCCAGTAAGGGAGAGTAAGTATATTGTTATGCGCCGATGTTTCAAAATTTTCACGCAAATGACTTACGGCATAATTTCTGTTGAAATTAAGTACGGTATCGTATCCGCCGCTACCGCTGCCGCCGTTTGCGGCGGTACCGCTAACATTTATGGTTACAGTGTCAACACCCTCTGCCTTAAAGGTAATTGTTGCGCTGTGTTCGCCTGCTGTTGCCGGATTATACGTTATTATAATCATTGCATTTTCTATATTTTTCAGAATCGTTGTATTGCTGACGGTGAAAGCAGAGCCGACCGTATTTTTGCAAGTTATGGAACCGTAGCCGGGCAGATTCTTTGCCGTGTAGTAAACAGTATCTTTAACGGGTTTTCCTGTTGTCGTGATATAGGGGGAATTTAATCCTGAAGAATCTACTGTTAATGTTACTTTGTCTGAGGTGGTGGCAGTATCATCGGGCGGCAGTGGCGGAGTTTGTGATGTGTAGATTTTTTTGAATGAGAAATTATCAAAATAAACGGCAGAATTTTTTGTTACCTGCAATTTTAAATAAAATGCTACTGCACCTGTGGGAACTGTTGTGCGTACTGTTTTTGTCAGCCACTGTCCCTGCACAGTGGGGAAGCAGGAATTTGGTGCAAGTACTGCCGAATCGTGATACAGGTGTTCACTGCTTCCGGGATTGCCTGTCCAGTATGACGCCATTTTTATATCGTTACCGCCTTGCGAAGTTTCTACATAGTAATTTATGGTAAGTTCAAAAGTATCGCCTGCATTAAAACCTCCTCTTGCGGCACCGGATATTTTTTGATCTAATTTGTAGCCATTGAGAGTGGTGTTCCAGTTGGAAATTTTTACCGAATATGTTCCGTGAGAAACAATATCTGTCTTTTTTTCTACTGAACCCATTGTTGTTTCCCAGTCTGAAAGTTCGTCAGGCTGAAATACGGAACCGGTTGTCCAGTCTTCAAAATCGGGATTATCCAGAAGATTGTTTGTGTCGGGCGTAGTAATCGGGTCGGCAGGTTTTACGGCGCATGTCCATGTAATATTTTGCAGGACAGGACTTGAAATACCGCCGCCGTTATATGTAACTGTCGCGCTTTGAGCATTTAATGAGTACGCCGTAACAGTTATTTTTACAGTGTCGCCTTCTGCGCTTTCAACTTTTGCCTTGTCAAGATGTGTCTTGTTTACCGCAACTTCCTGATTGGCACTTTTCATTACGGTAAGCGGTGCTGACGTTAAGTTGCTGCCCTTGACGACAACGCTGCAGGTGTATGTGCTGTCGCGCCATACCGCACCTAAATCAACAGTGGGAGGAATAACAGTAATTTCGGGCTGGTCGGTCGGCTCCGACAGTCCGAAAAGTCCTGCCCAACTTTTCGCAACTCTTAATGCGGAAATACTTGAACTTGCGCAGCTGCGCATTATAAGAATTGACTTTATTGAAGATATGTCATCCGAAGCACTGCCCCCCGCTATCTGGTGATACGCTCCGCGCGGAGCAGGTGCAATGTTTGAAGCAATATCTTCCGAACTTGGGTCTATCCACAAATACACACTGTCGTTTTTATCTCCACTGAAAAATTTATATTTTACAACTATAAGATATGTCCTGTGCAATGACAAAGTATCTTTTGCAAAGGGAGATGCTGCTCCGTAATTTGTGCTGCCAAGCGTTGAAGCAGAAAGAAAAAAGACAGTATCGCCTGTGCGTTTTATTGTCTTTATACCGAGTATTCCCGCATGATACTTTGCATTTGTTGCATATCCGTTATTATCTTCAACATTGTTATTCCAAAAACCGATAAGGGAGCTTGTTCGCTCGCTGTAATTGTCCACTCTTAATAAAAATGAGTACCATACTTCACCTGATGTCTGTTCTTCAAATGATTTAAAGCAGCGTTGATTTACGCTATTGGCATACGGCAGAGATATTATTTTTTCACCTGTTCCGTAACCGGTGTAATGGACTAAAGTTTCGTCCATTACCTGAATCGGATTGTCTGTTACGCCTGTAGAGGCATTTGTCCAGTCATTTTGACCGACAAGATTT
The DNA here is from genome assembly GCA_031257915.1 of Bacteroidales bacterium. Lineage (GTDB taxonomy): Bacteria > Bacteroidota > Bacteroidia > Bacteroidales > P3 > JAIRNR01. Next base: position 6,041 of record JAIRNR010000026.1, read on the forward strand.
CCCGCACTGTACGGGAAAGAACCGATAAGTTGTTGTCCTTTAACCGGCACAGTAAGCACAGTTATTAAAAAGGCGGCAATTAAGAGATTTTTCATACGATTATAAATTGTTGATTAAGGATATACGGGACTTATAATCAAAAGCCGCACGCATATCTGAGTTCAATCATTTTTATATAATCAGTATCATGAATGTTGCTTTTAACATATTCGTTCCGTAATGAAATAAATTTTAATAACAAAAATACGAAAAAAAATTATATCAAAAAATTACTATCTTTGCAACCCTTTAAATCAATTCTTAAAAATTATTTGAAATTTGTTATTACTGACCTATGGTGTAACGGCAGCACAACAGGTTTTGGTTCTGTTAGTCCAGGTTCGAATCCTGGTAGGTCAACCATAAGGTTAAAGAATTAGCGTAAATCATTGTATTTCTTGAGCTTTCAAATATTCGCATTTAATCTTTTTAACCCATTTTTGTAGTTTTTAAACGATTTTTAGACCGCGTTCTAATATCCGCACTACTGCAATCTATGCAAAAGTAGTACTAACTGAAAAAATTAAGGCTATGCGGAAATTACAGGGGATATTAGAAGTCGGAAATAATTTATCTGAATTATTTATTTTTTTGTAATTTTGTACAAAATAATGTACATGTTAATGTACATATAAAATTATAACTTATGCAACAGGCACAAATTTTACAGGTTAATACAAGTGAGTTTAGGACAAAAATTAAAAACTATATTGATATGGTTGATGATGGTGTTAGAATTATTTTAAAAAGAAATCACAACAAGTATTATTTAATAACTCCCATCAATGATGATGATTTATGGCTTACTCCAAATGTACAAGCTAAAATAGACAGGGCTTTAGAGCAAGTCAAAAATGGTGAAGTAGTTGAATATACTCCTGAATTGGAAAATGAACTTTTTGGCAAAGTGTTATGATATATAAAATAATAATGACCAAAGATGCTTTAAAGGATATTAAGGCATTAAAAAAATCGGGAAATAAAGTTGCTTTTGAAAAACTGCAAATTCTCATTAAAGAGCTAAAAGAACATCCAACAACAGGTACAGGTAAACCCAAACAACTGACAGGAAATAGAATGGGACAATGGTCAAGACGAATTACACAACATCATAGATTAGTTTATATTATAAGCAATGATATTATAGAGGTCTTGATACTTAGCGTGATTAACCACTATGACAAATAGGTCAACGTAGCTTAACGCTTTTATCAAAACGCCTTGACGACCTGATATGATACCTCATATACCAAGATGCCTGAAAAGATCAGCATGGTCTTTAGCGTGATAAACCCGTCCTTTGCGCACATCATCCAACGCCTTTTCAAGTCCGGATTTACGGCGAAAAAGTTTTTTTATACCCGCGAGAAGATTGCCTGTATCAACTGCCGGAATAGATGTCTGCTTTTTTATGGTTACCGTATTCATAAAAACATAAAATATAACATTCAATATAAGTAGTGGAACCGGGCGGAGTCGAACCGCCGTCCAAACAAGGAGTAAAAAGGTTTTCTACACGTTTAGTTGCAGATTGATTTTCGAGGAAAAACAGGGCTGCAACGCCCAATTTTGCCCTTATCTTCAAAATACGGTTAAAGCCACGAAGAAACTGCTTTAATCGAACATCCTTTCAACCGATACTCTCATTGGCACGAGCCGAATGTCGGGGCTTTACCGAGAGCAGCCACTGCGTAACCCTCTGGGTCAGGCAGCCATGGCGTAGTTATAATTGTTGCCGTTTAATGGCTTGCGGCCGATTATTAACGAGGTCCTCCGCCCACCTCGACGTGCTTGCCGTTTCGCTTCATCTTGCTGTCAAAACCAAACGGTCCCTATTTATGCAGGTATTGCAAAGATAAAAATTTTTGTCTAAATTTACACAAAATTAAATTTTCACATTTATGACACTTCTTGATACAGCACTTATTGACTGGTCGCGGGCGCAATTTGCTCTTACGGCTATGTTCCACTGGCTTATAGTGCCTCTTACGCTGGGCGTAAGTATAATAATGTCTATCGCCGAAACATTGTACGTTGTGCGTTCAAAGCGCAATTTGCAAGAAAGTGAGCGATGGAAAAAGATAGCTAAATTCTGGATGACTCTTTTTGGCATAAATTTCGTTGTGGGCGTAGCATCCGGACTTATTCTTGAATTTGAATTCGGTACAAACTGGTCTAACTACAGTTGGTTTGTAGGCGATATTTTCGGTGCGCCGCTTGCAATAGAGGGTATTATTGCGTTTTTTATAGAAGCAACATTTATACCTGTTATGTATTTGGGCTGGAAAAAATTAAACAAAAAATTTCATCTCGCGTCAACTTATCTTGTAACTTTCGGCGCACTGCTGTCGTCTTACTGGATTTTAGTTGCCAATGGGTGGATGCAAAGCCCTGCAGGAATGACTTTTAATCCTGATACCATGCGCAACGAGATGACAGACTTTTGGGCAGTAGCATTAAATCCCCTTGCGGTAAATAAGTTTTTTCACACCGTACTTTCGGGATGGGTTCTTGGCGGTGTGTTTGTTGTCGGAGTCAGTGCGTACTTGATGTTGCGCATAAAACGCCTTGATAACAGCGAAGAAAATTTTGTAATGGCACGCAAAAGTATGTTTACCGGCGCGATAGTCGGACTTGCGGCAACACTGCTCGTTTGCATTACCGGACACGACTCTGCAAAACACGTTGCACGTTCGCAACCGATGAAACTCGCCGCAATGGAGGGACTTTACGAAGGCGGGGAAAGCGTTGGACTTACAGGTTTCGGAATACTGAATCCGAATAAAGTATCATATAACGACAGTATAAACCCTGTTATTTGCAAAGTAGCATTTCCGAAAATGCTCTCATGGCTGTCGTTCGGCAGTACAAATGCTTATGTACCCGGTATCCGCAATATTATTGACGGCGGATATATTATGCCCGATGGTCGTACAGCACTGTCTTTCAGTGAAAAAGTAGAGCGCGGTAAAATGGTAAACGAAGCACTCAAAGAATATAGAAACGCGTTGAAAGCAGGCGATACTGATAAAATGAAAGTTCATAAAGCGGAAATTGATTTATATTTTCCGTATTTCGGTTACGGATATTTGGACAAACCCGAACAGATTATACCGTCGGTACCGCTAACATTCTATTCTTTTCATATAATGGTTGCTCTCGGCATATTGTTTATAATTACATTTGCCATAACACTGTTACTGATTTACAAACGTAAACTGCAAATAGCAGGCAGTACATGGCAGAAATGGTTTCTGATTTTACTTGTGCTTTGTATTCCGCTTGGTTACATTGCAGGACAGGCAGGCTGGGTAGTTGCGGAAGTAGGGCGGCAACCCTGGACAGTTCAGGACCTGCTGCCTGTTCAGGCGGCAATCTCCGCACTTGACGCGGGACAGGTGCAAACGACATTTTGGATTTTTGCCTCTGTTTTTATATTACTTTTAGCGGCAGAAATTACGATTATGGTTAGACAAATAAGAAAGGGGTTTTAATATGACATATATATTTCTTCAACATTATTGGTGGCTCGTAGTATCGCTTCTTTGTGCGATACTCGTATTTTTGTTTTTTGTTCAGGGCGGACAAAGTGTGATATTTTCAGTATCGCGCAAAGAGGACGACCGTGCGCATCTGCTTGAAGTACTTGGCAGTAAATGGGAGATAACTTTTACTACGCTTGTAACTTTCGGCGGGGCATTTTTTGCGTCGTTTCCACTTTTTTACTCAACAAGTTTCGGTGGTGCATACTGGGCTTGGATGTTGCTTTTGCTTTGTTTTGTACTGCAAGCGGTATCATACGAATTTCAGTCAAAAAAAGGCAATATTCTCGGCAGTACGGCATATCGCGTATTTTTAATGTTAAACGGAATATTTGCACCCTTTCTTCTCGGTGTTGTTGCAGGGACATTTTTCACAGGTGCGCCGTTTACCGTTGACAAAGAAAACTTAACCGATATTGCATCTCCCGTTATTTCAAACTGGGACAGTGCATGGCATGGACTTGAAGTGCTTTGGAGCAGTCCGGTCAATCTGCTGTTCGGCGCAGTTGTTCTGTTTTTGACACGAGTGCTTGCGCTTCTGTATATTATAAACAGCGGAGTAAATGAACATCTGCATAAACGTTTGCATATTCGCCTCTGGACAAATTCGGCGTTATTCGTTTTTCATTTTCTGCTGCTTGCAGGCAAACTTCTTACGATAGACGGCTACGCTGTTGACCCTCAAACGCAGGAAGTATTTTCGGAACCGTATAAATATCTGCATAACTTTTTGCAAATGCCTGTTGTAGCGGGAGTTTTTCTGGCAGGTGTATTGCTTGTTTTATTCGGTATTCTGCGTACATTACTTGCTAAATACAAAAACGGAATATGGTTTGCGGGAACAGGCAGTATTCTTGTTGTAGTTTCGCTGTTGCTTTGCGCAGGCTGGAACAATACGTCATATTATCCGTCAACGACCGATTTACAGAGTTCGCTTACAATTGTAAATTCATCTTCCAGTTACTTCACTTTAAAAACAATGTTCTACGTATCGCTTTTTGTGCCGTTTGTTATTGCATATATCGCATACACATGGAGAACACTTGCAAAAAATAAATAAATATGAAGAAAATTGACAGGTTTTTAATAAAGCAGTATCTCGGACCGCTTGTTTTAACGTTCTTTATTGCAATTTTTGTTCTGCTTTTGCAATTTTTGTGGAAGTATATTGATGACCTCGTGGGTAAAGGGCTTGATTTTACTGTCGTTATGCGCTTTATTATATACGCCTGCTGGACATTTGTGCCGATGGCTTTACCGCTTGCAGTGCTGTTGTCCTCGTTAATGCTGTTTGGAAATCTGGGGGAAAGATACGAACTCGTTGCATTAAAATCATCAGGTATTCCGCTTAGAAGAGCGATGGTACCCATTGCAATTGTGAATATTTTAGTATGTTGTTTGGCATTTTATTTTTCAAATAATATGGTGCCGAAAGCATATCTGAAATATAGAGTTCTGTATCATGAAATCCGCACAAAAAAGCCGACTTTAAATATTATTCCGGGTGAATATTACACGCAGATAGAGGGCTATACTATAAGAGTAGGCAATAAGAAAAACAACGGCAATCTGCTTGAAAACGTTCAAATTTACGACCATACCGAACGTAAGGGCAATACACGTGTAACAATGGCTAATACAGGTACAATGCGTACTACCGATGATGGAAAATATCTTATTTTTGATCTTTATGACGGCAACACTTACGGCGAAAATCTTGATGAACGTTCCCGCCGGAGGAGAGAAAACCCTCGTGATTATTCACCCATAAATCCCTTTACACGTGTATCTTTCAAGCGACAGCAAATAGTATTCGATATTTCGTCTTTCCAAATGAAGCAGGCAGATGAGAGTTTGTACGACCGTCATGAGAAATCCCTGAAAGCATCCGATCTTTTAAAACAGATGGACACTGTTGTTAATTATGCGAAACCGAGAATTGAAGAACTTGTAAAAACATATAATGCAAAAAATTATTACCTTACAACGTATTTTTCTAACGACACCGTAGCCGGTACGTATTCCGGCAGCAGTTCCGTATTGCCTCCCGTAAATAAAAATATGCTGTCTTCGGCAGAATCCAATGCACGAACAATTGCTTCGGATGTGGGTTATTTCGGGTCAAACGTAACGTATTTAAAAACACGTTATGCCTGTTATGCCGTTGAATGGCATCGTAAATATGCTTTTTCGGCTGCATGTTTTATATTGTTTTTACTTGGCGCACCATTAGGTGCTATTATCCGTAAAGGCGGACTCGGTATGCCTATGGTAGTTGCGATTTTACTGTTTATTTTTTATTATGTTATATCTGTTATAGGCGAAAAATCGGCACTTGAAGGAACTGTTTCAAGTTTTTGGGGAGTATGGATTGCGCCCTTTATATTCCTGCCGTTCGGATTATTCCTTACGCTGCAAGCAACAGTCGATGCTGATTTTTTATTTGACAAATAAGTTTATAAGATGACAGAGCAAGAAGTTAAACAGCGAATAGACAGACTTATAAGTGAAATAGACACTCATAATTATTCGTATTATGTTCTTGACAACCCCACTATTTCCGACTACGATTTTGATATTCTGCTTAAAGAACTCGAATCATTAGAAAAGCAGTACCCGCAGTTTAAGCAGCCGCATTCACCGACGCAGCGTGTGGGCGGACAATCTGCAAAATCATTCGGAACAGTAGTACATAAAGAGCCTCTGCTATCGCTCGGCAACACTTATTCGCTGTCGGAAATTGAAGATTTTGACAAGCGTGTGCGTGAACTTGCAAATGGTGTGCCGTTTGATTACGTTTGCGAATTAAAATACGACGGACTGTCAATTTCACTTGAATATGAAGATGGTCTTCTAATGCGTGCCGTAACACGCGGGGATGGCACAAAAGGCGATGACGTTACGTCTAATATACGCACAATAAAATCAATCCCGCTAAAATTACACGGCAATTTTCCAAAGCATTTTATTATTCGCGGCGAGGTTATTATGCCGCATAAATCATTCAATAAATTAAATGCGCAAAGAGAAAAACTCGGTTTGGAACTGTTCGCAAACCCGCGCAATGCAGCGTCGGGCAGTTTGAAACTGTTAGATTCCCGCCTTGTTGCGAAGCGTGGTTTGGATTGTTTTCTGTATTTTTTAATATCGGATGAAATTACTCAGCCGTTACACAGCGAACGCTTAAAAATAGCTGCACAGTGGGGTTTTAAGACAGGAAATTACTATCGTGTCTGCGGCGGATTGCAGAATATTTTCAAGTATATTGATGTCTGGGATAAAAAACGCAAAAGTTTGCCGTTTGATACGGACGGCGTTGTGATAAAAGTTAATCAGGTTGATTTGTGGGCAAAATTGGGTTTTACGGCGAAATTCCCGCGCTGGGCTATTGCATACAAATTTAAAGCCGAACGTGTTTCTACACTGCTTGAAAGTGTGGACTTTCAGGTTGGGCGTACAGGGCGCGTTACACCTGTTGCGAATTTAAAGCCTGTTTCTCTTTCGGGTACGACCGTTAAACGCGCAACACTCAACAGTGAGGGATTTATTCGGGAAATGGATATACGCGTTGGCGACACTGTTTTCGTGGAAAAGGGCGGCGAAATTATTCCCAAGATAGTAGGTGTTGATACGGCATTGCGCCCTTTGCATACTCCACCGTTCAGATTTATTGAAAATTGTCCGGAATGCGGCGCACTGTTGCAGAAAGAAGATGATGAGGAACTTCATTTTTGCCCCGATTCGCTGCATTGTCCGCCGCAGATAAAAGGACTTTTAAGTCATTTTGTTTCACGTAAAGCGATGGATATTTTTTCGCTCGGCGATGAAAGAATCGAACTGCTTTACAATAGTGGTAAAGTGCGTAATATTGCCGATTTTTATGATTTAAAGTATAATGATTTATTTTTACTCGGATCGCCTGTAGTTGCCGATTTATTTTCGCAGGAGGAGCCGTTAACAGCCGGCAAAAAGCAAAGCGTATTAAAAGAAAAGTCAGTTGAAAATATTCTTGACGGTATTGAAAAATCAAAAAATGTTCCGTTTGAAAAAGTGCTTTATGCAATGGGCATACGCTATGTTGGCGAAGTTACCGCAAAATATCTCGCACGTTATTTCGGCTCTATTGAGCGTTTGCAGCAAGCCTCAATTAACGAGCTTATGAATGTAAATGAAGTAGGTGAGAGGATTGCGGCGGCAGTAGTTGATTTTTTTGCGAATAAAGAAAATATCGCCATTGTAGAACGCTTGAAAAAGCACGGTTTGAAAATGGAAATCGTGTCCGACAAGTCCAATAATATGCAACGTGGTGCATTATACGGGTTAAAATTTGTTGTCAGCGGCGTTTTTTCCATTAGCCGCGATGAAATCAAAAGACAAATAGAGGATGGCGGCGGGATAATTTTATCAGCCATATCTGCCAAAACAAATTATGTTTTAGCAGGAGAAAATATGGGTCCTAAAAAAAAGAAAAAAGCTGAAACACTTGGCGTACCTGTAATAAGCGAACAGGAGTTTTTTAGTAAATTTGTAAAATCATAATTTGTTAAAAATTTATTTCAATGAGAAAAGATATTAAATCATACAGACGTGAAAATAAGATTCTTTATACCGTGATACTGCTTTTAATAGCGGCATTTATCTATGTACTTATAAATCATCGCACAGTGATAAGGGAAAAAGAAGAAAATTTCGCCCGAAGTATTGCCCTGCAAAGTGATTTGGACAATTTGATGAAAGAATATGAACAGGTAAAAACAGATAACGAATCACTGACTGTTCAATTGACCGAACGCGACAGTATAATTATGGTAAATGCCGGTGAAATAAAAAAACTTATTGCATCGCAGGCTGACTACCGCAAAATTCAAAAGAAACTTGATTTGCTCAGAGGCATTACCCGCGAATATGTTACGCGTATTGATTCACTTATCACGGTTAATCAACAATTATCAGAAGAAAATGAGCAGATAAAAGATGAAGTTGTTAAGGAAAAGAAAAAATCGGCACAACTTTCACAGGACAAAAAAGATTTGGAGGATAAGGTTACTGTCGGCTCATCTCTTGTAGCATATAATGTTTCGGCATCGACATATCGTTTAAAATCTAATGGAGACGAAGTTGAAACAGATAAATCAACAAGAATAAAGCGTGTGAAAATCACCTTTACTTTGAGCGAAAATAAAATTGCAGCGGCGGGCGAAAAAACTGTTTTTGCCTGTATTACACGTCCTGACGGCGTTGTTATGACTCCGGGCAATAGCGAACTTTACACATTTGAACTTGACGGTAAGCAGGAGCCGTTTTCGGTTGTCCGCGATATTCAGTACGACAACAAAGCGGTTAATGCTTCAATGGTTTGGGACAGGAGAGACATGTCGCAACCCGCAATGGCGGGGACGTATAAAGTGGTGCTTTATATGGACGGCATGGAAATCGGCAACACGACTTTTAGCGTGAGGAAATAGCAATCAATCCGGATACGGTAACATGACCACAGCAAAACAAATCAGGGATGAATTGAAGTGTATCGGTGAACAGAACGGTGCGGCGCAATGCGCAGTGCTGCAACATTTTTTCAAAACCGGCAAAGGGCAGTACGGAGAAGGGGATTTATTTTATGGTGTGAAAGTTCCGCAGATACGCGCATTATGTAAGCGTTCGGATAAAGAAATATCACTTAAAGAAATACTTTTACTTCTTAAAGATAAATATCACGATTGCAGAATGTTTGCTTTATTGTGGCTTGTTGAAAATATGAAGTGGGCGGTTAAACATGGCGACGTTGCCGCTATGGAAAAAATCGTTACGGTTTACCGTGCGCATTTTGATTTTGTCAATAACTGGGATTTGGTTGATTTGACTGCTCCTGATATTGAGGGGGCTTATTTATGGAATACTTTCGGCGGAATTAAGGGGATTGCGGGTCAAGCCTGTAATGACGGAACGGAGCGGGTTCGTAACGGCGCACCGGGTGCGGGAGCAGTTAAGGTTTTGAAGCAATATGCAGCCTCAAATCACCTTTGGACACAGCGTATCGCAATAATATCAACATACTATTTTATAAAAAACGGTGTTATCGAACCAACTTTTATAATTGCCGAAAAATTATTATATCATCCGCACGATTTAATACGGAAAGCAGTAGGGTGGATGCTTCGTGAAGCGGGCAAGCGTGTTTCGCACGAAAGAGAAGTTGAATGGCTGTTATGCAAAAATCGCTATAAGACGATGCCCCGTACTTCGCTGCGCTATGCGATAGAACATTTTGATGAAGATTTACGCCTGATGTTTTTAAAAGATACTTTTGTTCGCAACGGATAAATATACGACTTAAAATTTTAATTTTATGATACTTGCACCGTCAATTCTTTCTGCCGATTTTACCCGCATGGGTGAAGAAATAGAAATGCTTAACCGCAGTGAAGCCGACTGGATCCATATTGATGTGATGGACGGTGTTTTCGTACCGAATATCACAATAGGTATTCCTGTTGTAAAAGCGTTGAATCCGCTTGCCGAAAAGCCGCTCGATGTGCATTTGATGATTGTTGAGCCCGAAAAATATATTGCCGACTTCGCCGATGCGGGGGCAGATAATCTCCTTGTACAGTATGAAGCATGCCGCCACCTGAACCGCACTTTGCAGGAGATACGGCAAAGAGGAATGAAAGCGGGCGTTGTTCTGAATCCGCACACAAGCGTATCGCTGCTTGAAAATGTTGTTGAGTATGTTGATATAGTCCTTATAATGAGTGTAAATCCGGGCTTTGGCGGGCAGAAGTTTATAGAAAATTCTTACCGCAAAATAGAAGAACTTGCCATAATGAAACAGCGGCTTAATCCCGACCTGATTATAGAAGTGGACGGCGGGGTAACGCTTGAAAATGCTTCGGCTTTGATGGCGGCGGGCGCAAATGCTCTTGTTGCGGGCAACGCAATTTTTTCCGCAAGCGACGTTATTGCCCGCATAGCCGAGTTTAAGAAGTTGCAATAACAGAGAAATTTCAGAATATAACAGAGGCGGTCAAAAAAATGTGAAGTTGGTTTAACGCAGTTAATCAAAAAAAAATTACCTTTGCAAGATAATATTTTAAATTATGATGCATATTGCGGTTGCCGGAAACATCGGCTCGGGAAAAACAACACTCACGGAACTGTTGAGTAAACATTACAAATTTAAAAGCATGTATGAGGCTGTTGATAACAATCCATACATAAACAGTTTTTATGAGGATATGCGCCGCTGGAGTTTTAATCTCCAAATATATTTCTTAAATACCCACTTTCGCCAAATTCTTGAAATAAGGAAAGCGGGGAAGAGTGTCGTACAGGACCGCACCATTTATGAAGATGCGTATATCTTTGCGCCGAACCTTCATGCAATGGGGCTTATGACAAGCCGCGATTTTGATAATTATGCTTCTTTGTTTGAAATTATGCTGCCGTTTTTGCAGGCACCTGATTTGCTTATTTATTTGCGTGCCGATATTCCCTCGCTCGTAAGGCAAATTCAAATGCGCGGACGCGAATATGAAAACAGTATTCGCCTTGATTATTTAAAATCACTTAATGAACGTTACGAACAGTGGATTAGTGAATATAATCTCGGTAAACTTCTTACCATAGATGTTGACGAACTTGATTTTAAAAATAATCCGAAAGATTTGGGATGTGTTGTTGAAAAAGTTGACGCACAAATAAACGGATTGTTTTAAATAATATAAACATGATAAAAATATAATAAAATGAAAATAAACGAATACTTATTGCAGTTTTTGCTGTCAAGTAATAAAGAAGCCGCCATACCGGGGTTAGGCGTATTTTACACCGACTTGAATAATACCATATCGTTCAGAGAAGTTGCTCCGACCGATACTGCATTTATCAAATATGTCGCAGAGCAGAGCGGTATAGATGAACTTGCCGTAAGGGTTTCGGTAGATGAATGGGTGAAATCAATATTGCAGGATTTGAAGACTACAAGCCGTTCCGTAATAGCAGGAATAGGCAGTTTTGAGGTTGGAGGCAACAAAGTTGTGTTTACTCCCGAAGCCGGGGATATTCCCGCAGTGCCGGTACCGGAGCCGGACGCAGATGACTTTGTTCCTGCCGAAAGACCGTCTGATGTTTTTGGGATGGATGAAGATGAAAACGATCCTTATGCACCCGCAGACAATGATTTTCAGGATGACGATAACGAACCGTCTTTTGCAGCAAGAAATATGTGGTTAATTATCACCGTTTCGGTAATCGTTATCGCCATTATTGCCATACTCTTGATTCCGCAGACACGCAAACAGCTTTCGTCCGCTATTTTCGGAGACGGACAGGAGCAGGTGCAGGAAATAGTGCTTGGGGGAGATGCTGCCGATACTGATGAAGTATTTGACGAGGTGCCGGGCATTACACCTGCTGCACCTGCTGCACCCGCCAAACCCGAACAGGTTATTTCCAAAGTTAAGCCGAGTGAAAAACAGACTGCGCCGACTGCTGCACCTGCAAAGTCCGAACGTACGGTTTCCAAAGTTAAACCGAGTGAAAAGCAGAGTGCGCCGACTGCAAAGCCTGCCGCCACAGCAGCCAAAAGTGTGGGCAAATACAATATTATTGCAGGTACATACAAAGTACGTGAAAATGCCGATAAAGAAGTTCAACGCTTCCGCCAAATGGGTTATAATAACGCAAAAGTTGTAGTAAGTGGAGGTTATTACTATATTTCACTCAAGCAATTTTTAACAAAAGACGAAGCGATTGAATACAAATTAAAATTAAGAGAGAAAAAAATTGACGGATGGGTAAAAGAATTATAGAAATTTATTAAATAATTGAACAAACTTCAAAAATTTGCCGACAATTTAACGTTTCCAAATCTCTTTCAATATCCTTTTTTACACAGGGAAGATTGCCCGATGCGCGGCAAATGGAACAGCGATTACTTTAAAAACGATTTACCTGTTGTTGTTGAAATCGGCTGCGGTAAAGGAGAATACACGACAGTACTGTCTGAAAAATATCCCGATAAAAATTTTATAGGTATTGATATTAAGGGCGCACGTCTTTGGAAAGGGGCGAAATACGCTTGCGAACATAATTTGAAACGTGTTGCATTTATCCGCGCTCGTGCGGATTTTATTGAAAAAATTTTTGACAGGGATGAAGTGTCCGAAATATGGATTACTTTTCCCGACCCGCAACATGCAAAAGAGCGTAAACGCCTTACTTCGCCGATGTTTTTGGAGCGTTACAGGCGTATTCTGGCGACAGGCAGCAATGCCGGACACAGCGGCAGAATCCATCTTAAAACCGACGACACGATTCTTTATCTTTACACTCTTGACGATATTGTGCTCGGCGGGGGATTGCCCTTATTCACCTGTAGCGACAACGTTTATAGCGACAGTCTCCCTGAGTTGGAAGATGTGCGTTCCGTACAGACATTCTACGAACAAATGTGGTTGCGGATGGGTAAAAAAATCAAGTATATCTGTTTTGGGTTGAAATTGGAGTGAAGAACGTCAAACACCGTGTAATTTTGATTTTATTTTGTAAATTTGCACGGAGATTTGTGATTTTTAATATTCGTAAAACTATAATTTTTACATTATGTATCTTTCCAGAATTATGGAAAAGGATGTTTTGTCATCCATGACAAACAACCCTGTAACAGCCATAACAGGACCGCGTCAATGCGGAAAATCCACACTCGTAAAACACCTTATGGTTAATTACGAAAAGAGCATTTATTTAGACCTTGAATCACCAAGGGACCTCTCGCTCCTTGCTGATATGGAATCCTTTTTAAGCAGGTATGACGACCACTGTATTTGTATTGATGAGGTACAGCGAAAACCGCAAATATTTCCTGTTATAAGGAGCTTAGTTGATAAATGGAGTAAAAACGGCTCATTTCTGATACTTGGGTCTGCTTCGCGTGATTTGTTAAAACAAAGTTCGGAAACACTTGCAGGCAGAATTTCGTATAAGCAACTTACA
>JAIRNR010000058.1 GCA_031257915.1 Bacteroidales bacterium
TCCGCTGTTTTGATAACCGCCCTCTAATACGTCGGACAGGGTTAACTCCTTGCTTAGGTAGTATCTTCCTTTGCCTACGTATATTCTGTCTGTGCCTGGGTTGTTGTTGGCTGCCTCTACTGCGGCTATCAGGTTTGCTGCTGTGGCTTCTTTGTAGTGAACACTGTTTGTTGTGTCCCAAGGGGTTGCTATGCCTACGAAGTAGTTTTTTGCATTTGCCGGTGTTGTTAGGGCGGCTGTTAGTGCTGCTGTTGCTATTAGTGCTGTTAGCAGGGTTTTTGTTGGTTTTTTGTTCATTTTATTTTTGTTTGTTGTTTGTTTTGCTGCAGCTGCTGTTAATTGGGGGGTTGCGGGTCGTAGCCCGCAACGACGGGGCTTTGTCCGTAATGGGGGGTTGTTGTCCGTAATGGGGGGGGGCTTTGTCCGTAATGGGGGTGTTGTCCGCGACGACGGGGCGGGGCGAGACCGCAAGGACTGCGTAACGCTTACGAGAGTGTACAGACGAGGGTTGCCTCTGCTCTGTTTTTAAAAAGCAATTGTGTGTAAGTTGCTGAAAATCAGGTTGTTGGGGGGGGGGGGGGTAAAAGATTGATTGTTAGCATTTTGTGCGATTTTGACACATTGTGCAAACTATTGTTCCGTTTGATATGTAAGAATGAAAATATCACTGTCTGTGGTTATATTAACTCCTGAAAGTTTGCAAATTTATGAATTATTTTACAAAAATTTACACAGACTCTGTTTCATGGCCAGGGTCAACGCATTTAAACGAGGTAATTCGCTGATAATGAATGGATTATAGGCGTAACTTTTTATAAATTTTCATCAAAAATAATCTTCATAAATGCCTTATAATCAATTGTTTAAAGATTTTAAATGCGTTGACCCTGGTTTCATGGCAGGATACGACAATGCAAACTCATTTTTCAACCCTTCAAGCATAAAAGCGTAATGCCCTTGTGCCCTGACTTCGGTCGGGTATTTATCCGAATAGTTATACGGAAGTTGTCTAATCTTACCCATTAGTTTAAAATTTCATTTAGATACGAAATGTGTAATCTTTTGCAAGGGTACGCTTTTTTCAATACAACATTTATGCAGGCACGGATTCCACTGCCAAATGTACATGAAACCTTTCAATTCAAACATTGGTTAATAAATTTTTGGGGATAATAACAGAGGAAATATACATGAAAATCTTCTGTTTTTTCAAAAAATCTATTTGTCGGCGTGCCGGTTGAAAAGTTTCCTGTATATTTCCGACAGAACTCTTTAAACGTTGAAAAATTTTTTACAGCGAAAGTATTCCGTAATATCTACCATCTGTCCATCATCTACACGATAAAACCGTTGATTTGTCGTTGCCGAATTCAAGCCGCCCAACTGTTCAACATAAGCACCTAATTTGATGTAATCAAAGTTTTTGGGGGAACATTCCTGTGGAAATGTGTTTTTTCCGGAATACCATCCGACTTTTATCCGTCCGAAACTTCGGCTTCGCAGGAAAACCGAACATTGCTCGACCTCTCGCGGCGAAATATCTCCACCCATAAAACAAATGCAGGTAATGGCTTTGCCGTATTTTTCAAGTAATCCGTCGAGGATTTTATTGTCTAATATTTTGCCTTTATCTTCCTGTAAATGAGGACTGTGGCAGCCTTTACAACGGTTTGGGCAATTGGAAAGATTGATTGCCAGCGTTACCTCTCCCGGAATTTCCTGAAAGACAATATTATAATTGATGAACCGAAGCATAATAACGTTGGGCGGCTTCCTGTTGCCGCGGTTGAGAAAAATTACTGATTCGTTTCATGTAGCCGATAATACGTGTCAGATAATCAAGATTTTTACTTTTGCATGACGGACATTCCCGCAAATTGCGTTTGTCAATATGTCCGCAATTGTTACAAACCGTATTCGGAATATTGAAAGTAAAATAATTACACCCTTCCTGACTTGCTATACGAAGCAATTGCCAATACTGTTCTTTGCTGAGATGTTCTTCCAAATTCATGTGTAATGCCGACCCTCCTGTCAAATGTGTAATATATTTCCGCCCATGCAGGCGAAATTTGTCCACAATGTTAATAGAATCATCCTCAACAATATAAAAATAACTGTTGTAACAATCTCTATTCACCTTATATCCGTCACGCCTGTCCCATCTTGCATGTTTAACACCCACATTTTCAGCGGGGACCATTTCGCAGTTAAACATTATATTTTCGGAACGATATTTTTTGTTGTATTTTTCTACAATGCTGAGTATTTGCTGTACAAACTCTTCATACTTACGATTATCACTAATTTCAATATCAAAAAATTCCGCCGCTTCCACTAAACCGTTTACCCCGATAGTCAGATATTGCCGTCCCATATTGATATAGCCGGCATCAAACAGAGGTAACATGCCTTTTTTCTGCATATATTTCAGATTTTCATTATAGGCTAATTGTACCTTATGTGCCAAATCAACAATTTCTTCAAGAAAAAATTGATACAACTCCCCTTTCCGCGCTGCATACTGGATACAGCGGTTCAGGTTAATTGTCAGTACGCTTTTTGAACCTGTTGAAACGCCGCCCGCTCCTAATGTGTAGCTAAATTCATTGTCATGTATCTCGTTACGCAGCCGGCAACAACTGCTGAGCGAATCGGCGTTGTCACTCATATAGGTAAAAAATGAATGTCCCTCGGCATACATTTCCGCAGTGTAGTCGCCGTATTCTTTGTCTTTCGGTTCGCCGTTTTCCGTCAGAAGTGCCATTGTCTCCACAGGAAAAGTCAATACCGTACGGGTTCGTTCTTTGTTAAACCATTTCATAAAACGTTTTTGCAGCCAGTTGAGCGAGTTCCAGTCGGGTTTGCTTCCATCGGGAAAGACAAAGTTTTCAAACAGACTTTCAAAGTAATATTTGTCGTAATAAGATATATTCCAAAATACTGCCTGAAAATTTCGCGCTCCTGTTGGTTGATTGATTGAGTAGATAATCTGTTCAAAAGAATCTGTGATTATCTTGTCTAATGTGCGTTGTTTTTTAGATAAATCAACAACTTCGTCCGCATGAAGATAATAATCTTCCCCATATTCCAGTCCGATAAAATAGTTCATGTACATCAGAAATTCCGGAGTAGAACAGGCACCGCTCAACATGCTGGAAACGATGAAAACCATATTGACAAATCCGCCGCAAAAGGATTTCAGATTGGTCGGAGCTGTGGAATTTCCACCTATAGACGCTGTTCCTCCGGTCAACCACGGATACATTGTAATGCTGGCACAATAGTTTGCCAAATTAGTTTCATCGTTTTTGTAGATAAAGTGATTGTTGAGCAGATAAATATAGCGGTCGGCAACTTCCTTACCATACATATCTTTCAA
This sequence comes from Bacteroidales bacterium, assembly GCA_031257915.1. Lineage (GTDB taxonomy): Bacteria > Bacteroidota > Bacteroidia > Bacteroidales > P3 > JAIRNR01. The sequence continues at coordinate 3,383 of JAIRNR010000058.1, forward strand.
TCTGTCGGTAAGCAATCGGCGGCTGAGACGGATAAAATTGGATTTGGGCAGCTCGCCGATAAGGGTTGCGATATTTTTATTTTCAACATTGGCATTAGAATCATATTTGCTGCCGGATGCAGCATTTTGAGCGTCACAGTAATCCATCATGAATTTGAACTTGTCGCGTACTTCTCTGTCTTCCAAGTGTTTTTGCCTGTATAGCATATAAGATTTGGCAACGGCATAATATTTTTCTGCCATTAAAGCCACTTCCACCTGATTTTGAATTTCCTCAACCGTAGTTTCATTTGTAATGTTCACCCGGCTTAAAATATCGGTGATAACTTCCTGTGTAGCAAAACATCCTGCTGATAAAAACGCTTTTGCAATTGCATTTTTGATTTTTTCAATGGAAAACATCTCCCTTTTTCCATCCCTTTTAATAATAAATAATTCCATCTTTATTATAGATTGATTTTTAATGCGTTCCTGTTTTTGCAGGATAATAAATTCGGCTGGATGTGGAAAAACCTGTCCTGCCGCTTTTCACCCGAAAGCACCGGATTATGTTTGATACGGCAGGTCTTCTGACTTATTTCGGACAAATGCGCCTTCCCAACTGTTACAGTCAGTGGCAAAAAGAATGCATGTCCTTAAATGAAACTTACAGCTACGGGGATAGTCCCTGATTTTCACAGGGTTCCCTTTTAATCCGATTTATGGAACCGTATTCAGGGGACAAAGGTAGATATTTTCGTCTGTTTGTGTCAGAATCGGCGGATTAAAGTTTTTACCATTTTATTCACAAAGCCCCGTCAATTTTGTAAATAAATCAACAGCATTGAAATATCCGACGGTGAAACGCCCGATATATGCGCTGCCTGTCCTAATGTTGTAAATAAACCAACAGCATTGAAATATCCGACGGTGAAACGCCCGATATATGCGCTGCCTGTCCTAATGTTGTAAATAAATCAACAGCATTGAAATATCCGACGGTGAAACGCCCGATATACGCGCTGCCTGTCCTAATGTTGTAAATAAATCAACAGCATTGAAATATCCGACGGTGAAACGCCCGATATACGCGCCGCCTGTCCTAATGTTGTAAATAAATCAACAGCATTGAAATATCCGACGGTGAAACGCCCGATATACGCGCCGCCTGTCCTAATGTTGCCGGTTTTATTTTTGCAAGTTTTTCCCGCGCTTCGCTTGACAGTGATTTCATTCGGCTGTAGTCAAGGTCGGATTTTAACGGCAACGCTTCATTTTTGACAAGCCTCGCCACATTTTCTTTTTCTTTCTCTATGTAATTAAAATATTTTATGGATATTTCCACTTCAGACAGAATTTCATCTTTAAATATTTCTGATTTTATTTTATCTGCGTCTGTACGTTTTGTATTTCCGTTTATCGTCGTTTTGTCCGCAAAATCATCATAAAATTTCGTAGATGTCTGCGTATTAAAAAACGTACTATCTTCTTCTAAAAATAACTCGTCGAGAGTCGCTTGAAATTGGGTACTGTACTTTGCAACGTCAAAAATTGAAATCTGGGGGCGTTGAAGTAACACTTTAAGTGCCGTTGTTTGCTGTATTGGCACGGTTTTTAGCGTATTTAAAAGGTTGTTTATTTCTTGGGGCTGAAATTTTGTTTTTTCAATTTTATCTACGATTTTTTGTGTTATGGCATATTTTTTTTCAAACCTTGACATTCTTTCATTTTTTGCTAATCCGATGGCAAATGATTTAGGAGTTAGACGCTCGTCTGCGTTATCCTGACGTAGTAAAATTCTAAATTCTGCTCTTGACGTAAACATACGATAAGGCTCATCTACTCCTTTCGTTATAAGGTCGTCAATAAGAACGCCTATATACGCCTCGTTTCTGCCAAGTATAAGCGGTTCGCCGCCTTTAAGCGCAAGAGCAGCATTTGCGCCGGCTATAAGTCCCTGCGCTGCCGCTTCTTCATACCCGGTTGTTCCGTTTATTTGTCCTGCAAAATACAGACCGTCTATGTTTTTGGCTTCAAGCGTATTGCGAAGTCCTGTCGGCATAAAAAAGTCGTATTCTATTGCATATCCCGGACGCAAAATTTCGGCTTTTTCCATGCCTTTTATTTTGCGTAATGCGTTGATTTGTACGTTTTCCGGCAGTGAGGACGAAAAGCCGTTAAGGTAATACTCCACACTGTTGCGTCCCACAGGCTCTACAAAAAGTTGATGCCGCTCTTTATCGGCAAAGCGTACGATTTTGTCTTCTATGGACGGACAATATCTTGGTCCTGTGCCTTGTATCCGCCCTTGAAACATCGGGCTTTTTTCAAATCCTTTACGCAGTTCTTCGTGTACTTCTTCGCTCGTATATGCGAGGTAGCATGGTTGCTGATGTTTTATGTTGTAAAGCCATTTTTCTGTCGCCGGCAGGAATGAGAATTTTTCGGGGGTAAATTCGTTGTTGTGCTGTTTTTCCGTATCATCTTCGTACCGCCGGAACGAACCGCCCGCACCATCTCCATACTGCGGAGTAAGCACGCTAAAGTCAATTGTCCGTCCGTCAATGCGAACAGGCGTGCCGGTCTTTAGCCGCCCCCGCTCAAAACCGTACTCATTCAATTGGTCGGACAGCCTGTAACTTGCTTGCTCACCCGTGCGTCCACCGCTGAAATTCACTTCGCCGATATGTATCCGCCCATTCAAAAACGTACCCGCTGTAAGAATCACCGCCCGCGCACGCAAGACCTGCCCTGTAGCCGTCTTTACTCCCGCCGCCCGCCTGTTCTCAATAACCAGTTCCGTTACAGTATCCTGCCTGAATGTCACACCTGCCGTACGCTCCAGCATCTGCCGCCACTGCGCCGAAAATTCAAGCATATCACACTGCGCACGCGGACTCCAGACCGCCGGACCTTTCGAGCGGTTCAACATTCTGAATTGCAACGTAGCAGCGTCGGTGACAAGCCCCATATACCCGCCAAGCGCGTCAATTTCACGAACTATCTGCCCTTTGGCAACCCCACCCACTGCCGGATTACACGACATATACGCCAACCTGTCAATGTGCATGCTTATAAGCAATACCCGACATCCCAAATTTTCTGCTGCTGCCGCCGCCTCGCACCCCGCATGCCCCCCCCCGACAACTATAATATCGTACATAAAAATCTTGTTTATAATCTGTAACTATCCACTTTTTTAGTTAGTTGCACCTCATCCTGTAAGCCCTTAGCCGCTTTCTGTTTTATATCGTTATATTTTTTGCCCCTCAACTATATCTAAAATTGTTTGCTTTTTTGAAATCATTATTGATAAGTTTTGTCAGTTCGGCGTAATATTTTGCGATGTTGTCGGCGGTCTGCTTTAACATTGCCTCTGTTTTTTCTATCTCACCCTTAATTATAGCAAGATTGAAAATGCTGTCTATTGTTCCTGTTGCCATTGTTTTGATTTTATTTCTTATATTTGTATATCAATTTAATCGTTAAAGTTTGTTGCCATGAAATCGCTATTACTTAAAACCGTGTTTCCAGTTGTTAAACCTGTTCACGTACCCGATGTAACAACGCAAAGCACATCAGGCAGCGATTTCAATCCCTTAATAGCCCTTGCTGTTATTGCTGCTGTTATTGCTATTGTTGTCTTGTTTTGCTATTGTGGTTGGCTGTACGAAAAATATTTTCTAATTCCTCGCGGTAAAATGTTTACTCGGAGCGACAAAAACATTTTTAAAATTGTACCATATAACCCCAAGCAGGTAGCGTAATATCTCTCATTTCCGCCTAATATTATTCATTTGTTCCGCCTGCTGCAACATTATTTTCTGCTCATCCTGCATTTGCTTCGTAGCAACGGCAAAATAATGTGCCTTGTAAGACAACCCCATTCTGTTAAATCTTATCTTTCAACGCAGCATTCAGTTGTATCAGCAAAGATTGATAGTGGATTTTGTCTTTCGCAGAAACCGAGCCAAGCCTGCTTTTAAGTAAGTCGCGTGAGCGAACAGCCATATCTTGCAGATACTCTGCCGTTTGGTCTATTGACGAAATATTCACCTGCCTTAAATATGGATTTGTTTTGCCAAACTGTTGCTCCATATCACACTCAAAATGGCACCATTTACCGCCGGCACAATTGTTGCCCAGTCCATACGCTTCAATATCAGCAGGCGTCGGCATATCACCATAATTATCAACACCATTTTCGGCATATTCAAACGTACCTGTAAATGACGGTGCGTAGCCAACAGAAACGTACTTATTGCTGAACGACTCGCACAGCATTTTTACTATCGCTTTTTGCAACGCACTCTCTCCTTCGGTAAGTGCTGCACCCTGCAAAAGCGTAGCCCATGTTCCCTTATAGAGATCGCTCGAAAAATCGCTAATAGAGTACGGTTTTTCAGAATAGTACGACGATAAGACTACATTGTGAAACAATCCCTTAATATTAGACAAAAGTAAAGACCGTATGGACGAAGAACCCACTACTTGCACCGGGAAATGTTTTCTTAATGAATCGTTATCAAGCCATGTTGCATTTTTATACTCATTCAGAACCCATTGCAATGCCTGTTGCTGTTTTTCACGCGGTACGGATTTGTGTTTTTCACCAACCGTTCCCTCTTTAACTTCCGCAAGATAAATGCCGCCAATATTGTACATTACATTTCTAACGTAACGATAATATTGTGTGCGCATTGCATCATAAAGCGTCTTCCTGTGTTCATAATCGGGATCGTTTTCTATCCATTCCTCCAAATGCGAAAGAATATATTTAAGATTGCTAATGCCGTAATTGCTCGCACGGATGGGATCATTGCCCAAATCTTCCTCAATGCTGCTTGGGTCGTAACGCGAAGCAACTTGTTGATACCCAAAGCGATATATGGGGTCGCCCGCATGTTCATCAACCCAGCTTTCAACTATCGGCTGTTCGTTCCACTGGTCAAGTCCACCCTGTAAATATTTGTAACTCCACTTAACCGAAAAATAATCATAGACACCAAGTTCCGGCGGAGTCAAAGAAACGCCTGTATCTTGCGGCTGCGCGACGTAATTATAACGTGCATAATCCATTATGCAGGGAGTAGTGCCGTACAGCCGTGTAAATGACGGCGAACGAAGTGAATCAACATCAAATGCAAAAGACGCGCCCATATCGTGCATAAAGCCCAAACAGTGTCCTATTTCATGGGAAATTACATATACGAGCGACTGGTGAATTATCTCGTCGGGCATTTTTTTCGTGCGTACACGAGGATCCACCTGTGCTGTTTGCACAAATCGCCAATTATTTATCAGTTGTGAGATATTACTCCAAACAATAACAGATGCGTTTATTATTTCGCCTGTAGATGGGTCAACCCACGACGGACCCATTGCATTAGCTGTACTGGACGGCAAGTAGCGAATACAAGAGTATTTAAGGTTGTCCGGGTCAAAAGCGTCTGCTTCCGCATTTGCTGCTGCAATTTCTGCTGCTTTAACCGTATCTCGTGCTGTTACGCTGTCGATAACAGTTTTTACCGGAAAATTCTTGCATATAACAGCGTTTTTAAAACCTGTTTTTTCAAACGCCAAATTCCACTTTTCAACTCCTTCTTTTACTGCCGGTTTCCATTTTTCGGGAAAGTTATTATCAACATAAAAAACAATCGGTTTTACCGGCTCTACTGTTTCGCCGCGAAAATATGCTACGGTATCTTTCGGTACAAGTTGCCATCTGTTTGCAACTGCATACCGTTCTAATTCGTCCGACTCGGAAACTATTCTTTCACCGCCTGAACGAAAAACTCCTACGCGGGAATCTACTATTCGTGGTTTCATTTTCTTTTCGGGGAGCAACAGCAATGAGCGAGTAACTTTCATCGTATAGGGTTGATTTTCCACAACCGTTCTTCCCATAAGAGATATTGATATATTGTAGGAAAAATACGATTTTATACTTAAATTATCATCAAACGATTTAAACATTAACAATTTAAAAGCACTTTTATTAAATACGGCACTGATTTTTATCTGCTGCCCATTGTTTCTGAAGAAACTGAAAATTTTTGCGTCAGTGCAAAATGGCTCAGTTGCATCAAATACAACTGCCGAACTGTCTTTATTGAAAGCGGCTATTTTATAAGCAAACAGGACCGGGTCTAAATTTGTGATTTTAAAAGCGTTTGCGGTATTCGTGTCATCGGAACTGTTGCCGCTGTTTATTTTGCACAGGTAAATCGTGCTGTCTATGCGGGTGAACTTAACATGCTCTGTACCAGCTGCTTTCATGCCGATATTAGCGAACGAAAGATCGGATACTTCAGACGGAGTTGATGCCATAAGCATTTCCCTGTTGATATATTTTACAGGCAGTTCAAAATAGAGTTTGTCCTCTACTTTGTGCAAAGTTATAAAATTGCTTTTCACCGAGATTGTGCCTTTTTTTAGCAATTTTTGATAGCTTGTCTGTTTCGCGGCAATCGCAGTGGTGTCGCCCTTTGTTTTTTTCTTTTTGGTTTTTGCATACAGTTCCGTACTTTGAAAACATAAGAAAACAACAAGAATTAGATAGATGATCTGTTTCATAAGTTTATTGATTTATAGTTTGTTTTTACAATGTGTTTATATAAATAATTATCTAACATCAGTAGTGTGTGCGGCTTTCGGTATAATATCCAAACTCCTTTGCGGGTATGGGATTTTATACATATCAATCCGCCATATTATCAGCGTTTTGCTTCAACATTGCGATTATCAGTTGGATTTTATACATGTCAATCCGCCCAATACCGCTAAAATCCCACCGATAACACTACCCGCAATGTACAGGGCTTTCGGTATAATATCCAAATTCCTTTGCGGGTTCGGGATTTTATACATGAGGTATTACTATTTGGATTTTATACATATCAATCCGCCCCATACCGCTAAAATCCCACCGATAACACTACCCGCAATGTACAGGGCAAACAGTAAATACTGTCCGTTTTCAAGCATTTTTACGTTTTCAAGTCCAAACGCAGAAAACGTAGTGAAGCCGCCACATAAGCCTGTCATCAACAGTAGCCGCATTTTTTCATTAAAAGCACTGTGTTGCGCCAACAATCCTGCAAGAAATCCCATAATAAAACATCCTGCGATATTAACAAAAAACGTACTATATGGAAAAGTATGGTTTGGAAAAAGCCGAACCTCCAAAAACGAGCAACCATAGCGCAAAGCACTTCCAATTGCTCCACCGAATGTTACTAATAAAAAATTTTTCAACATCAATTTAAGTTTCTAATTTCCCACCATCCTGTTTTGTCCGGACCGACACGTACAAGAACCCCTTTTTCGCGCAGTTCTCTTATATTTCTCTCTATTGTTCTTTTTGTTTTATTTAATTTTGACGCTAATTCCTGAGCTGTTAAATTTGGATTGTTTTTTAACTTATTTAAAATTTCTTTCTTTATACCGTCGTTTACATTGACATTTGCACCGTCATTTACACCGACATTTACACCGTCATTTACACCGACATTTACACCGTCATTTACACCGACATTTACACCGTCATTTACACCGACATTTACACCGACATTTACACCGTCATTTACACCGACATTTACACCGTCATTTACACCGACATTTACACCGTCATTTACACCGACATTTACATCGTCATTTACACCGACATTTACACCGACATTTACACCGTCATTTACACCGACATTTACACCGACATTTACACCGTCATTTACACCGTCATTTACACCGACATTTACACCGTCATTTACACCGTCATTTACACCGACATTTGCACCGACATTTACACCGACATTTACACCGTCATTTACACCGACATTTACACCGTCATTTGCACCGTCATTTGCACCGTCATTTACACCGACATTTACACCGTCATTTACACCGACATTTACACCGACATTTACACCGTCATTTACACCGTCATTTACACCGACATTTACACCGACATTTACACCGACATTTACACCGTCATTTACACCGTCATTTACACCGTCATTTACACCGTCATTTACACCGACATTTACACCGACATTTGCACCGTCATTTACACCGACATTTGCACCGTCATTTACACCGACATTTGCACCGTCATTTACACCGACATCTCTATTCAATTCTTTAATCTTGGGAAAATTGATGTGCAGTTCTCTGTTTTTTAAAATCTTTTTTTCGCCAAGCAATAAATTTCTAAAAAATTGTTCTAAATATTTGGTTGTTGCCTGAATACCTTGTTTCAAATTATTGTGATTGGCTCGTACAAGAGCATTTCTAAAATACCACGAATGTTGGGCAAACATTTCGTTAGAAACATCAAAACCCAGTGTTCGTAAATATTTGATTGTAAAAACAGCCGTCGTCCTCGTATTTCCCTCGCCAAAAATATGAATTTGCCACAGGTATGAAACAAATCGTGCAATGTGTTTAATAATTTGACGTTTGTTTAATCCCTTGTAATCAAATGCTTTTTCCTGTGCAAAATCATATTCAAGTGTTTCCTTTAAAGTATCGGCACTTGCATAAAGAACTGTTTCACCGTTAAGTACCCACTCGGATTTTGTAATATTGTAATCGCGAATTTTCCCCGCAAAATCATAAATCCCATCAAACAGACGCCTGTGGATGCCAAGATATTCGGCAGGTGTCAGTGAAAATGTTTTTTCCGACAAAATTTCAGCAATTCTCGCTGAAACCTTATCGGCTTCCTCTGTTCTGTCATCCGTATCCGTTTGAGAAGCGGCTGAAGATGCGCCCAATTGCCGTTCTTTATAATAATTATCTATACGATTTTTTACTTCGTCAAAGGTAATATCCCCCTCAATATTCTGCCTTGCCGTTTCAATAAGATATGCAGAGGGTTTAAGCCCGTCAACTTGTTGCAAGCCGATAGCCGTCTGCCATATTAAACTTTTCTCTTTCTTATCCGGCTCACCTTGTCTTATATATTCCTCCAAATCTATCATACGTTTAATTGTTTTTCATTATCTCAATAAATGTTTTCATTCCATCAACAAATTTTTCTTTTATATAAAACACGTTCGACAAAGAAATGGTCGTATCATTCGGATTTATAACATATATCGGCGTTTCGTTGCGGGCGTATCCATAGAGCGATGCAGCAGGATACACTGCCATTGATGTTCCTGCAATAAGCAGAATATCTGCCTGTTCCACTACAGGTATTGCTTTTTCAAGCATCGGCACTGCTTCGCCGAAAAACACTATATGCGGACGTAATTGTTCTCCATCGGGTGCAAGGTCACCTAAAGAAATATCACCATCAATATCTACTATCAGGGATGGATTTTTTATACTCCTTGCTTTTGTGAGCTCTCCGTGCAAATGTAAAACTTTTGTAGAGCCTGCTCTTTCGTGTAGATTATCAACATTTTGTGTTATTATGCTTACATCAAAATCTTTTTCCATACCTGCAAGTAATTTATGCCCGCAGTTCGGCTCAACTGTTTTCAGTTGTCTGCGCCGCTCATTATAAAAGTTAAGTACAAGTTCCGGGTTGCGCAAAAGTGCTTCAGGCGTACAAACATCCTCTACATGATAATTTTCCCATAATCCGTCCTCGTCTCTGAATGTCTTTATCCCGCTCTCGGCACTCACTCCCGCCCCGGTAAGAACCACTAATTTTTGCATATATTTATAATTTGTTTACAATCAATTATACAGGACTTGCCGTTGAAAACCGTGCTTGCAGTTAAGTTTTTGTGAATTAAAAAATCTCATTTAAATTTATTTTATCTGTGGAAATTGTTGATAATACTGCATATAGCCGATTGTTTCTTCTTTAAGTTTATTTTTAACAAACGATTTCATTTTAACATCTATCAAATATCCTGTCCCATTTAACAAATTTTCTTTTAGTGGCTGCTGCAACATCTCTATACAATCCTGCAAATATTCTTTCAGTGGTTTCTGCGACAGTTTTTCTACAATGTTTTTGTTTACCGGTGTTCCGGTTTTAAAAAAATGCCAGCAGTCAAAAATATCATTATTAACGAGTTCTTCTCTGCCGAGCAATGTTATCAGTTTATGGGCAAACATATCGCTAATAACCATTGTTTTTATTTCAACACCAAGAAAACTTTTTGCTTCATATTCATCATATTCTTCGGCTCTATGCGAAATATTTATTTTTAAATTTCGTTCCTCGCTACCGTAGTCAAGAGATAATATATCATCCAAAAATTTTTGCGCTTCATCGTGAATTTTACCATATTTAAGCAGGATATTCCGCACTTTTTCGTAAACCGTCCGACTTTGTTCTTTGTTGAGAAGATTGAAATCCAAATCAACAGAAAAGCGCGGTAACCCATAAAATAACATTGCCGCTGTTCCACCCTTAAACCCAAGAGAAACGGCAAGTTCCCTGTCTGAATAAATATCTTTCAATATTTCAACTAAATACAATCTATGTCTATCAACATTCAACATAATTTTATGAGTTCTCTTACTTTATCATTCAGGGTTTTTGAATTATATATTGGCAGCAGTTTCTGTATTTTATTCGCATTGAGTGAATTAAGATTGTCAAAACATGAATTTTTATTTAAATAAAGTTTATCTAAAAAGGCACGTTCCGGCGTTGCGATATTTATATTATTTTGATTGAGAATAATACCTGTGGGATTGACTAAAATCTCTTTTTTTATTTGCCTGTATTTTATTGTCCGGTTATCTATTTCTAATTCTCTGTTTTGATAAGAAATCGCAGTAATAGGACCGTCAAATTGAAAATTTATGTTGTTTCGTTGAAAAACATAATCAAGAGAAATATAACTTGGCGTGTAGAGAATACAGGCTAATTCTTCCGGCTTGTAATCGTTTTTTGCATAAATCCCTCTGCGAATATTGATAAGTTTTCCTGTTTTTACGTAGTAGTTCAATTTTTGAGGTAAAAGCCTGTCCGTTGTATTTAACAATAACGCAATATCGTTGATTCTAAACACGGTTCGATTACTTTTGTAAATCTCAAAAATAATATCCTTTTTTATTTCGCAAGCCACTGATAGTGATTTTTACTATTATTAGATTGCAAATTTACAAAAAATATTTGTAATTTTCGGCTTAAAGGACAAAAAAGAGGATGATTTTACTCTAAAATTTGGCTTAATGGTCAAATATCAGGATGATTTGCGTTTAGATTGTAGCATAGATAAGGGGTTCGGGTTAATTAAAAGAGTTTTAAAATATTCGCCAATAAATATCTTTTAATAGTACATTATGGATAATACTAATTCTTGTTATTATCAGATTGTGGATTTACGATAGTATCTGACCTGCAATAGTAGGAATTTTTGTCTTGTTTGACTTTAACATAATGCAGTTTATGCTTACCATCGACTTATAATAGTGGGAATTTTTTGTCTTGTTTAACGACATCGGTGGGTGGATTGCCGGTGAAGAACCTGCAATAGTAGGAATTTTTTAGTCTCGTTAGACGAGTTGTGGAAACAGTACCACCGAATAATACCTGCAATAGTAGGAGTTTTTTGTCTTGAGTTTACATGTTGCGCAGAAAATACGATTAAATCTGTCCGTGTTTAAATTGAGGTTTCATGTAGATTTTTCTCTAAAAAATCGTCTTATTGCGTCGTCGTCTGCTGCTTGTGTCTTCTTTCCCTCTGTCGGTGTTTTATCTTTAAGCCTCTGTAAATGATTTGTTTCGTGTCCTCGTTCTTTCAAAAAAATCGTCTTATCGCGTCGTCCTCTGCTGCTCGCATATTCTTTTCCTCTACCGGCGTTTTGTCTTTAAGTCCCAGTAAATGCAAAATACCATGAATCATAACCCGCAGTAATTCCATTTTAAACGGAACACCGTATTTTGTGGCGTTCTCGCACACACGCTCTACACTTATAAAAATATCGCCGGAAATAACAGACGGCACTCCATAAACACCGACGACACTGCCCGAACTGTCAAAATTTACCATTTTTGCCATATTCCTGCCTGCATTTTTACCCGCATAATTGCTTCCGTTTTTGTCCGCACTCTTGCCTGCATTACTACCAAAATTTACCATTTTTGCCATATTCCTGCCTGCATTTTTACCCGCATAATTGCTTCCGTTTTTGTCCACACTCTTGCCTGCGTTCTCGCTCACATATTCGCTCCCGTTTTTGCTCATATCTTCATCCAAAGCAATATCCGCACCGCCGGAATAATCGAATGTAATAATATCGGTATAAGTGTCGTGATTAAGATACTTTTTATTTATAGATAAAAGTTCCTCATCCGTACAAAAAATGTATGAAATATTGCCAACAATTCTTTTCTTGGCTAAAATGATTTTTTCTACGTTTTTTTTTAATTCTCTCCGTTTAAATGATGGTATTTTTGTAGAACTTGCAAAAAAAGAAATCGTACCCATATATTATTTTATTATTGTTGTTTCCACCGTTTTAAACAGGGAAAATATTTTTTCATCTATGTCTTTGCTTTCTATTTTGGTTTCTCAACAAATCGGATGTGGTGTTTTATCGTTTTGTCCGCAGCAACAAGCGTTGTTCCGCTTATTAAATTGTCGGCTTTGACCCGTAATTTTTTACTTTCGCTTCTATCTCTCACTAACAACCATAATTACGGACATAGTACCACCATTCCCGACTTGACCCACAATCTTTTACTTTCGCTTCTATCTCCCGCTAACAACCATAATTACGGACATAATACCACCATTCCCGACTTGACCCACAATCTTTTACTTTCGCTTCTGTCTCCCGCTAACAACCATAATTACGGACATAATACCACCATTCCCGACTTGACCCACAATCTTTTACTTTCGCTTCTATCTCCCGCTAACAATCATAATTACGGACATAATACCACCATTCCCGACTTGACCCACAATCTTTTACTTTCGCTTCTATCTCCCGCTAACAACCATAATTACGGACATAATGCCACCATTTCCGGCTTGACTCGCAATCTTTCACTTTCGCTTCTATCTCCTGCTAACAATCATAATTACGGACATAATGCCACCATTCTCAACTTGACTCGCAATCTTTTACTCTATCTTCTATCTCTCGTCAACAATCATCACTGCGGACATAATGCCGTCATTACCGGCTGCTTGACCCATAATCTAAATCAATTAAAAAGAAAAAGCACAAAACAACCACAACAGCCCACACGAAACAATCTCTCAAATAACCACATAGCAAATCCGTATTATAAACTAAACAAAAAACAGTAATTTCTCATACGAAACAGTCCGTTTCACTACAACACTATTGCGATTTCGCTTTCGTGTTTTAAGTCGTAGCAAATGCACCGTAACCCCCACAGCAATAACAAATAGAACCACTTGCAGCCAAAGCCGCCCATCTACAATAAAAAACACAGAATACAAAATCGTTCCCCATAAAACAGTAAGTGAAACAATTTTTGCGCGTAGCGGGATACTACGATTTTGGGTATAATCTTGAATATACTGTCCAAAAATTTTATGCTCTAAAAGCCACTTATGTAATCGAGAAGAACTTTTTGCATAGCACCAAGCTGTTAAAAGTAAAAACGGCGTCGTAGGCAACAACGGCAAAAAAATCCCTGCAATTCCTAATCCTAATGAAATCGTACCTAAAATTACAAATAATATCCTCATTTTAATTATTTTACAAAAATGTTCCACGTGGAACATCGTATTCATTCTACACAAAGTTTGTCTATAAACAGGACTCCTTGAATATGGTCATATTCATGTTGAAAAATTACAGCCGTAAAATCGCCATTTCTGTCATAGCCCGATAACTGCTCGCGCACTTTTGCACCGTGCCTGTTATAATATTCAACATCTATCCACGCATAGCGCAACGAATTTCCTTGAACATCGGGTATTGACAGGCAGCCATCGCCTAAAAAACAGACGACACTGTCGGAATGAGCGACAATTTTCGGATTTATCGCCACTTCAATTATTTCCGTCTGTATTTTCTTGCCGAATTTTTTATACTCTGCTCTTTCTCTCTTTTCCTGTATGCGCAGTTTCTTTTTTAGACTTCGTTTTTCCTTTGCAGAGATCTCTTCTTTTTCTATTTCCTGTTTTATTTTCTCTTTAAATTGGGCGTACTCCTTTTGCCTTTCCTGTTCTCTTTGTGCAAGTTCAAGCATTTTATCAACTCGTACAAAAATGAAAACATTACGCAAAATACCAATTTGCGGCGCAGCGATGCCCACTCCGCCATTTTGCAACATTGTAACAGACATTCGTGCGATAAGCGTTTTTAAAAGCGGGTCGGAAATATCAATATCAAGACATTCTTTCCGCAGCATGAGTGAGTCGCTTCTGTTCGTTGTTTGCAATATCCGCATCGGACTTTCCTTTCTGTTGCCTTCTTTATCAGATAAAATATGCTGTTTTTCCCTGTCTGAAAACTTGCTGCTGCTTTGTGCTTGCAGCGTTATCAATAACAAAAATGACAACAAACTGTTTTTACAAATATTTACCATTGGGAATACTATTTTTCTGTTATTATCAATACAAATGTTTCCGGCAAGGAAATGTTTTGCATGGTTAATGCTTCTGTAAAAAGCGGGGCGATTTCCCTGTCTTTAAATCCGGCAATGCCACAACCAATACGTGTAACCAAAAAGTGTTTTTCGGGATGTTCCTTTGCAAAAGTGATAAACTCGTTCACATACGGACGTATCGTTTCCACGCCGCCCTGCATTGTTGGTATGGCATAACTTTGTCCCTGCAAGCCAACACCCTGTCCCATTATAGCATTAAATTTTTTAACCGCAGCGTATGCTGCCCCTCCAAAGTGTGCCCCATCAAGATTACTGCCAAAAACAAAAATCTCGTTTGGTGCAAGTTTTGTTATCTTTTCGGGGGTAAATTTTTTATTATTCATTATTTATCCATGTATTAATTGTCTTTACAACATATTGTTTGTGAAAATACCTGTGAAAACCGGACTTAATACTTTATTCACACATTAACTGTTTTTACTGTGTATATTCTGTGAAAGTCTTCGTAAAAATCGTACTCAATATTTTGTACACATATTAACTGTTTTTATAGTGTATATTCGGTGAAAGTCTTCGTAAAAATCGTACTTAACACTTTGTCCATATATCCAATTATTTTTACAATACGCTATCTGTAAAAGTCCTTGTAAAAACCGTGCCTAACACTTTGTTCACATATCAACAGTCTTTACAATATGCTGTCTGTAAAAGTCCTCGTAAAAACCGTACTTAACACTTTGTCCATATATTCAATTATTTTTACAATACGCTATCTGTAAAAATCCTTGTAAAAACCGTGCCTAACACTTTATCCACATATCCAATTGTCTTTACAATACGCTGTCTGTAAAAATCCTCGTAAAAACCGTATTTAACACTTTGTCCACATATCCTATTGTCTTTACAATACGCGGTCTGTAAAAGTCCTCGTAAAAACCGTACTTAACACTTTGTCCATATATTAACTGCTTTTACAGTGTATATTCTATGAAAGTCTTCGTGAAAACCGTACTCAACACTTCGTACACATATTAACTGTTTTTACAGTGTATATTCGGTGAAAGTCTTCGTAAAAACCGTATTCAATATTTCGTACAAATATTAACTGTCTTTATAGTATATATTCGGTGAAAGTCTTCGTAAAAACCGTATTTAACACTTTGTCCATATATTAACTGCTTTTACAGTGTATATTCTATGAAAGTCTCCGCAAAAACCGTATTCCATTTTTCGTACAAATATTAACTGTCTTTATAGTATATATTCGGTGAAAGTCTTCATAAAAACCGTACTTAACACTTTGTCCACATATTAACTGCTTTTACTGTGTATATTCTGTGAAAGTCTTCGTAAAAACCATACCTAACACTTTGTCCATATATCAGATGTCTTTACAACGTATATTCCATAAAAGTTCTCATGAAAACCGTACTTGCTACTTCACCCATATATTAACTATCTTTCCAATATACATTCTGTGAAAATCTCCACTTGGGTAAACCTTCTCAGAAATGGAACTGTCCGTGAACTTCTCTGCTTTAAAATCATCCGCATAGATTTTTTCACATTCTATGACAAGACGCCCCTGTTCATAATAAACATTATCTAAATCAGTATAAAGCGGCACAAGACCTGTTTCTTTTATTTTATCATAATCCCGACCCGATCTCGTTCCGCAAAAATTAAGTATATCTCTATACTGCTCGGAAAGAACAGTGACGGTAAAGTATTTACTGCTTTCCATGAATTGATAAGTATAACGCTGGGGACGAATAAAAACCGTAAAAACCGGTTCACCCCACAAATGACCGATTTCACCCCATGAAGCAGTCATCATATTAAAATTGTCTTTGCTACCCGCTGTAACAAGTAGCCAGTCATCTGCGATTGTTTTTACTATCGGCTCTCTTAATTCTTTTACGGATATTGGCTTAAAACCCTTTTCCGATACACAACTCGTTGCAACTGCCGCAAAAACAGCAAGTACAGCACCGAGTACTTTTGATAATTTTGTTTTCTTTAACATTATTGTCTGTATTTGAGTTATTTATATAATTGTTTCACGTGGAACAAATATGTTCAAAGCAAAAATATTGCGAACCATGCTCGTAATGATTGGCTATTATCATACGAACGAACATATTCTAAATTCTATATTTTAATATCCAAGCCTGTTATTATCTAATGCTTAAAGCCCTTTACCCGCTGTGAGCGCGACTTTCAGTCATAAATAATTTTAGTACATTATACCCATCCTGTCACAAAAGGGTATTGCGAATCATGCTTGAAATAACGACTATTGTCACATGAACGAACATATCCTGCATTTCAACATCCAAGCCTGTTATTACCTAATATTGAACATCCTCACCGGCGGGCGCGACTTTCAGTTATAAACAATTTTAACGCGTTACCTATCCTGTTACAAAAAAGTATTGAGAACCATGCCCGCATGACAGCCTGCAACAGTTGGCTGTATTCTCTCCTTTGTAACGGGGGTGAGAGTTATTGCCTGCTCTATTGTGCTTATAACAATCGGCTGTATTTCTCCCCTTTCAATTAAAAACAAGTTTGTTCTGCTCAAAGAACTATCCACATCCTGTTTCCCTGTGTCCGTTTATATTAGATTTCACCATATTGCTCGTATTGAAATCTTTTGTTATTGCCTGTTTTATATTCTCATTTATCCGCAACTATGTTATAACATACATTCCATCGTTGATAAAAATTTTACCTCGCTGCACTTGTGTATAATTGTTTAAATACATCGCTTCACGCTTTTAGTTTATAAGTGTCCGTTTATATTAGATTTCACCGTATTACTCGTATTGAAATCTTTTGTTATTGCCTGTTTTATATTCTCATTTATCCGCAATTATGTTATAACATAAATTCCATCGTTGATAAAAATTTTACCTCGCTGCACTTGTGTATAATTGTTTAAATACATCGCTTCACGCTTTCAGTTTATATTTGTGTTTTGAATTGCTTTTATTTTTAGTTTATGTTAAATCATTTTATGTGATTTTTGATATGTTCTTCGTTCTTTTGCCAACTTGGAAATAAGTAAAGAAAGAGAACGATTTCAGTTTCATTGCCGAAACAATTTTTCACTCCGTCTATTATATCTTTTCCCGTCGTAATACTCTGTTCTTAATTTTTTTACACCAATGTTCCACGTGGAACATCGTACTATTTCTCGTCGTAAGACGTCATACGACTGCCCACAATAATATTATTTATTAAACTTTCACTTTGTAAATCGGTCACTTAGTCGTGAAAAGCTTATTTCTCACCCACACTTCTCCCACTTCCTGATACACTCAGTCTAAAACCCGCCACCCCACCCAACTCCCACGCCCCCACTTCAACTCAGCACACCCAACTCCCAAAAACCACACCAATACCCACCACAAAACCAAAAACACCCAGCCCACCTCAAAAAAGTCTCACCCGCAAAACCATCACCTACAACCCGTAATAATACCTGTCAACCTTATCCTTATAATACGGGCGCAGTGGTGGTGCAGACATACGCAATACATCTTTCTGTTCTTTCATCTTCTTCTCAAAAGCGTCCGTCTCATCACCCGCAGACACCCCAAACTGCCGCCCTGCCCGACTTTCACGTTTTTCCTCCTGTTCCCGCTTCAACTCCGCACGTTCGGCTTCCAAAAGCCGTGTCAATATCTGTTGCTGCCTCAAAAGCGTTTCATTTGTCAAAGTTTTATTCACTAAATCCCGTTCGGTGCGCTCCATATCACCCAAAATTTTATTATACAGTGCAGATGTTGCGGCATCCGTTTTCATATTCCGCATTGCTTCCTGTAAAGCACGCCGTATCATCTCCTGTTGCATAACCGCCTTTCCGAATTGCTCGGAAAACTCTTTTCCTTGTTTACCCGAACCTGCCTGTGTTCCACGTGCGCGTTCTTCCAATGCTTTTTTCAACGCGTCCAACTGCTTGTTCAATGCTTCCTGCATTTCTTTCGGCGAGCCTTGCGAAGGCTTTTTACCCGACTTTTTGCCACTTGAGCCGGGATTATCACACGAAGCTGACGGCGTACCTTTGCTTTTACTTTTTTTGCTTTGTGCGTTACGCCTTTTCTCATCTATTTTGTTGAGCGATTCCTCAAGAAGCAAGGCAGTATTATTCAGTGATGACATTGTATATTGCTGCTCGCTCGCTGCGGTATTATTTTTATCATTGTAGTAACGATATTTAATATTATTCATCAACAATAAACGGTCTAATGCTTTTCTGCTATGGTCTAAAAGATTTCGGATTTCCTTGTTCGTAAAAGAGGCAACTTGTGGTTGACGCCGACCTATGGCATTTATGCTGTCGGCAACAAATTCTATTTCAACTTTAAGTGCATTCTGGTCGCGGATAATCTGCGCATATCGCGGATCTTTCACCGTAATATTGCCAAGGGAGCGCAGAAGTTCTTCCTGCTTAAAAGAAACACGTAAAACGCTTTTTAAAAGTTTGCGGATAAACTCCACATCCTCTGCACTTTTTTCTTCTTCCATTTCCGCCTGTTGCTGTTCCAAATCGTCCTGCAATTCTTGCATTTCGTCAGACGCTTTCTGCTGCTCTGCCGCTGCATCCGACATATTTTTTCGGGACTTTTCTCTTGTTGCGTCTGCATTTTTTTGCAACGCATCCTTTGCTTTTTCAAGCGATTTTTTTATTGAAGCACTTTTTTCTTCCGGATTTTTAAAACTGTTCGGCTCCGGTAATGCTTTATTTTGCTTGTCAAGTTTTTCCAAATCTTTACGTAATAAATCAAATTTTTCGTTTATTTTCTGTTGTTGTTCGAACACAGCAGCAGCAAGCGAATCATTATTTGTTTTTTTAAACCCTTCTTCTTTCAAGGCAAGTTGTTCTGCACGTAAATTCTTTAAATCTTCAAGCACTTTTTCAAAATTTTTTTCAAACTCAAGTTGCTTGTAAAGTTCTAAATTCCGCTCTAATTCTTTCACCAAATCCTGTCTGTTTTCTTTTAATTTTTCAAGTCCTTCAAGTATTTCGTTTTTCGGTTTATTTTCATCTAAAAGCCGTTGTAATTCCTCTAACTTTGCCATTGTTTCCTTATCAAAAACATTGTCAAAAAGTTCCTGCAACTCTTTTTGTTCCTGCAAAATATCTTCATTAAATTCGTTTAACTGCTGTTCTTTTTCGCCACGCCGCTGTATTTCTTCGGATAACTGATTATACTCTGCGGCAGCGTTTTTCTGCATATCAATTAAATCTTCTAAAGATTTTCTGTCGTTCCAGTCTAAATTCTTTTTTTCAAGCAGTTGTTTTATAATATTATCTGTCTGTTTTTTCAATAATTTCATTTTTTCCATCGTAGAAGAAAGTTTATCCTCTATATTCTCAGAAATAGACGATACTTCCTCGCGAATCTCTTCAAGTGATTGCTTTTTGTACGAATAAAAATTTGAATTTGCAGGCTTAAAACCATTAAACGGATCGTTATCTCTGACCTCAAAATAATAAGACAGTTCATCTCCCGCCTGCAATTCATAATGGTTTAAATCAAGAAAATATGTAAATGTGCCGTCACTCGTAAATCCGGCGATGGAAAGTGTATCGTTATAAATCTGCTCGCCGGTTTCCCCATTCGCTGCATTGGTTATTACCGCTTTGAACATCAATGAATGAAAACCGTAATCATCACTTACACTGCCTGAAAAAAAACGCTTCGTTATATCATTACTGTCAATATATTCCTCAACTGCGATACGTGGAAAAGCATCGGCAATATTTTCTACAAAAAATCTTAAAGTGTCTTGCGTTCGCCGTCGATTTAAATATGGAATTATTTGATAATTAAAACTTTGCATTACTTTTATAGAAAATCTGTAATTAGGCTTATTACTTGCATTAACATTAAACGTTCCATTTAACGCCTCACCGACAGTGCTGTAATGTGCAAATAGATCGTTCGCATTTTTCACCGTCAAATCCCAAGTAATATGAGTACCATGCGGAACAGAAACATCAAAAGTATTTGAAATAATTTCCTGTTTTTTATTTGTGTGCGGCGGATAATCAATAATCATTCTCATCTCCTCTACAACAGGCTTTGGAATTATTCGCAAAACATATTCTTCGCTTTTATAATCGCCGGCAATTATTCTAAAATTTATTGACTGCACAGGATTTTTAAAAGTATATGAAAAATTATTTGCATCTATTTTTTTTGTTTTCAGAACACGGCTATCCGTCATATTGCCAATATTTTCCGAAATAGAAATTTCGGCAGGCAAAACATCTCCCGTAACATTTATTTTTAATGTAAAATCTTCTTCATACTGTGTTTCCAAACTTTCATTTTCTATGGAAATAATAAATGGAAATTCTTTTTCAAAAAATGTATTGTAATGTATAATTCTGTTTGACGATTTTACAATTTGAGAGGGATAAAAAATCATCGCAAAAACAAATAATAAAAGTGGTATGGCAATATATTTAAAATATTTTCTACTGCTTTTATATTGAATACTGTTTGTAAAGCGATAAAACAAAAACTTTCCCGAAATCTGCTCTATTGCCGCTGACAATAATGCCTGTGACGGTGAATTTTTCGTACTTTTTAATTCTAAAACATTATAAAAATTATCATCTAATTCCGGATATTTTTTTGATAAAATAATTGCTGATTCCCGCAGTGTCATCCGCTTGAAAATACGTAATTGGGAATGTCCGTAAATTTTAATAAGTGGAATCAGTATCCAGAAAAAAGACGCACCCAGGAATACGCAAATAAAAACAAGTAACAGTATAAGCCGCCAAACAGACGGAAGAAAATAAAAAATTTCAACTAAATTGATAAATAAAAACAACCCTGTTAAAAGCCCAATAGAAAGCAGTACTCCTTTAAAAAGAATATTTTTATAATATTTATTTATGAAAGCATTTAACTGTCCTGTAAATTTATTAAAATTGTCCATCAGTGCAAAGGTACTAAACTTCCAAATTTTAACGTCCCCATTTTTTAATCATTATCTGTTTTTGCTTTCGTGAAATATCAGAATTGCCGATTATATGCTTAACTGCGTGCTTAACTGCGGAAAAACCGAAATCAAGAAATATACGCTCAATATCATAATTGCCGATTATATGCTTAACCGCGTGCTTAACTGCGGAAAAACCGAAATCAAAAAATATACGCTCAATATCATAATTGCCGATTATATGCTTAGCCGCGTACTTAACTGCGGAAAAACCGAAATCAAGAAATATACGCTCAATATCATAAATTGCCGATTATATGCCTAACCGCATGCTTAGATGCGGAAAAACCGAAATCAAGAAATATACGCTCATCGTCGTTACAGCAAAGGATATTCCATATCCTTATCGGCGAACGACAACGAAATAATTCGGTAAACAGATAAACGGCTCAACTTTTCAACGAAATAAACAATCTATAAAAAAATAAAATAATTTTAAAATGGGATTATCCCCTACTATTATGGTGTTAATTTGTTTATTAAAATTTTAATAAAAATTTGCTTTTTACGTTATTTACAAAAGAGACGAAGAAATAAACATAATGTTAAATTACAAAGATGAAATTATCAGTGAAATAAACTAATTATAAACACTTGTGAACAATAGTAAATGTGAAAAAATACAATTACGTAAGTACTTAAAAAATGTTAAAATAGAATCAAAGAATTTGTGTTAAAAATTACAGATATGTTAAGAAATAAAATTATTTAACATAAATTAACAAATTATACCTGTGAATTAAATTGAAATTAACAAAGAATGCACTTTTGTAGAAATACCACCTGCGGGCTTAAAGCCGATATATTTGTCTGTCTTTCCGTGATGTTCCTCAATAGTTGCAGCAACAGGAATTTTACCGGTTGATGTTTTTATAAAATCCGCGCCGCCAAATCCGTAGCCAAACGGCTTGCACCGAAACGGAATAAATCAGGTGTAAGCCACGCTTCGCCAAGAACACTCTCCACAAGCTCGTAATAGGGTAGGGCTTCTTCAAATGTAGAAATACCACCCGCGGGTTTAAAGCCTATATATTTGCCTGTCTTTTCGTAATGTTCCTTAATAACTTCAACCATTACACGTGCTGCCTCAATAGTTGCAGCAACAGGAATTTTACCGGTTGATGTTTTTATAAAATCCGCGCCGCCCTCAATAGCAAGAAGTGAAGCGGTACGAATCTTTTCAGGTGTTCCGAGTGCACCTGTTTCCAAAATAACTTTAAGATGTTTTTCACCGCACGCTTTTTTAAGCGTTTTAACTTCATCAATAACACGCTGTTTATCTCCTTCTAAAAATCCGCCGATGGGAATAACAATATCAACTTCGTCGGTGCCGTTTTTAACACAATATTCAACCTCAAGCGTCTTTATTGACAACGGCGTTTGTGAAGCAGGAAATCCGCCGGCAACACAAGCAACACGCACAGGTGTTGCAGTTAAAAGTTTTTTTGCAAGAGGCACGTAATATGGATAAACACAGACAGCGGCAGTGTGATATTCCTGTGCTTTTTTACATAAATCTTCAATACGTGCGGAAGTATCGCTACCGTCAAGAGCGGTAAGGTCAATAAGCCGCAAAATTTTTTCTTCTGTCTTCATATTATTATAAATTTTTTATACAAATCATCCCCACAAATCATCCTCGCTAACAAATACATCTTCATCCGAATTTGATTAAATATTCTACCGTCAAATCATCCTCACTAATCATCCTCACTAACAAATACATCCTCATCCGAATTTGATAAATATTCTACCGTCAAATCATCCCCACTAATCATCCTCGTTAACAGGATGCAGCTTCATCCAAATTTGATTAAATGTCTTCCTGTCAAAGTTAGGAAAAATTTTCCCCGAGCCAAACGCTTTTTTAAACGCCCTTTTTAAGAAAAATCTGTCCGTCCCTTTTTCCATATTTTTTCTTTTCAAAAACATTTTTGTAAGTGTCTTTATACGAGATTTATTGATAACGCTTACCGAAGTTTTACCACCGACAGACGTATTGGAAGCCGAAGAGCTCGGAACGCCCGAAGCGGCGGCCTTTCTGCTTTTTAAAATAAGTTTTTTAAGCGGGATATTAACAGGACAGACATCCTGACAATGTCCGCATAAAGTGCAGCAATTGCAATTACCTGTTTTTACAAATGAAACAGGATTTCCGGTTGGACACACACCATTACACGCTCCGCAGTTAATACACGCAAGCACACTCCGCCGTTCGGGACAGGAGAGTATTTCTGTTCGACCGTTATCAACAAAAATCAGGTAAACATCACGGCGTCCCGAAAAAATCGTCTGATTAAGTGAAAGAGGTCTGTTATATGCAAGCGTTGCGTACAGGCGCGAATAGAGCGACAAATCGGCAAGCGAAGCAAGCATTTGGTCTATGCCTGCAATAAAAATTTTTGTCTGACACAAAAGCAGAGTAAGCACACTGCAGCCCGAATTATCCCTGACGACAATGCCGCCCGTGTCGGCAACAAGAAAATCCGCTGCGCTGACAGCAACGGACTTTTTATAAGAATTTACTCGTAAATATTGTTT
The DNA here is from genome assembly GCA_031257915.1 of Bacteroidales bacterium. Taxonomy (GTDB): domain Bacteria; phylum Bacteroidota; class Bacteroidia; order Bacteroidales; family P3; genus JAIRNR01. Next base: position 27,435 of record JAIRNR010000058.1, read on the forward strand.
GTAAATATCTCCGGAATACGCTGAAATCAAATCGGAATCATCAACAGCATTACCGCCCGTTACCGCTATTATTTTCTCGCGCAGAGCAGAGTAACTTTCAGGGATAAACGGTTCATTCTGTTTATAGATATTGGCGTCAATAAAAGATACCCCCTGTTTTGTAAGAAAATTTTCAACGTCAATTTCATCAATTATGTCCGATTTATTCAGTAAAACATTTCGTTTACCGCCTTTTTCCGATTCTAAAATTTTTGTTATCTCAGCCTGTACATCGGCAGGAGTTTCGGCGTAAAGTACCTTTCCACCCGAAAGTGAAAAATTTTTTTCAAATTCGATAAGATACTTTCGTTCGTCATGCAAAACTTTATAGCGATAAAACGCCGCCCGCCGCTTAACTGTTTCGTATGCACTGCGGCTTTTGTAGTAAGAAGACGCATTTGCAGACGTGTTCAAATAATGCGAATAAAGGGCATCTTTGAAATCAACAACCACAGCCACAGCTAAGATTTATTTTATTTATCCGCAAAGAATGCCGTCCACCCTCAAACGCAGTATCAAAAAATGCTTTTACCATATCTGCGGCAACAGCAAAATCAAGAAATCTGCCCGGTAGCGAAATAATATTTGCATCGTTATGTTTACGTGCCAATACAGCAATCTCTCTGTTCCAGCAAAGTGCGCAACGGATGTCGGGATGTTTGTTTGCTGCAATGGAAATACCGTTTCCACTACCGCAAATCAAAATACCCGCAGTTTGAACACCGGTCGAAATATTGTCCGCAACAGTGTGGGCAATATCAGGATAATCAACACGTTCAGGAGAAAACGCCCCATAATCTTTGAATTTATAACCCTCTTTTGTCAGCGTTTCCAAAAGATACAATTTCATCTCAAAGCCCGCGTGGTCGGAACCAATGGCAATTATTGTATTTTTATCAAACATAAAAACTGTTGCCGATTATTTAGGCGTAACAACTACAAGATATTTTGTAACTTTCCAAAACAAATCAGGATTTTTAATTACAATTTTGACATTCTCTTTGTCTTTCGTATCAAGAGAGTAGCTTGTTGCCGGATGATTACTTATAACGGTCGGTTTTGCCGAATTTGTTTCAATAACTTTTTTCTCGGAGATATTCTCAATCCGTATAAAATCCGAATCCTTGTACACCGGCGTATTGCCCGACTTTACAATAAGTCCTTTTGCAGCAGCATCTTTCTTTGTGCCAATGTAGTAGTACGCCGCCTGCACGACTTCGTTCAAGCGTGAAATTTCAGCATTTTTCTGATCAATTTCCGCCTGCGAAGCAGCGAGGTCCGATTTATATTGGCTATTCTCTGCCTGCAAACTTTCGTTAATTGCCTGAAGTGCGGCATAAGCCTCTTTAAGCAGTGAAAGTTCTTCCTGCAATGCCTCTATACGTGCCTCACTTTCGGAAACCTGTTGGCGCAATTGAGTTATGGTGTTTTGTAATGATTGATTAAGTGCCTTTAATCGGGCAACCTCTGCTGAAGCAGCATTTGCAGATGTACTTTGCGTCTGTTGCAGTCTTTCTTTCGGCTGCTCCCGCCCTCTACTTTTCAACTGATCTTCATACAATTTTTGCGTTGCACGATTTTCTCTTTCAATGTTTGACGAACTGACTCTACCTCCGGAACCGGAACTTACACCGAACGACTGTTCATGCGTACGCGCAAGTTTCTTTAAACGCGCATTTTCTGCTTTAACAGTAATAAGTTGTTTTTGCAGATTTGTCATACGGGCAAGTTTTGTGCGGTTGTCTTCAAGTAAACGACCAATAACAGCAATATCTTCAAGAATTTTTTCCTGCATAGTGCGGTTGTTTCTGATTTCCGGCTCACTGGAATATTTGTTAATATTCTTTTCGCGGGCGCGGATTTCCGACAAATTATATTCAATTTCGGAATATGCATTCATGAATTGCATTTGAACAGAATCTGAACGAATAATTTCCTGTCTCAACAGTTCGTTTTCCTTTTCAAGCTGGTTTACTTTGTTCGTTTGACAGCCTGTAATCATTAAGGCAAAAACGGCACAAATTGTAAAAAGTGTTAAAATCTTTTTCATAACAATATGGTTTATTGTACAAATTTACAAAAAATGAAACGTTTTCATGAAATGTGATGATTATAAATTTAACAACCAATAGTTATTAAGATATATAGATTCAACCATTAGAGTTGTTAAATGTGCATTAAATAGTTTGGCAGGCTTTTCAAAACTCGGCTTTTTACGTGGTCTTACGTGCCTGTTCAAACCTGTTTAGCAAATGCGCTGTCGGCTTTTTTGTCCGTGTTTTTGTTGAGATTGTTTTTTGTTGATTTTTTGTTTTTGTTCGTCTGTTTTGGGATTGTTGTTTGTTGATTTGTTGTGTTATTTGTTTGTCTGCGTCTGTTTTGGGATTATTGTTTGTTGACCTTATTGTTATGTTGCCTTTTTTATAACTGTTGTTTTTGTTTACAAACTCCGTTTGGCACCGTCACTCTATACTTTTTTTCGTTTTGCACTCCAAATTAACCCGCTTAAAATTTTTATTTCATATATTCTTTGCGTATAAAGTCGTCGCTGCCGCACTTTTTCCTGTTGCTTACGCACTCTTTCCTTTTAAACTGTTGCTTGTGGCGGAGCGGAGTGGAGGACTATGGTGCTACCGCTGCTCGGAACCCCCATTCGTCGGCCGAGACGTAGGGATAGTAGCTGGCGCGCCTGCCCAGCGAACAGCCGATCGGGCTGTTGTTCCAGACACCACCGCGAAGCGCACGGGAGGAAATTTCATAAGAAGTGACAGGCACAGACACACCGTCCTGACCACCCGTATAATCACCAGATTGGCTCCAGTCCAAACACCACTCATATAGGTTACCGCTTACGTCATATAACCCTACACAGTTCGGGGCTTTTTTCCCTACTTCGTGTACGTGATCTGTTTTATCGTTGACACTGTACCATGCTATTGGATCAAGAACCTCATAACCACTATAAAGACTTGACGTCTTTGCTATAGGGCTCGGACAATGACTGTTTGCCGCTTTTCCACCACTGTTGTTAGTCGCACAAGCACCGTAATACCACTGACCTACAGTCGGTAACATTCCACCCAACCATATACTGTAAGCCATTCCACCATACCAACTTACATTACTACACGCATAATTGTTATTGTGGGGACTCTCACCATTATCAACATAATAGGCATCACTCGGACCGAAAATTTTACTCGCCCTACTGTAGTATATCTGGCCATAATGGTTTTTTGCAGCCGTACTGAAACTACATAAATCCCAATCTGCCGCTATTGTACCTACACTATCTGAACCTCCACCTAAATTCAGAACTGTTTGTACCGTCTTGTTTGCGTGACCGCTTAATGGCGCATAAGTAGTATCAGAAAGTAGTGCAGAAAGGTCAGCAGCAGATATTTCTACTGTA